>SOJU01000052.1 GCA_004376465.1 Anaerolineales bacterium | reverse complement strand
GATCGTGATCAATCGGTCATTACTGGTGGGCCTTATCGCATTGTTCGGCACCCGGCGTATGCGGGAGGGGTCGTTAGTTCCATTGCTATGCCCTTGATGCTCGGCTCATTTTGGGCGCTCGTCCCTTCGGGAATCGCACTGATATTTCTGGTCATTCGCACGAAGAACGAGGATAAAATGCTGATGGAGGAACTCCCGGGATATTCGGGCTACGCGCAGCAAACACGGTACCGTCTTGTGCCTGGCATCTGGTAGACGTGAAGAGGTAAATCACTTGAAGAACAAGTTTCAAAAGCGGACCTACCAAGGTCTGGGTGAAGTCTGGGGAGACTTTCGCAACATCATCAAGCGTCGGTCCATCATAAGAAGGGCGATGAGGGAGCTGCTCTCACCTGCCTTCCGTGAACGGCAGATGCTCGTTGTTACGGAAGTGAATGGGTGCCGATATTGTCGGACATTCCACGCGAGTGAAGCGATTCAGGTTGGGATTACTGACACTGAACTCGCAGAGTTGCTGGCTGGTCAGATACCCACAGATGCTCCCGAAGAAGAAATACCGACTATGATTTATGCTCGCTACTGGGCTGAGAGTGGGGCGCAGCCAGTCCCTGAAAAGGTTCAAGATCTAATAGATGTCTATGGTGAGGACACGGCTGCAGCCATCCATATTGTTCTGCCCATGATCCGCATAGGAAACCTCATGGGTAACACGGCCGATTACATCCTCTATCGTTTGACGTTCGGTAGGGCTGGAGTGTAAAGGGAGAGGGAAGAACGATGGGTGGAGCATCAGCGGTAAGGGATTACTGGCGATCCTATCTTGATTCCCTAAAACCAGAGCGGCCAACACAGGGTTTGGAGTACGAAGCCTGGGCATTTGGAAACACGTCTGAAATGGCTGACAACTTAGGGGATCTGGTTAAGCGGGGGGTGAAGATTGCCACGGCTTCACTTGCTTGGGCTTACCAAGTGGAAGGGGAACCCTATCCCGAGGTTGGAGATATAAGCATCATCCTGGACGGCCGGGGTGATCCAATGTGTATCATTGAAACGACGGATGTCGATGTAATTGCTTTTAATGCGGTAGGTGAAAAACATGCCTATGAGGAGGGTGAGGGGGATCGCAGCCTGGATTATTGGCGAGAGGTCCATTGGGCTTTTTTTGCCGAGGAGTGTAACTCCATCGGCAAAGAACCCGTGGAGGATATGCCCGTAGTTTGCGAAAGGTTCCGGCTGATCTACTCGTAATGATTGGATCGAAACCACGTTTCGCACTGAATTTTGATGGAATAATCCAGGGCACTTGACGGTAATCACTGTCTAGGCGTTGTGTTAGAAGCGAGGAATTCAGATGAGAGTTGTACCGATTCTTATCGTCATCCTATCATCTCTGTTCTTGGTCAATTGTGCTCGATCCCCTGAGGCTCTAACACAAAGGAGAATCGCAAGGGTAGAACAAGGTTTGCTGAGTGACTATTCAGATCCGCCTTGGAAGAGGATGGAACTTTTAGAGCGGATGCAGCACTACCGTGTACCTGGCGTCACCATTGCCGTTATCACTGAATTTCAGATTGAATGGATAAAAGGATACGGAGTGTTGGAGGCAGGCAGCAGTGAACCCGTAACCCCAGAAACGCTCTTTCAGACCGCTTCCCTTGCAAAGCCCATCGTGGCCGTGGCCGCCCTCCATCATGTTGAGAGAGGATCTCTAGAACTTGATCAGGATGTTAATCAAAGCTTGATTTCCTGGCATATCCCTGAAACCAAATACACGGCGGAGGAAGAAGTCACATTGCGTCGTCTCTTGAGCCATAGCGCAGGGGTGACGGTTGAGGGATTTCGTGGTTACGCTCTTGGAGAGGATGTCCCCGGTCTTCGGCAGATATTAGATGGTGAGTGGCCAGCCAACTCGCCTCCCATTCGTGTGGATATTGTTCCGGGAACACAGCATCGCTACTCGGGTGGTGGTTACATGATCGTTCAGCAGCTTCTCGAGGATGTGGTCGGTGAGCCTTTTCAGGGCATTATGCAGAACACCGTGCTTGAGCCATGGGGGATGACTGCCAGCACCTTTGAATCGCCGCTTCCAGAGCATCTCTCGGAAATCGCAGCATCTGGTCACCGCGCGGATGGCTCAGTCATCCCGGGAGGGTGGCATACCTATCCCGAGATGGGATCAGGGGCGAGCATGTGGACGACTTCTTCTGACTTGGCACAATTCGTGATAAGGGTGATGCAATCCTATACTGGACAATCTGATGGGGTTCTTTCACATGACATGGCAATCCAAATGCTGACGCCTCAGATTGATAACCGTGGTCTTGGGCCGTTAGTATACGATGATGGCATCAACCTGTTCTACTTCATGCATCCAGGAGCAAACGATGGGTTTACATCCGTCATGGTTGCCTATCCACTAAGTGGGCAAGGTGTCATTATCATGACGAACAGCGATAATGGAAATGCCCTGTGGCGTGAGATTCTGAATAGCGTCTCTATTGAGTATGGCTGGGTAAAGGACTATACCTCCCTGTATGTAAGCACCGCAATTGTGATTGGATTTGTTCTCTTGGGGATTCTGGTCCTGCGCAGGACAAGGGTAAGGGGTAGGTCAGAGGAGTAACGGAGAATGCCCTTGACTCATTCAAGTGAGACCAGCATCGCCGCCTGAACCTATCAAGGACATAGTTGAAAATAATCTAAAGGTTTGATGGACACACTCCTCTTGGAGGATGTGTGCTATGCCATGGAGAGATGTCGCCGTGAGCGAATAAAGACAGCGATTTCTCGAAGCCTTAGAAGAACCAACCCAGCCTTAGAGATTTTGAACCATGGATCAAGAGATCATCTTCAGAATATTGTTCACCCTGAGCGGCGTCGCCATGTTTGCGATCAGGATCTATTATCAATCGAAGGCAAGGGGTGATTTACGTCGCAGCGAAATGCGAGATAGCGGTCCACGCTTGATACCAGGGAGCATCGCTGCACTTGTTACGCTCATCTTCGGCGCTGAATACATCATCTTCCCGGGCACCTTTTCTTGGGCGTATTCAATACAATTTCCGACTTGGCTAAGGTACTTTGGGGTGGCTCTGCTAATTGCGGGCATTTCGCTGCTCTGGTTCGCGCATCATCACCTAGGAAAGAGCTTTCACTCTTTCGTTGTCCTAAAAGAGGATCAAGAGCTCGTGGAGAGTGGCCCTTATCGCTTTTTCCGTCACCCGATCTACTCGGCTTACTTGATGAATTACATTGGCGGGGGTTTCCTTGCTTCAAACTGGGTGTTGACCTTTGTACCGGTGGTATTTTTCGGATTGTTTATCGCCTTGAGAATAGACGGGGAGGAAAAGGTCATGGTTGAAAAATTCGGAGACAAGTATGTTCACTATATGAAGCGAGCAGGGAGATTTCTTCCAAGAATCAATCATATTTCCCAAAGGGGATGATTCCATTTACATCCTGAGGAGATAAGGCAATGAACCGTTTCACGAAGTGGGCTGAGCGCGAATTTGGCATGGGCGAGAGAGTGATCGCGACCCTCCTGGCGGGGGTCGTTTTTGTCGTGTTGATCCCCTTTGTCATTCTCAAGGAGTCTGCCGCCATTGATCGCTGGCTGCATATCTCGCGCTTCGACTTCGGCTTGATAAATCTCGTGGTTGGTGGAGCCATGGCGCTCATCGGATGGCTGTTCGCTATGTGGTCGATCGTCGATCAGCTCACGCGTGGCCGGGGCACGCCGCTTCCAGTTATGGCGACGCAGACACTGCTTATCACCGGACCATTCGCCTATTGCCGAAACCCGATGAGTTTCGGGACAATCGTTCTCTATTCCGGTCTGGCGATCTGGGCTGGTTCTTGGTCTGCGATCGTTTTGGTGACGAGCTTCGCTGCCGTGCTTATTGCTTACCTAAAAACTATCGAAGAGAAAGAACTCGAAGCGAGATTTGGACAGTCGTATATGGAGTACAAGGAGACAACGCCGTTCATTATTCCTTCAATGCCGAAGAAGTAACCGTCACCGCTGAGCATCTCGGCATATCGAGTAGAAGGTAGGGAGAGTTGCTCTCAAGTGGCGACTGACCGGTAATCATAACTTAAGCAGGACGGGTGCAAATGGACAAAGAGCGCTTCGATCAGCAGATTCTGTTTATTCTTGAAATTGACAAACTTAAATCGGTCGTCCGCCAGTCGTACATTCTCGGTGGAAGCCGGCAGGAGAACTCCGCTGAACACTGTTGGCATGTCGCCCTGATGGGGCTGCTCCTCGCAGAATACGCGGAGCAGCCTGTCGACTTGCTGCGAACGATAAAGATGCTTCTGATCCATGACATCATCGAGATCGATGCGGGAGACACCTTCTGCTATGATGAAGCTGGTGTGACGGATCAATCCAGCCGCGAGAGTGAAGCGGCTGAGCGTCTCTTTGGTTTGCTGCCAGAGGATCAAATGGAGGAGTTTCGTGAGCTATGGGCTGAGTTCGAGGAGCGAAGTACAGCCGAGGCGAAATTCGCAGCCACGATCGATAGACTCATGCCCTTGCTCCATAACTTTCATACCGAGGGGCGATCGTGGCGTGAACATGGCATAAGGGTGAACCAGGTGAGAGCCCGTAATGAAGTTATGAAGGCAGGGGCACTCCCACTTTGGGAGTTTGCGATGTCGCTCATCGATGACGCTGTCGATAGGGAATACTTAGAATGAACGGTACAGGCCGAGTATGTTGAGTTGAGTTGCCCCTGGATATGCGTGTAGTCATACATAATAGACAAATATTCATTGCTAAGGATCGAAGTTGAAGAGAGTATGCACAAATCGCGCCCAAATTTGCGTGCCTTCTAGGTTCTTCATCCTTGAGAATAGATCTGCATGCGATCGAGATGGGAATTACTGTTCAGAATTGGATTTGAAAAATGGGGTTTAAGACATGACGCCGAGACACAAGACTCATTATTTTCGTGCTACTTAGTAACGAAAACTCGATTTCAATCCGGCATGGTAATAAGTGCAGGTCAATATAATGCGCTCATGGTGGACCGAGTTCCTCAAAATCTTCTCCTTGTAGTCCAGTGAGCAAAACATCACCTGATTTCGAAACGCGAAATTCTCCATAACGCGCATTGTTGTAATACTTAGCAGTGCCCTCCTGAAAGAAAAATGACTCGGGACCGACGCGTACATCGTAAGTCCGCTGGCGGAAACGCAATAATAGTTCATCTTGGGCAAGCGAAGTGTTCTGGTCATATATGCGAACATACCGAGCAACATTCTCAGAATCTAACCTGACCACTATAAATCCATCGCGCATATTAGTTTCGGTTTCTACCTCATCAGAGATATCAAATCGCAAGCGCATATAGTCACCTTGGACGAGCGAGCGTGGGTCCACAGGTGCAAGTTCTAATAAGACTAACTGCCCAGTTGCTAATAATTGCTCTTTCTGAATAACTAGTACGTTGATTACAACCACGGCTAAGAAGGCAAAAAGCCAGAGAAGAAGATTGCGACCTTTCATGACCCGACTCCACGCGTGAACTTGAGAAGGATTAATCGTAACAATAGCATAATGGCTCCAGTACCTGCGAGGGCGAATGATTTCACTAACAAGGTCCATTCCAGTGAATAATAATAAGCACCCAAATAGAACACGAAGAATACACCTGATAATCCAAGCAAGATACGATTGTTGCGCCAAAAAGCCAGTAAAAGAACGATCAATGCTCCGATGATTCCAGGCATCCGTATCGCTGGAACGAGTAAGACCACACATCCTGCAAATAGCCAGGGAACTGCTCCTCTTCGCAGGTCAAGACTTAAGTCTGCTACGATCCGGGATACCAGGAATAACAACACGGGTAATAACACCAAAGCTGTGATCCACCAGCGCAGATCAAAATCAGCCACTAACGGAAGGATCAATAAACCCATTAGGAATATTGCGACACCATAGCTTACTGGCAGTATCAGGTCCTCCAACCCTGCAATCAAGAAACGGTATTCCTCAGTGTGGAGGGTTACAAGCCCAGCTCCAAGTGCAAATACAAGAATGTGAACAGCCTCCATGATTTCTAGGTCGAAGAATATTGCGAGTATCGCTCCAAGTATCACAAGTGTTGAAATAACCCTGTGAAGCCCAGATTTGTAGACCCAAAGAAGAATTACTTCTAGAAGAATAAGCCCTAAGGCGGGAAGGATGACATCTTCGCGAAAAAAGTCGTACAATCCGATAAAGAATAAGATCTGTCCTGCTAAGCTAAGTGCTAGCCCCAGCTGTCCCATAAAATCATTTCGAGGTTTCCAGCGATTTATTCCAATAGCAATAGCACAGAACAATATTCCGATAAAAGCTGCGCTTTGTTCAGTCTGAAGAACATCAGCAGCAAATAGAAAGGCGACAAGAAGGATAGCTGCTATCCAAGCGCATAATCCAACGAAGAAGCGGACATACCAAGGTGAACTCGCGTCATCTTTATCAATATTTAGGTCAGAGATGATGTTCTTATAATCGTCAGGGAGGTTGAAACCTTCAGTAGCTAGTGTGTCTAGTGTATCTAGTATAGTCAACTCCGCTTTCATATTCTTCGCGCCTCCCAAGCTTTTGAAACCCTGCGGAACCAAGTTACCACCAATGCAACTTGACCGATCAATAATCCGCTTAGAATTAGCAACAGGAGTTCATCTAAATCCTGTAGCGAATTGACTATCCAAGTGTTGAGTGTAACGATTATGCTGAACGAGCATACTGTCAGCATAAAGAGGTCGAGAGTTTTCTGGGAATAGACATAAAGAACTAGTGCGCTGCTCACAATAAATAAAATCAATATCAAGAACAGCCAAGGGTCGCGATTCCGCTGCCATGTGAAATCCAATATCAGTATGATTGTTGGTACGACAAGTGCTCCAAAGGCTGGCAAAGATAGAAGTCTTGCTGGCCATCGACTCTTTAACCAATCAACTCCTCGAGAATGAGATATTTCCCAGAACAGAATTGCACCTCCATTCAGAAGAAACAGCCAGACATACAACTTGCTATCAATATCCCCAACAATTTGCGTCCAGTAAAAGACGAGGCTCAAATTAAATAAAACAATCCACGTAAACCATAGTGGTGTAAATCTACCAATGAATACCCAACACGTGATCAGTAATGCCCAGCCCAGGAATAGTTGGAAGGAATCAGCACCTGTCTGGTAAATCTGTCCGTATACAGCCAGTAGAGAACCCACAATTAAACTTGCCGTTGCCAATGCTATCTTTCCAGAAAGCTTTTCTAGACCACGCCAAAATGCCAGCCCTACCGCTACCAGCATTGCGACCTCTAATAGTCCAAGCTTGAAAAAACGGTGCATGCTTGCCCAGTTAAAGGCGAAGAAAAAGAAAATGCCACTGACTGTGAACCCAGCACCCAATATTAGAAGAAGAACATTTAGAAATCGCTCCCACTTCTCCCTATTTGGTGTGTAATTGATGATCTTTAATCCACGCTTCAGGGCTGCTGCATCCAATATCCCATTTATAGCCAATCGGCGCAGGTTTTCTGCTGAAGCTGGCGAATTTAGTGGATTCTTATTGTTATCCATTATTTTTCCTCCGAAAACATCCCAACTCACAGGTTAGTCGTTAAGCATCCCTGCTAATTATTTTGTGGCAGGACTAAATCCTTTCCTCCAACTGAGTGAGGATTATGTTGGAGTCGGAGTTTTTCCCCAGAGTCAATCTTCATACGAATTGATTGCTTGCTATTATTGGGCAAGCTGCCTCATCCCACACTGTAGTCCAGAAAAGGGCGCCTTTAGCTTATAGCATTTCCTGACAGGTTTCAATAATGGCGATCGCTGCTGACCACCATCCGGACAGGGCGATTACATTCCAAAACACGTCAGTGCAGAGTTATTTAATATTCAGATTGGCATCAAAATAGTGACCTGCGTCCCTTGATCAGGATCGCTTTCGACCCTGATCTCACCCCCATGGGCTTCAACCAGCTTCTTGGCGATAGCCAGCCCCAGGCCGCTGCCTGCAGAATCCGCCGATTTGTAGAAGCGCTCGAAGATGTGGGGGAGGTCTTGTGGGTTGATCCCGGAGCCGGTATCGACGACGACGATTCGGACTCGATCGGTCCCCTTCTGATCAATCTGAACCTCGATCGTTTCGCCGGACGGTGTGTAGCGCAGCGCGTTTGCGATGAGATTGGTCAGCACTTCCCGAAATCGCAACGGATCGACGTTGATGGGGGGAATACCATCCGCAGTGGTCAGGGTAAGGGTAATACCTGCTGCCTCAATTTGGGGGCGATAAGCGGCAAGTGTCTCGCTGGTGAGCAATGCCAGATCTGTGGCTTCTCTATGAAGTTGGAGTGCTCCGCTCTCAGCTAATCCAAGTGTACGTAAATCTTCGATCAAACTGGAAAGTTGTCTTGTCTCCTCGAGCAGCGCTTTCAAATGAGCGTCATCTCGTTCGTATACGCCGTCAATAATGCCTTCGATGTTTCCCTGGATGACGGTTATGGGTGTTCGTAGCTCATGGGTGAGATCAGCCATGAGCTCATTTCGCTGGTTTGCTTGCAGCTCAAGTTGGCGGACCATGGCGTTGAAGGACGATACAAGGGCAACCATCTCCGGGGATCCACGCTCTGGTACTCTCACCGAGTAGTCGCCTTCCGCAACACTATCGGAGGCTTCCAGCAGATCATCGATTGGGGAAATCACGCGTCGGATCGTTCGACCCATTAGAAAGACCACGGCGGTGACAAGAATGCCCACGCCGATGAATATGGGCAGCGCACCTGTTTTGTGCAGGTCGATCCCTGGCGACAGTCTCGTGAGTAAATAAACGCTTCCCGAACAGGTGACTGTGGCGATCACTAAAGTGAGGAGCGCTCCAATTGCGAGGCGCGGGAACAATTTATAGCGGTTTTTTCGCCAGATAGGTGGATCCGGCGGCCAGGATTCGTCCTCAGGCCACCAGTGTGGGGGTGGGCGTTTGGAGCGGCGCTCATGAGCCCTGGCCCAGAAACGATGCGTGGGGTGGTCATTATGCTTCACCGCTGAATCGGTACCCCACACCGTAAATTGTTTGGATGTATCGCGGCTCATGAGGGATAGGTTCGAGCTTACGGCGGATGTTCTTAATATGAGCGTCGATTGCTCGCTCGTAAGATTCGATGGCAACACCGTGAACGGCGTTGAGTAGTTGGGAACGGGTGAAGATTCGCCCGGGTTGGCTGGCGAGGGCCTGTAGAAGCTGGAACTCCGTTGCTGTTAGCTCGATCTCCTCATCGCCAACAGTGACCTGCATGCGGGGTAAATCCAGAGTGACATCTCCTACCCGGATGACTTCTCGTTCTTCTTGAGCCAGCTCTGATCTTCGTAGAACAGATCGAACCCTGGCGACGAGCTCCTTGGGGCTGAAGGGTTTGGTGATGTAATCGTCAGCGCCGAGCTCCAGCCCGACGAGTTTATCCGTTTCCTCATCGCGTGCGGTGAGCATGATGATCGGGAGGTTCGATGTCTTGCGGATCGAGCGACAGACATCCAAACCATCCATGCCGGGAAGCCCGAGGTCTAACACAACAAGGTCAGGCTTCTCGACTTGGATTATAGACAGGGCGCGTTCCCCGTCGCCAGCGCTTATGACCGAAAACCCAGCGTTCTCCAGGTAATCCTGTGTAAGCTGGATGATCTTCGGCTCGTCATCAACCACTAGGATCTTCTTCAAACAGGGGACCTCCAGATGCGAGAATCGATGCGGACGCACCTATTCTACATCAACTGGTAAGTGAGTCGGCTCATCTAATTTTAAAAGCGCAACCCCGGGTGATTTCTCGAAACCACCCGGGCTGCTGGAGACGAGGGTCAGGCTTTGGGTGTGTCAGCATCGTCGTTTTCTTCAGTATCGTGCATCTGCGAGTGCCATTTATGGACAAATTCCGGGGTATCCATCTCATCCCAATCCCCACAGGCGTACCTGCCCATCGGCCGCCAACCAGGATGGTGAGGCCCCATTCGCATAGCGCCGAAGCCGAAGAGCGGGAAGAATACAAACTTGGCGAGGGCGCGCAGTAGGACCAACAAAAGTATGAATCCCAGAAGCCCCATAAAGAAGGATGGGAAGCGATGCACAGGGAAAGGTAAGCCCTCTACGCCACCTTCCATATAGACTTTGTGGGATAGGGGACCACCAGCAAAGACAAACCCTTCCAGGTCGGCAGCAGTGGCCACACCGCGAGAGATGCCGATGTTGTAGAAGATAGCACCGACGACCACCAACGCGGCGATCAAAAGCACTGTTGCCCCTATTCCTATCCATGTATTCCTTTTCATGTTCTTTCTCCTTTTAGTGAATTAGATTTCGCATTGATTCTGCGCGAGGATTGTGAACTGAGCATGAACGGAGAATGGAGAACTCGGGGAGATCGCGCTTTCTGAGCCGCGAATCAAGCTCTGGCCGATTTGATGTCCATGAACTGCGGTGGCAACATGCCCACTCGCGGGAGCCATCTCCGCTTCGCAGTTAGAAAGGCAGCTCAAAACCGACAATAGTTATCGAGTCCTTTCGGGTTGGCTTTTCACGTTGTTCTGATACGATAAAGGGAATATAAATGAACAACGACGATGCGCAGAGTTCACCAATGGATATCACGTACCAGGCAATAGGCCTTATTTACAGTCCTTTTAAGGATTTGGAAGCCATGCCCATCCAACCTGCCAGTAAAGCCAGCTGTCCGGGCAGGGTCGAGATTTTTCCCGAGTATCTGGACGGCACGCCGCTTCTCGATCTAAAACCGTACGTACCCGAGTTTGACCAT
>SOJU01000283.1 GCA_004376465.1 Anaerolineales bacterium | reverse complement strand
GGTTCGCGACGTGGGCGCCTGCGTTGGCTGACCAGTTCTTCGCTGTCTATCAAGCGTCTTTCCGGGAGCGGCCCGGCTACCCAGACTGGAGCCAGGGGGAATGGATGGCCTGGTTGGAGACAGACGACGATGCTTTTCGTTCCGAGTTATCCTTGCTGGCAACCCAGGATGATCTCCCGGCCGGCTTTATCGTTTGCGACGAGAGATGGATCGTCCAGATGGGAGTCCGCCCGGATCGGCGCGGGCGGGGTATCGGATCGGCGCTCGTGATTGAAGCGTTGAAACGCATCCGGGCAGCGGGTGGTGACCATGTGCTGCTCGACGTCAACGTAAACAACCCCAGCGCGGCGCGGGTGTATACACGGCTCGGTTTTGAACGGGTCGGACGACGTGCGCGTTATATACGTGGACTGAAGTGACACAAGGGCTTATAAGCCCTGTGTGAATACAAGTCCCTCCCTCATGCTCTTAATTTATGTTTTGGTACGGGCTCTCAAAAGTGTTGTTGTCAAATCCTTATTTAATCCTTATAGTCATGAAGTAAGGACGATAGTCCGCGGAATCACATTTTTGGCGGATTAGTGAGGCGATCAAGGATGGATTGATGGAAGGCCTTCGTACCACGCGCATTGCCTTAGCGATCATTCTGATCGTGATGGCACTCTCTGTTCTTGTATTATTCGCCTCGTGGCTCTACACGTCATCACAACTTGCACTTGCCCGTTCTCATGGTGCTTTTCCCACGCCAGAACAGGCTATGCAGGCAAAGATTGACAGGGGTTATATCGATGTGTCTCGTGTAGATATCCTCTACGCAGGCCCGAACTCCTTCGACGGCAGTCAACCACATGTTTGGTACGTTATCGCAGAGGTTCGGGCGGCGGCGCGGGCAGGCGGTTCCGAATTGGGATCTAATGGGTGCGATGCGCCCGGTTCGTTTTTCCTTCAGATAAAAAAGGGCTGGGTACATGTGCCTGAGGGCGCCTTTCCCGAAGTCATTGGTTTCTGGATGAAGGTGTTTGGGCTGGCTGGACCTGGGCAGTCGAACCCCTCGATCGATTGGGCGCCTTCGCAGCCTGCGAGGTTCTGCCTGAACCAAACCGGGACATAGGTTACATAATATTCTCACAACATAGGTGACACATATTCTCAAGACATGGGTGACACTTTCTCCTGGAGGAGGTGCGTCCATGCCCGTATTCAGCGGGAGAGCGGTGTGCATTGGCCCTGCCCGACAGCGGACCACCCGGGCACACCGACACTGTTCGCCGACAGCTTCCCCCGCGGGAAAGCTCGTTTAACACCGTTGACTTACAATCCTGGTGCCGAGCTGCCGGACGAGGAATTCCCCTACGTTCTTTCCACAGGAAGGGTGCTCTACCACTGGCATGGCGGCACGCTCACGCGGCGCTCAAAGCTGGACGACATTTACCCCGAGCCGACTGTTGAAATTCACCCTGACGACGCCGGGGAGATTGGTATCGCCGCGGGGGATTGGATTCGGGTGCGCTCCCGCCGTGGAAAGATTCGGGTTAAGGCGTTGATCACTGAACGCTCGCCGCGCGGCCTGGTCTTCATCCCCTTCCACTTCACCGAAGCAGCTGCCAATGAACTCACGCTCGATGCTCGCGATCCGCTGGCCAAGATCCCGGATTACAAGGTCTGCGCGATCGCGCTCGAACCACTCTGAGCGTGCGTTAATGCCCCTGAGTAAGGTTGCCTTATGAATGGCCTGAGAATATCCATATTTCGGAACCGCTCGCGGGAGGCGACCGCACTAACCACTCCAAGGAGCTTCACCACAGTGTGCTTCCTTACAGAATGCTGCGTGATCGCGAGGGGCGCTTTGCGGAATGGGGGACTTGTCCCCGCAAAGTGAGCGGGACTTCGCAGCTCGAAGCCATTAGGATGCGCAAACGCGAGGTAGTTTTTTTGTCTAAGTCTCCAAATAAACACGATATTTATCTAGAAATCGGCGAGAAGAGATTTTTCGCTGGGGCAGTCGAATGGCCTGGATGGTGCCGGTCTGGGCGATATGAAGAGTCAGCAATTCAAGCTCTTCGAGATTCTGGTCCGAGATATTCGCAAATACTACAATCAACAGGACTAGTATTTATGGCGCCAGAGAAAGAATCATCTTTCAATGTCGTCGAACGTCTTGATGGCAACTCCACGACAGATTTTGGGGCGCCCGATGTGCCATTAGCGAGGGATAAAGAACCCATCGACTCAGATGAACTGGAGCGTTTCAAGACATTGCTGATATCCTGCTGGGTTGCATTCGACAAGGTCGTCAAAATGACTGATGGGGTACAGTTGCGAATGGGTCCACGAGGTGGTGGTCGAGATCTTAAGGGAATTATCGATCACGTATTGGTGGCTGATGCGAGTTACCTCAAACGGATCGGCTGGAAAACGCAGAATATTGAAGAAGATAGGGTGGAGAATAGGCTGGATCGAATCCGAAGTGAAATTCTCGATGCATTTGTGTCGGCAGCCCATAATGAGCTGCCGGTTATTGGGCCCCGAGGTGGTAAACGGTGGGCACCACGCTTCTTTGTCCGGAGGGTTGCCTGGCATGTGATTGATCATGCTTGGGAGATCGAGGACCGCAGTCCATAAACTAGGCGCCGCCTTTCCACTCGCTGCCTCGTCCCGAGCGAGGTCGAGTGAGAGGCGACCAAGGATACAGCGTGATATGCAAATTAGGTTGTATGATGGGGCTATCTTGAGCTCGTGTGAAAGTGCGTGCCCCGGCCGCTCATCTCGCGACCGTTATGTAGCTGACCAACCGTAATTTGAGAATGAAACGCATCATCTTACATTAGACGATGATGGAAAGTTTGACTTCAGCGGAGAGAAACATGAAAATCTAGGCGATGCTAGAGCGCACTACCTTGAGAAAGAGTTGACCCCTTCCCAAATCAACTTATTTATAGGAGGTTTTATCCGATGGAACAAACTGACTTCAAAGTCTATGGTTATCGATGGGTCGTGCTGCTTG
>SOJU01000289.1 GCA_004376465.1 Anaerolineales bacterium | reverse complement strand
AGGGTGATTTTCAGTTTTATATCGATGGGGTCACGCCATCGACGGCGCGTATTTTAGGGGTTCTTGATCGGGAGCGAGTCACGGTAGCAGCTTCGATGAACGTCCGTGCGCGCACCGCGATAGAGTGGCTGCGGTTCGCATATAACGTTCAGGGCGAGAATCTCTACGAAGCCATTCAGAATCAAACCGGCTATTTTGGCATTCTGGCGCCCAATACTTTGAAACATCGCTACATCTTTGAAGACATCCCCATGAGTTTGGTGCCCATCGCTTCGCTAGGGAAGCGTTTCGGCGTTTCTGTACGTGGCATCGAGAGCATTATCCGCTTGGCTGTTATTCTGGACGGCACGGATTATTGGATTCGGGGACGAACGATTAAAAAATTGGGAATAGAAAGACTGACTGTATATGAGTTGCAGAGCTATGTGAAAACGGGTGCGAGACCAGGTCGTTAAATGGATTAGCTCCTATGTTTATCCCCTCCCCGACTATCGGCATCAAGACACCCGTCAAGCTCTTAGGCAGCACTGATGAGAATGTGATGAAGGATTGCATCGATCCAAGGATGCAGCACGTCAATTAAGTGCACGCTCTTTATGGCTCAATTGGATACCCGGATTGAATCCAACCCTCTATGCCGCCGCGCAACGCGGTAACGTTCGGGAATCCATGTGAGCGCAAGAACAAGGCCGCTTGTGCGCTGCTATTTTCTAATGGGCAATCGCAATAGGCGATGATCGTCAGGTCGTTGGGGAGGTCGAGGTAAAGATTTTCCAGTTCTTCTTCGGGGATAGAGATCGCTCCAGGGATATGTGTTCTGGCGAACGCAGAATGGGGACGAAGATCGAGGAAGATCGCTGACCCATTAGACCAGGTTTGATACGCCTCCAAAAGACCAACGCGTGTACCTTGCTGTGCATTAAGTTGAGGCTCGCTCTCGGCGTCTACAGCTTGTTTTCCGACCTGCTGGGTGATGAAGACAACGATTGCTGCGAGGAAAAGCAAAGCGGCTCCCCCGAGAATTCCTATGCGAACACTCACATTTCCCCGTTTATTCATCAGAGTCCTATCTCTCTACTGAATCATAACCCCATACCTGTTCGTGCGGTAGCAGTTGAATCTAGTGCTTAACTGACCTAGAATGAGGATGGGAAAGTGGCGCGTTCCCACCAGGTCGTAGGCTCAATTCATACCAGGTCTGGAGTTAGCAATGGCAACGAAAAAATCCATTGAAGTGGATATTGTTACTTCTTCGCATTGGGTCACCGGCATGATCTACCCGGAGGCACGGGGTTTATTCAGCCATATGAACATGCCAACGGAATCGTCGATTGAGATCGAAGCGGGTGAACTGACCACGCTTTTCAAGCGTTCGCAAACGGCGGAACGTTTCGGCAGGATGTGGCTGGTCAAGCGAGAGATTGTTGCCATACTGGTTGGGAATCGCGCTGGACTAGGTCCATCCAACGTATTGCAGGCCGGGTACACGAAACCATTCCCTCATTCGGTGCAAGTTCTCTTGGAAGGGTACGAACTTTATGGAAAGATCCACAGTGTTGGCAGGTTTGACTTCAGTAAGGTGATATTTGAAGGGGACAGCCTCTTTACCCCGTTGTACGATGCAAGGATTCAATCCATCCTGTTCCCGAAAACGCAGGCGGATGCCCCGGCTCTCCTCTTTAATCGAAAGAGAGTTCAGGGGCTCACGCTTATTTCGAGCGAACCGCCGATATAAACCCCCATTTTAATAAGACATCCAATAGCTTGAATGGTTAACCTCGATCGCGCGTCCCTGGTCTTCTCCTCCTTTCTTCGCTCGGTTTGATGGGATGAGCCAATTAATATGTACACATCGTCTAAAGGGCGGCTTACAAATGTTTCTAGACGTCTGGATTTGTAAATTGTAATATGCATTCTTTTCCCTCGAAGATGCGTTTTGGGGTACTATTTTTCGATTTGACACCTTTTTATTTATCAATACAATAAACGCCGCAAAGTCAGGGCAATGTGGTTTGCACCGCCTGGAGCCCTGACCGTGAGCGCCGGTCTCTTTAAGTTGAGACCGGCGTTTCTATATATTTTTTGACCAAACCGGCGGGTGAAAGGGTACGGACACGCATCGGGTCCGTCGCGAATACCCCTCTTCTTAAAGCTATCATTCCACCCAATGCTTATTCCCAAATGATCAACGGTTAGGAATCCACGCTTCGAATTCTTCATAAGCTTCATTGCAAATCTTCATAACTTCTTCGCATCGAGCCTCTAATATTTACGTCATAACTTGCATACTACATGAGGTGAAATAATGGGAATATCACGGACGACACGCTTAAATTGGATATTGGACGCTGGAGTATTTTTCACGGCACTGGTGGCAGGCTTCTCGGGACTTTATTTCCTATATGTCCCGGTTGGCGGTTACCAAGGGGGGAGAAATCCATTGTACGGCATTACGATTTTGTTCAGCCGCTCCACATGGGATGACCTTCATTTGTGGGGTGGGGTGGCGATGATCTTGATTGTTACGATCCATCTCCTTTATCACTGGGATTGGGTTGTGATGATGTCCAAGAAGATCTGGAATCAAATTCGATCCGGGAAGTCGAACATGTCCCGTGGCGCAAAGAACAATTTGGCAGTCAACCTGGTTATAGCCACGAGTTTCCTGCTTGTCGCCGTCTCGGGAGTTTATTTCTTGTTCGGTCCTACGGGAGGTTATGATGGCGGCGCTAATGCGAATTGGGATATCGGGTTTCTTTTCAGCCGAACAACCTGGGATCTCATTCATACATGGTCAGGTGTTGCCTTGTTCATCGCCGCTAGTTTTCATTTCCTCATCCATTGGAAGTGGATAAAGAAGGTTACAAATCGGTTTTTCCAATCCCAAAAGCCTGCAGTGCGCCACGGCGCATGAGACGGCATAAGAATCTGAATTCCTAGAACGTAAAAAAAATCAATTCAAAAAGGAGAGTTAATCATGTTACAGAAAATAGTTGTTGGAACGCTAGT
>SOJU01000040.1 GCA_004376465.1 Anaerolineales bacterium | reverse complement strand
CTGTGAGAGGACGGCCGACGGCTCATCAAGGATCAATATCCGTCGTTGCGAGGCCACAGCCTTGGCAATCTCTACCATCTGCTGGTGTGAGACGCTCAGTTCACGGACGAGTTTGCGAATGTCGATCCCCACGAAACCGATTGACTGCAGGATCTCCTCGGCCCGGCGATAGGCTTTGGTCCAGTTCACCCACCCCCGCACTCGGGCCGAGGGCATCTGCCCCATCAGAATATTCTCTGCCACGGTCAGGTGTGGGACCAGACTGAACTCTTGGTAGACTGCACAGATTCCAAGCCGGCGTGCACGAACAGGCGTCCCGAGCTCGGCGGGCTCGCCATCCAGGAGGATCTCGCCGGCATCGCGTGGCAGCGCCCCGGACAGGATCTTGACTAGGGTTGACTTGCCCGCCCCGTTCTCTCCCGAGATCGCGTGTACCTCCCCGGCCACAGCCGAGAAGTCCACCCCGCGCAGCGCCTGCGTGCCGTTGAAGTTCTTAATAATTCCCCGCATTTGCAGGAAATCAGGATCCGCCATTGGCTTACTCACTCTTGGGCAAACACCGACAGGGCGTCGTGGATAAAGATCACTTTCTGTTCGGTCATCTCGTCGATGGTGTCATGCAGGCCTTCTCGCCCGTGGCCGGTCATCTTGATGCCGCCAAATGGCAGGCTTTCCACGCGCAGAGCAGAAGACCAGTTAATGATGACCCCGCCGGCTTCCAGCCTGTAGGCAATATCGAAGGCGCGAGAGATGTCTTTAGTGAATACTGCTGCTTGCAGGCCGTAAGGGGTGTCATTCGCTACCCCGATCGCCTCGTCTATAGTTTCAAAGGCCACCAGGGGCGCGACTGGCCCAAAGGTCTCCTCGCAGAATAGCTCAACATCGAGAGGTACGTCGGTCAGGACTGTGGGCTCGATGAACGCGACTTTTCGCCCTCCGCCTACCCTCAAGGTCGCCCCGGCCTTGACGGCATCCTCGATTAGTGCCTCGACCTGTTTGGCCGCGTCCTCGCTGGTGAGCGGTCCGACGTCGGTGTCCTCCTCCATTTGATCTCCCACCTTGAGCGCTTTGGTTTTTTCTGTCAGAAGATCCGCAAATTGGTCATAGACTGTGGACTCTACAAGGATGCGTTTAACCGCGCAGCAAATTTGTCCATTGCCGCGCGCCAGGCGGCCTAGAACAACTGCCTCAGCTGCCTTTTCAAGATCAGCATCCGCACAAATAATCGTCGCGTCGTTGCCGCCTAGTTCTAAATGAACTTTCTTGAGGTGTTGAGCTGCCAGCTCAGAAATCTTGATGCCCACCGGTGTACTGCCGGTTACGGTGACCATCTGGATGCCTGGACTGCGAGCCAGGAAGTCACCGATGAGTGCGCCTGGTCCTGTTATCACCTGGTGTGCCGCCGGGGGTAGTCCTGCTTCCTCCATCAATTCTGCGAGTTTAAGGAGGGTCAAGGGGCAATTGCTCGGTGGTTTTGTGATAACAGCATTTCCCGCAGCTAGAGCCGGAGCCGCTTTGTGAGCATAGAGCTCAATGGGATAGTTGAATGGTACGATTGCCGCAACCACCCCCATTGGCTGGCGAATAGTAACCGCAAAATGTTTCTCTTGACCCGGAACAGCGTCCATGGGCACTGTTCGGCCAAGTATCCGTTTGGCCTCCTCGGCAAAACCCTGGAATATACGTATCGAAGCTGTAATCTCTTCGCGGGTTTGTCGGATAGGTTTGCCGTTTTCTTGGGCAAGTAGCGTGCTGAGGGCTTCATGGTTAACTTCCATCGCCTTAGCTATACGCGACAAGATTGCTGATCGTTTATGGGCCGGGCATTTTCGCATGGCTACCTTCCCGCGCTGGGCAGCTGCCAGAGCCATCTCAGCATCTTCCAGGGTAGCCAGTGGGACGCTATCGATAACCTCACCAGTACCGGGATTTCGAACCTCTGACTGCTTGCCGTCGCTGGCTTCTACCCATTGACTATCAATCAACATCTTCATGGTGTTATATCCTCCATATTTGTTCTTACTCTCTCAGGGCAATGACGACTGCAACGATTAACCTTGTGGTCTGGGTTGGTATCCCATTCTTCTTGATATTTCCGAAGCTGCATCACTCGCCAGCGAGCCTATCTCAATGCTTCGCTGCCTCGTTAGACGGCTGGAAGGGCCCGACACACTGACCGCACCGATTACCTTTCCGGTGTAGTCGAAGATCGGAGCACCGGCGCAACGAACACCTTCCTCATTCTCCTGGTCGTCGAGAGCGAAGCCTTGGGCCCTCACAAGATCGAGTTCGGCGTGCAAGGCTTCTGGAGAAGTGAGTGTGTAAGGGGTCCTTGCAGGTAAACCATCGCGAGTGATTTCTTCCACTTGATCGGTTGGATAATGAGCCAAGATCACCTTGCCCAGGGACGTGCAGTACATTGGATTCCGAGCGCCGATGTAAGATGCCATCCGCACGGAATGCGTGCTGTCTACCTTGGCAATGTAGATAACATCGTTCCCCGAGGGAATAGCCAGGTGTACAGTTTCCTGCGTCTGAGCGGACAGTTTCTCGAGAAAAGGTTCGCTCTCGTTTCGAAGGTCATGGTTGCTGAGGTATGCCCCGGTCAACTCGATGAGTTTTGGGCCCAGGCAAAAGTGATCTTTGTCGTTCCTGATTACTACCCCCAACTCTTCAAGGGTAGTCAGATAGCGATGGCTTGTGCTCTTGGAAAAAAGGAGATGGTTTGAAACATCTGAAAGAGATAGCCCTCTTTCATTCTTGGAGACTAGTAGATCAAGGATTGCAAAAGCTTTGGCCACAGTCGAGGAGGTCTTTCGCTGTGTGCTCAACACTTACTCCTTCACAATCTCGGCAATCAGTTCGGCAGCACGCTTTCTGGGACAAGCAAATCCCATTACGCTCGTTCAAATATTCCTAGATTTATGCCTTACGTTTTATTAAACCGAACGTCATTCTAAAATATAGAATGCAATGTGAGCCATGTCAAGCGACTTATGCTGCATACTCCTTGTGGTTTCAGGGGGAATTTGCTTTAGTATTGGATTTATGAATTCATCATCAGGTAGTTATCACGATAAAAACCAGCTTAATTCCTTATATTGACAACATGGGTTTGGTGGTGATGGGGATGGCATGGGATGTGAGAGTTGCTGATGAACAATAGCACGATCACGAGACCCACTAGAACACAGTTTAGATTACCCAAGGAGGGAGTTAGATATGGTCGAAGCTCCAGGTAAGCCTTCAGCGGAGATGGATATTAACTATATCGTATCTCTTGAACGAAAGTTGGCAAAGTTAGGACTTGACCTTGAACAAACGAGGAAAGAATTAGGCTCCGCAAATAATCGAAGAGTAATAATTGAAGAACAGATACCAAATTCAAATATTATCAGCACCAGATATTTAGAGCGCGCATTCGCTGTATGGGGTCAATTGTATTACCTCCACATCAAGCCGAACCAAGGAAAGGCGACTCGAAAACCTCTATCCAATTGGGAACTCTAACGTCGTATTTTCAACTCCTATGACACCGGGCGGATCGGATAAGTAGCCAGCACAGCCCTTACCGGCGTTGACCTGGTGTTGTCGCGTGAGATGTTCACCTTTTGGCATGTTTTAGCTCTTCTATGGTATGCAGATAACTTTTAGTTATCAAAACCGTAGACAAAAATCGCCCAGGATGCGTTTTCCCAGCAAATAAGTGCTTTCGTCTATTTTCCGGTACCTTTTTGTGACGAGGAATCCCGCAAAACGGGGCTAAAAGGCACTAAAAGTAGTACCCCTACCGGTACTATAAAACGCACTAATAATGACGTACCTGACTCCAACTTCTTTTGACGAACTTTCCAGCAGCGTTCATTCTGGCGAACTCCGCGCTATGGTTACCGCGAGTGCCAAGTGTGGCAGGATCGATGGGGATAGACTTTTAAACTACCGCTATGAGAAGGAGATTGTGGAAACAAGAAATTCTGGGCCTCATTTTGCGGGATATCTATCATCGATGTGAATCTTCAAGTAATTATGAGGCAACCCGGGATGTGCGTTTATTCTCAACCCGGAGAAAGCTGACGCAGCCAAGATCATGGACGACTTGGTAACACCAATCAAGTTAGATATGAGTGAATTTGGAAACCAGAAACTAATTCATGGGGAAAATGAGATGCATATCCCCGAGTAACTGCACCGGAACTGCACCGACTGCGGCAGAAATAAACCGCATTAACATCAAGCCGAACCAAGGAAAGGCGGCTCGAAAACCTATGTCCAATTGGGAACTCTAAACCGAGAGGCGGAAGATTGAGTGCCGTGTGGAATCCAAACCATACATGCTAATTGATGGAAGACTCCCTCTTCTCCATGACCTCTAGTTTCCGTAAAACATACTTTCGAGTCCACGGATCATGCGCGATTCGTTCAGCCCATTCGCCGGCGCGATTGAAGTTGAACCCTTCTGCTAGGTTGATTTCCGGGAAGAACCTGAAACGTTTCCCTTTCCTACTTGACAGGTAAAGGGAATCCACGAGAGCCTTCTCCGGCGTCGCCACGAGAAAGTCCTGCCTTTTCCCATACCAATCGAACCCTGCGAAGAATTGTGGGTGGATACGGTGGTACGAGTAGCTTCCTACCGAAGTTTTCCTCACCCGCGTGTGCCCTGTTGTAACGACGAATACTATCTCAGGTATCTGCTCTATCAGGCCGTGCAGATGCAAGGCGGAGATCAGGGAGACATACGCTCGATGACCGCCAGCGAGGAATGGTACCAGCGAGTATGGAGAGAACCTTGGATCTTCAGGGATACACCATACCCCGCGGGTAACCTTCTTCACAAGACCTCGCTGCTCCATTCGCGCTAATGCTTGGCTGGTTGCGGAAAGGGAACCGCCACGAAGAGCGGCGATCTGGCGTGTCGTGAAGACCGAACTCCCTGTGGCACGAATAGCTTGGGCAGCACTCACCCTATTGATCATCACTTACACCCCCTTCAAACATCGCGAGTACACGCAACCTGATCTCGTCCCAGATCTGCGGAGAGTCATACGCCATCCTGTCCTCAGGCCCGAGGAAACTGACAACTGTGTCCCGGTATTGCTGATACCCCAGAGAGTAGATCGTGTCACGGGTTCGCAGGACAGCACTCGGTGCAAGTCCTTGCCCAAGATCAGCTTCCAGTACCTCTGGCTGAGAACTCAGTTGGTAGAGATCGAAGATATCCCTGGCCTGGGGCTGCGCTCGCGAGAAGAGAGCACGAACCTTTTGCAGGGCAGCCGAGCGCGCAACGTAATGCGGGATGATAACAGGGGGCATACGATAGGCCGCCAGGACGTCTGACGAAATCGACTCGGCGCGGATCCCTTCGTCCAGACCACGGCGGGAGAACTCTATCTTTGTAGCGAGGTCCTCACCCGCAGATGTCAGCAGGCCAATCTTGAACCGCTGTACCGTCTCCGTCTGCTTGGCGCGAGTCATGTCAGGAAGACGCAAGTCATCAACCCCGAATGTCCTCAGAGTGTCCGCCAATCCTGGCGATTTAAGTACTTTCATCACCTTCTCACTAAGGACATAAACGGCAAGCCCAGACACATCAATGTCCAGGTCTTCTGAGTAGCGAATGCTCCCGAAGAAGAAGCGCAGGTTCACACCTCCTTTCAGAGCGAAAGTGGACAGAGGAACTGATCGGACCAGCGCCCTCAGAAAGACCAAGTGGAAGATTTCCCGCAACTGTACAGGATTTAACATCATCATCTTATGGATTTTAGTTTATATTTATCTAAAGTCAAGTACACAAGGGGGCTGTAGCAATCAGGGAATCCGCTCAAGCAGTAGATGATGCCTTCCCTACCATCGCACTCTGCGCGCTTTTCCATGTGATGGTTACAACGAAAGGGGCATCCGGTTATGAATGGGGGCGAGGGGCTGCGGGATGCAGATGAGGTTCGATGGAAGTCCCTTTGCCATAGTCATTATCGCAACACCTCATCGAGGTTGGGAAGTCGGCGAATGAACTTGTTGGGGGATTGCGGTTTCTTGATATAGGTTGCTGGGATGTCGATTCGATCCTTGAACTTCCAGAGAACCCATTCGATCTCACTCCGGAAACGCCTGAGGCCAGCGTAGCGCAGCATCTTTGGGTATTGCAGAGATACGGTGGTTAATACGTTGTAATAAATTCGCATAAGTTCGGTTGCATCCAGGGGATAGCGTTCGCGTGTCACCTCGTAGTGGAGGTCCACGAGCGCTCGTTCGACCGACGCCAGCCCATTGTCCACAGCGTAGAAGATCGTCGTCTTCCGAATCACCGTGAGTTCGTTCGTCCGTGTCAGGTCTAGAGCAGTGTTTAGTTGATCGCGGTTGGGATCCCTCAATGGCGTGAAGCCGGATTCCTCAATCACTTCCATCGCCCAATCTTCGGAGCCTGTTTGTACCCAGCAGAAATGAGGGTAGCGTCGAAGGATGAGATGGGTGTAATCTGCAAGGATGTCCAAGCAGGAAAGGGCAAATTGGACTCCTCTAGCTTCTAAGGCGAGGTAGATCTTCTTGCCATCCTCCGGAAGCGTTTCTAGCGAAACAAGAGGTGTCGGTTTCTTGGAAAAGGCGTAGGTCCCTCTCCCAGTTCTCACGATCAACCCTTCTTCGACCAATTCACTGAGGATAAGGCTGACGGAACGCTTGCTCAAGTCCAGAACATTCTCGGCATCACTTACCGTGAGTCCACCCCCTCCAGTTGCCTCCTTGATCTCGGAGAAAGCTTCTCGGAGTCGGTTCTTACTGAGTTTCTTGTTCATCACACCAATCCTTACTCCCTATTATTCCTTGTAATGAAATCCTTTGTTGCGTCTTTGTAGAAAATATCATAATTTCTACAAAAGCGCAATACCTTGCGCCAGCGCGCAGAAGAACCCGAGTGGCGAAACGTGCGTACTGATATAGCGCCTTTTCTGGAGAGCGCAGAAGAGTTGGGTCTTTTGACCCAAGAATATATGCTGCGGATTTCCCGATAAAGGCCTCGCTCCAAGCAATTACTCAATTACTGTACGTCCGAGATCCCCGTCAAGCAGGCAGGTTTGCCTGTCCAAACTGTCCATAGTTTCTATGGTGGGGTGAGGGTTATGCACTGGAACTGCCCCGGACGCGGCGGAATGGTATCACCTCTACGTCAAGCCGAAACAAGGAAAGGCGACTCGAAAACCGAAGTTGAGGAAAACACCTTTCTTGACAGCTCCCCTTGGAACGGATAGAATTACCTTCACATATATATAAGTGTAGGTATATTTATCCAACGAAAGGGGCGAGTAATCTGTCAACGCAAATCCGATTTGAAAAAGCCAAGCGTGTCTTCCGCAAGCATGGTGGCGTGATGCGCACCCGCGAAGCAATTCGCCGGGGTATCCATCCGCGCACGCTCTATGCGATGCGCGATGAGGGGGATCTTGAGCGGCTCAGCCGCGGGCTTTACCGCCTCGCGGAGATGCCCCCGCTTGGCAATCCGGATCTGGCGACGGTGGCTCTGAGGGTTCCCAAAGGTGTGATCTGCCTGATCTCGGCGCTGGCCTTTCACGACCTTACTACTCAGATACCGCATTATATTTACCTCGCTCTTCTTAGGGGTACGGAGGCTCCAAGGATGGAATATCCTCATCTCCGTCTATTCTGGTTTTCCCCTGAGCCATTTGCCGAGGGAATTGAAACGCACCAGATGGATAGCGCTCCCGTGCGCGTCTACAGTGCGGAAAAGACCCTTGCTGATTGCTTCAAATACCGTAACAAAATCGGGCTTGATGTTGCCCTCGAAGCCATCCAACTGTACTTTGACCGGAAACCCGTCAAGGTTGACGAGCTCATGCACCATGCCGATGTATGCCGCGTGAGGACGGTCATCCGACCCTATGTTGAGGCACTGCTGTGAGCCGCCCGGCACCCAAGGATCTGGAAGCCTCCATACATCAGCGGCTGCTCAACCAGGCACGGGAGAGTGGACGCCCGTTCAACGAGCTGCTCCAGTACTTCGCCATCGAGCGGTTCTTATACAGGCTATCCCAATTGAACGATACGCAGGAATGAGGGTCCGTACCGGACCTTAACCTAAGCCCGTTAAGCCAATCGTATCGAGGGTACCCGAGACGCCATGATGGAGGCTACGCATGGAACGAGTAGACTTTATGACGAACGAAAGCGGCGATGATCTGATCGTTTCCTTCGCAGTATCCCAGGGGGAGCCGGGAGAAATCCGCAGTCTGATCCTGCAGCGTACACCCAAGTACGAGTTCCTGCTCGATAAGTCCGAGCGTGGCGTGAGCTTCTCCGATGAGGCTCACTGGGAGGAAGGGGATTGGCTGCGGTCGATCGATTTCTCACGAGAGATCGTCCGGATTGAGACTCAACATCATGAGTACACCCTCGATGTCAGCGGGGTAGATGTGCGCGAATTGAAACAGGCGGAGAGGATTCTGCGAAAGATGAATTTCGACGACGCATTCAACCTGAGGATTGTGTGACTTCCAGCAGCGATTGCTTTTCACCAAGGAGAATGTCATGAGTGACACATGGTGGGATGATCCCACCAAGGTAATGCCGCCGCCGGACGCGCTATCGGTGGAGCCGCGCGGTGATGAACACTGGGAGTTCGTCTACCCCCGGCTGACGCTGACGATCTATGATTTCTTCGAAGACGCCATTGAAGCCTGGAGGGTGGGCGACGTCGAAATCGCAGAGGGCCGCTACCGTCGGCTCCTTTCCGACTATCCAGAGTTCATCGATGTGTACCACCATCTGGCGATGCTTCTGGACGAAGCCGGACGGGAGACCGAGGCTTTCGCGCTCTGGCAGCACGCCGGAAAGATCGGCCTGGAATATTTACCCGAAGAAATCCGCTCAGGATCCGGCTCACTGCCCTGGCTGTTCCTCGACAACCGGCCTTTCCTGCGCGCATATCACGGTTTGGCGCTGGAGATCCTGGAGCGGGGCGAGGTGGAGAAAGCCCTGGAAGCGATCTTGAGGCTGCTCGCCTGGAATCCCAACGATAACCAGGGGGTTCGAGCGCTCGCCGTCGACTGCTATTTTCAATTGGAGCAGCCGGAGGGGGTCCTGGAAATCTGCGAGCTCTTCCCGGAGGATGGGATGGAAGGGGTTCTCTTCGGACGGCCGCTGGCACTGTATCAGGTCGGAGAGATCGAGCGGGCGCGGGAGGCGCTGGTGCTGGCCGTCGAGTTCCTACCCAGCGTGGCACAGGAGCTGATTAAGACGCGCCACAGAAAGCCCAAGGATATGCGTCCCGGTAGCATCACTTTTGGCGGCGAAGACCAGGCCTACCTCTACTGGAAAGTGCATGGACGCTATTGGGATGAGACCCCCGGCGCGCTCGACCTGCTGCGCGAGGTACTGGGTGACCTGCCCGCTCAGGCGACATGATGCAGGCGCACCAGGGATGATGATCTTCTTGACCACGGGCAGGTTTGCAGCCACACACAGAGCCCATCAGCGATTTGGAGAACGTAACTTTGCGCTTGGATAACTTGGACGAAATTGTCGACCCGCTGGTTCTGCTGCGAGGTCAAGCGTACCATCAAGAGGGGCGCGTCACTGCGCTGGAGCAGGCGGATGCAAAGGCGTGGACGGCCGAGGTCGAAGGGACGGATCTTTACGACGTTCACTTCAAACTAGATTCCGAGGGCGATTTCGCATGCACGTGCACTTGCCCATATGATTGGGGACCGGTCTGCAAGCACGTGATCGCCATCCTGTTCGCGATCGAGGAAGCTTATCCTGAAGCCTTTTCCGGTGAAGCAATCCAGACCCCACAATCGAAGTTGGACGAGGTGCGTGAGATTCTGGAAAGCATGCCGCATGAAACGCTGGTGAACATCCTGGTCGGTTTAGCGGAGGACGACCGGGCGATCAGCCTCGACATCCGGGCGAGATTCGGTGAGGGTGCGCCTGATAAGGCTGTCTACCTGCGTATGGCGCGCGAGGCGCTGCGGCTCGGCCAGGACCGGTATGGCTTCATCGACTACTGGGGGGCATCGAGAGCCTACCACGGATTGGATTCTCTCCTGTCCCGCGCGGGAACGCTGCTCAGGGAAGGGCGGTCGGACAGAGCGGTGCCGATCGCCCAGGCCGTGCTCGAGACGACGGCTAATGTATACGAGAACGCCGACGATTCCATGGGGGCGCTGGGCGACTGCATCGGTATCGCACTCAACATCCTGCGCGAAGCGAGCGTTTACATCGGAGAAGAGCCGCGGTGCGAGCTGTTCGACTACTGTCTGGCACTGGCTCCTATCGATCCCTACTGCGATTTCGGATGGGGCTGGGACCTGGCGGGAATCGCTGCAGATTCGATCGCCAACCCGGAGGAAAGATCCCGGTGCTTCGCGTTGCTCGACGTCATGGCGGAACGGCGCGATGACGAGGGGACTGGCCTGAGCTACCCCATCGCCGACCATGATCGCGAGACGGCCGCTCTCATCAAGCTCTCCGTCGTCGAGCGGGAGGACGGCGAAGAGGCAGCCCTGCACTTCATCCAGGATCACATCCACCTGCACACCTTCCGGCAGCGTTTGATCCAGCATCATCTGGGGCGGGGGGACATTTCCGAGGTCAAGCGACTTTGCACGGATTGGTTGGAGGAGCATTCAGCCGCAAGGTCCACATATCGCAGATATTATCTCGATACGCTTATAGAGGTCGCCCAGCGGGAAAAAGACACACCCGAGGTCCTGCACCTGGCGCGGGCGCTATTGCTGGATACCGGGGATCTTAAATACTACGATCTGCTCAAAGAGACACTCCCCGGCCAGGAGTGGCCTGAAGCCCTTGAGGCTCTGATCGCGGATCTGGAGACAACCTCCCAGGGTTGGTCCGTTCTCCCGGAGATCTACGCCCGCGAA
>SOJU01000045.1 GCA_004376465.1 Anaerolineales bacterium | reverse complement strand
GCAAAGGGTTAGCTTACAATGACAGCGTGCTCCAAGAGGCGTGAGGGCGGCTCGCATGCGCCCCACAATGGTGGCTGCGCTACGTCGCCAAGGAATTGACAAACCGCCTCTATGACATAAATTCCATCCCAAAACCTACTTGTGAGGATCGTATGCAAAAAGAAAAAGTCATTATCATCGGGTCTGGCCCTGCCGGTCTGACTGCCGCACTTTACACAGCCCGCGCCAATCTGAAACCTTTGGTGATCTCCGGGAACCAGCTTGGGGGGCAAATTTCGATCACGAATGAGGTTGAGAACTACCCCGGCTTCCCGGAAGGCTCAAGCGGCCCTGAGTTAGTCGAATTGATGCAGAAACAGGCCGAACGCTTTGGCGCTCGTGTCCTTATTGACGAGGTCACCGAAGTGAATTTCAGTGAAGGCTCCCCCTTCCACATCAAAACCCACGGGGATGAATTTGAAGCGGATGCTGTGATCGTAACCGTCGGCGCTTCCCCGAATCGTCTCGGGATCCCCGGCGAAGAGGAGTTCATCGGCCGCGGCGTCTCGTTCTGCGCCACATGCGATGGTTTCTTCTTCCGCGACAAGGATGTGCTTGTGGTCGGCGGTGGCGACAGCGCAATCGAGGAGGCGCTCTTCCTGACGCGGTTTGTCAATCGCGTACGGGTGATCCATCGGCGGGACGAACTACGCGCCGGCGAGGCGCTCAAACGGCGTGCGTTTGATAACGAGAAGATCGAGTTCGTATGGGATGCAATCCTGGAAGAGATACGAGGGGATGGAAAGGTAGAATCGGCGCTCGTCCGCAATGTCAAAAAAGATGAGGCTGTTACTTTGGACACCGATGGGGTCTTCATCTTCATCGGTCACCTTCCAAACTCTAGTTTTTTCAAGGGGCAATTGGAGTTGGACAAGAACGGTTATCTAATTACAGATGACCGCATGATGACCAGCGTACCAGGTGTATTCGCTGCTGGCGAGATCCAGGATTCCGTCTTCAGACAGATCACAACTTCTGTCGGCCAAGGTGCTGCAGCGGGGATGATGACCGAGCGTTGGCTAGAGGAACAGGAATAAATGGCTGGCGCCATTCACTTCAGCGACCACGGTGGAGATCTTAAATCCGGATCTCCGCCGCTTGTCTTAATCCACGGTTCGGGCGGAAGCCGGCTTCACTGGCCGCCACAACTGCGACGCCTTGCGAATTATCGCGTTTTTGGTTTGGACCTCCCGGGGCATGGCGACTCGCCCGGCGAGGGAGAGACGACCATTGTTGGTTATGTAGAGCAGGTTGTCGACTGGCTTGACGAGCAGGGGATCGAGCGCGTGTTGCTGGCCGGGCACTCGATGGGCGGCGCCATCGCTATGACTGCTGCGTTGGCGAAACCGGACCGCGTTGCCGGACTGATCCTGGTCGGTACTGGCGGGCGTTTGCGAGTCAACGGGGAAATCCTCCAGGCTGCCGCCGACCCAACCCGGTTTGAAGAAACCGTAGAAGTGGTCATCACGTGGGCTTTCAGCGACCAGGCCCCTGAAAAAATCGTTGCTCTGGCAAAGACGCGTATGCTTGAGACTCGGCCCGGGATTATCCACGGGGATTTTGTAGCCTGCAATCAATTTGACATTTGCGACCAACTGCCGGAGATACAGGTCCCGACGCTAATTCTCTGCGGCGAACAGGATCGACTAACGCCCTTGAAGTATGCCCGTCACCTGGACGCAGAGATTCCCGAATCCACGCTGGTTCTCATTGAGGGCGCTGGCCACATGGTCATGCTTGAACAACCTCTGGATGTTACCGAGGCGGTTGAACAATATTTGGGAAGTTTTTAACGGCGCCATTGAGGGGGGCATTTTCAAACATGTGAGGCGCGCGAGCTGAGGCGATTAATATTTGTTGGGGGATTCGCCTCCGCCACCAAATTTGGAAACCACCTTCCCGTCGAATTTCGCTAGCCCCCTAAACGCTTTTTCAGAGCGGGGAGCAAAGCCTGTACTGCTCGGGCCCGATGGCTTACTCGATTTTTCTCCTCCGGGCTGATCTCTGCCATCGTCCGCCCCATTCCCTTGATCAAGAAAATCGAATCGTAGCCGAATCCACCATCGCCGTGCTCGTCGGGGATAATCTCTCCCTCACACTCACCCTCAGCCAGGTCAATTTCCCCCTCCGGTCCGGCGAAAGCGACAGCACAGCGGAAGCGTGCAGTCCACGGGCGCGGATGTGGTCCCAGCAGTGAGAGTAAGCGATTTCGACGGTCGACGTCCGAACGGCCTGGGCCAGCCAGACGAGCCGAGTGCAATCCCGGGGCGCCTTCGAGCGCATCGACCTCGAGGCCTGTGTCGTCACCGATTGCCCAGATCTGAAAATGCTCGGCGAATATCCCCGCTTTCAGGCTTGCATTTTCCGCATAGGTCTTCCCGATCTCGTCAACCCGCACTTCGGTCGCCAGCTCAATTACATCGATGATTTCCACACCGAGGGGTTGCAGCAAAACGCGCATTTCACGGCATTTTCCGGGGTTTCGGGATGCTATAAGAAGCTGTGTCATAGGACCTCTCGCGTTTGACTATTCGCACAGTACTCAATCGCCACTCGTGGCATCACATCCTGTGTAACCCCCTAGATATTGGGTTATTTTACTCCGGATCGGTAAATTATGTTACGTACAAGCGCGTTTTCTTGCTTTCAACTGCTTACTATGCTATAATGCGAGCGCTTTTTAGGGAACCTTATTGCCAGGCGGTGCAAACCTGACTAAGCGTCACCCGTTGCGGCTTAACGTCGGATTCTTGCTTAACAAGGATGTCGGGCACAGTCGCAACTTTGACTTTGAGGAGTCCTCTCTCCTCATTAGAGAAGACTTTTTAATTTCTGACCTGCATGGTTCAGCCCGATTGTCGCGAACCGGCCAGGGCATCTACATCGAAGGTCACCTTCAAGGAAATATCGATCTCGAGTGCGTCCGCTGCCTCTCGGAATATTCACAAGTCCTGAGCGCAGAACTCAACGAGCTCTTCGACTATC
>SOJU01000154.1 GCA_004376465.1 Anaerolineales bacterium | reverse complement strand
CATTTGTGAAGTGAGCAAAGGCTCCTCGGAGTGGACTCGAACCACTAACCTACCGGTTAACAGCCGGTTGCTCTGCCGATTGAGCTACCGAGGAACGTGCAGTGATTATAACCGTCACTGTTTTTGCCCGTCAAGAAGATGGTTCAGCCGGAGCGATGTCCCGCGGGACACTCAATCCAACCCGCGCTCGATTATAATCACCGCGTGACCAGCGAAAATGAAACTTCTGCCCAGAGCTTCCGGCACAGACGCCTGGCGAACGCGATTGTGTTCGTCCTAACGGCTCTTGTGGTAGGGCTGTGGTTGTACTTCACACCGGATGGAATCCTGGGAAAGGCGGACGCCATCGGTTATGCGGTATGCCACCGGATCGACCTGCGCTCCTTCCATCTGGGTGCGCGACCGCTTCCGCTCTGTGCGCGCTGCACAGGGATGTTCCTGGGAGCATTGGTCGCTTTTACTTACTACGCGGTTCGGCGAACGAAAGCCAGTCTCTATCCGAGCAGAGGGGTGCTGGCAGCAGTCATCGGGCTGGGGTTGACCTGGGTTGTGGATGGTACTAATTCTTTTTTATCGATGCTTCCCTCGGCAATGCAGCTCTACGCACCCCACAACACCCTGCGTTTAATCACCGGCAGCCTGATCGGGATTGTGCTTGTGACGCTTGTCTACCCCGTTTTCAGCCAGTACGCGTGGAAAGACTGGAAGTCAGAGCGGATCTTGCGCTCGCCGCGCGAACTGCTCCTGTTGCTCACCCTTGTCGGTGTTGTTGACCTGGCGGTGTTGAGCGAGAACCCGCTTCTACTTTATCCTTTGGCTTTATTGAGCAGCCTCGGGGTTCTGCTGCTTCTTACGCTCGCGTACACGTTGATCACGATCCCGCTTCTGCGTCGAACGCAGAAGGCAAGTAGGTGGCGCGATCTGATCGTCCCGCTTGCAGCAGGATTGATGCTCGGCTTGATTCAGATTGGGTTGATCGACCTGCTGCGTTATACTTTGACCGGAACCTGGGGTGGGTTCCACTTGTAGAGGAGAAGAAAATGGACCCATTGAGCGGAGTTTTCGCTGCATTTGGACTGGCTGCCAGCGCTGGCCTGAACGCCTACATTCCTATATTGGTCTTGGCGTTGGTCGCCCGCTTTACGGATTTGATAACGCTCACCCCTCCTTGGGATGCAATCAGCAGTTGGTGGGTGATAGGCATCCTGGTAGTTCTCAGCGTGGTTGAGTTTTTCGCAGATAAAATCCCAGCGGTGAACCACGTCAATGATGCCATTCAGACGTTCGTCCGGCCTGTAGCCGGCGCCATCGCCTTTGCCGCGAGTGCGAATGTGATTACAGATGTTAGCCCAATTTTGAGTGTTGTAGCCGGGATATTCATCGCCGGCAGTGTGCACGTGGCAAAATCTGCCGTCGTTCGCCCGGCGGTAACCGCTACGACGGGAGGCATTGGCAATGTGCCCGTCAGTATGGCCGAGGATGTGACCGCGCTGCTCATCTCCATCCTGGCCTTCGTGGTGCCGGTGCTCATCGCCTCGATTTTAATTGTGGTGACGGCGTATATCGTGTGGATTTTATGGCGTCGAGCGAATGCGCAAAAAGCGCTCTAAACCTCACAGCGTTACTCTTTAGCAGAATATCCAATGCCGGTGTTTTAAGGTAGGTCACATCGTTGGGCGATTCTCCGCCGCGAGTCTGGAGAATGGCCCTTTGTGCGCCTGGGCCCATTGTTTTAATTCCTCGAGCGCCGACAGGGCGTTCTTGCGATCGGACTCGCTGAGATCAATTTCCTCGAACTCATCTTCATCCAACACGCGCCTGCACCCGTCCGGGTAAACAAGCAGATCGAGCGCCAGGTCTTCCGCGTAGATGTGCCCCTGCTCGATTCGAGTCGGGCGGGTGATATTGCAGTACCAGCCTTTAAGGTGGTCATCATCGGCGTCGTGGATCTCGAAGATATTAAACCAGCGATCAGTAAAGTAGGTCTCGATAAAGCGATCGCCCTCCCGAAATGTTAACTCAAAGAATTGAACATCAGAACGATCGAAGTGTGCTTCAAGCGTGAGGCTGGTTTCCTGTTCCTCAACAAGCATGCCGCTATAGCGGAAGACCTCAACGCCCTGCTCATTGAGTTTGTGTACTGTTATCGCTCTGCCCATCATCCAGCCTTTATTATTGCGCGCCCCATGAATGGGGTCAGATCGTTACCCCAAGCGCTTCGAGAAGCTCGGCGAGGAGCGAGGAGAAGATCGGTTCGGTGATCATAGCTTGCCGGCGAGGGCGGGGCAAAGGGACATCGACTATTTTTACAATCCGACCCGGGCGAGGGCTCATCACAGCCACGCGATCGCCCAGGTATATGGCTTCCTCAACATCATGCGTGATAAAAATGACGGTTTGACCGAAACGACGCCAAACCTCGAGCAGCCAGCCCTGAAGCTCACGGCGGGTGAGCGCATCTAGGGCTCCGAATGGTTCGTCTAGGAGCAGGATTTTTTTCTCGGCGAGCATCGTACGCTGCAGCGCGGCCCGCTGGCGCATACCGCCCGAGAGAGCGCTGGGGTAACTGTTAGCGAAATCCTCCAGTCCGAAAAGAGGCAGCATCGATTGCGCACGTCCGCGCGCTTCTTCCCGCGGCACCCCGGTGAGCTCAAGGGGGATGATCACGTTGTCAAGGATGTTCCGCCAGGGGAGCAGAAGATCGCGCTGAGGCATGTAGCTTACGCGGCCGATTCGCTCGCGGCAGATTTCCCCTTCGAGATAAATATCCCCCTCGTCGGGTTCTAACAACCCTACGACGAGGTTAAATAGCGTACTCTTCCCGCACCCTGAGGGGCCGATCAGGGTGAGAAACTCGCCATCCTCGATGCGCAACGTAAGATCATCGAGAGACCTAACCGATTGACCATCTGCATGGAAGGTTTTGCTAACCCCCTGGAGTTCGACGCTTAACTTCCGCATCGGATCACTGGCTCCCGGGAAGGTACTTGTTGGTGAAGGCGTCTTCGGCTTGAATGGGTTCGGCGAGGATCCCATGCTCGACCATCCACGCTGAATATGCCTGCCAGACCTGGATGTCTTGCTCACCCCAGCGAGAGGCGTCAGCTTGATATCGGGGGGATAGCCAGGATTGGCTTCTGTGAACGAGGTCCTCGTTCAGCTCCGGGATGGCCTCAAGCAGGATGTCTGCAGCCTGGTCGGGGTTGTCGATCGCAAAACGATAGCCGCGCTCAATCGCCTCGAGGAAGGCCCGCACCACTTGCGGGCGCTCCTGTATCGTTTTTTCATTGGCGATGAGGACCGGCGTGTAGTAATCCGGGATGCAATCGAACCACTCCTCCATCATCATAATCTGCAGATCAATGCCTTCATACTCGGCTTGAATGCCCTGCCAGCCGTAGAAAATCCAGGCCAGATCGGTCACGGCCTCGTCGAGCAGCGCCAGGGGATCTGAAAAACCTGTTTCGACGATCTCTAGCGCTTCAAATTCGCCCCCGTCGCAGTTCATGAGCACTTGCAGCGTTGGTGGTTCAAATGGGCTGCCGAACGAGCCATAGCGCAGGCCTTCCCAATCGCGTGGAGAGTGGGCACCGAGCACGGCGCGTGAAGCGAAACCGGAGGAGTTATGCTGGATAATCGCCGCGATGGACACGATCGGCACCTCATCTGCGCGGGCGAGCGTAACCTGCTCCTGGAAGCTGACGCCGAAGTCGGCGGCCTCTGCAGCGACGGCATGTTCAGCATAGACTTCACCGGGCTCAATGATTGTGACGCTCAACCCTGCGTCCTCGAAGTAGCCGTTAGCCTGGGCGACATAAATGCCCGTGTGGTTTGTGTTCGGAACCCAATCCAGCATTAACGTCACATCCTGCAGGGTGGGGGGCTCACTCTGCCCTGCACAACCTGCAAGGGCGAGGGCGAGAACGATTATTAGAGATGTCAAACTCCAGATTCTCATAGTTAATATCCTGCTAAAGATAAACAAACCGGACCAACTTTCTGCGCGGTCAATAAATGCCGGCTCCCTCCCAATGTTCTTCACGCTGGGTGGTGTAGTACCACGGAAGCACGGCGCGCTCCAGGGCATAGACCAGCGTATAGAGACCAATGCTGATGACCGAGGTCACGACGATGGCTGCAAATACCTGATCCGTCGCCAAAGCATTCTTCGATCGCAGCATGTAAAGACCGAGTCCAGCCGAACCACCCACCCATTCTGCGATCGTCGCGCCGACGACGCTGTAGGTGACGGCAATACGCAACCCGGAGAAGAAGGAGGGCATCGCGGCGGGAAGCCGGACCATGCGCCAGATTTGGTTGCGACTGGCCCCCATAGAACGCAGAAGGGCGACCAGGTCCGGATCTGCTGAAGCGAGCCCATCAGCCGTATTGACTGCCAACGGAAAGAAACAGATCAGGATCACGACGAGGACCTTCGGCAGAAGCCCAAAACCGAACCAGATGATGAGCAACGGTGCGATCGCCAGAATCTGCACGGTCTGTGATGCGACAAGGATTGGATAGAGCGATCTGCGCAGCAAGTTCGATATATCCATCACACCGGCGATTACCACGCCGAACACGATAGCGATACCCAACCCTATGCTCGTCTCCACCATCGTCGTCCCGATCGCGGGGAGCAGTATGTCCCAGGTCTCGTATGTGGCTTGTGCGACCTGGATTGGCGAGGGGAGGATGAAAGCCGAGAGACCGCTGCGAACGGCGACGGTCTGCCATACGAGCACAACGAAGCAAACGAGCAGGAGTGGCGGAAGAGCCTCATGCCAGAAGCGTGTCGATCGAGGCTGGATAACCTTATCTCTACTGTCCATATGCGGTGATCTCCACGGTTGATGCTGAGGTCATGGTCAACGGCTGCGGTATTTGGCGACCTTCTCTTCGATGGATGTCCCGGTGGTGCTATCGCCAATTTTGATCAGCGTAACCACCTTTTCTGCACCGGCTTCGAAACAGGCCAGGTGAGCCTGTTTTGCGACCTTAAGCAGGGTGTCTAGCTGCCCCTCCATTACGGTCTCCATCGGACCGACCTCGTATTTAACGCCGCTCTCGGCGATGATATCGATGGCGCGGTCGACAATTCGGTACACATCCTCATGTAGAGGCAGCACCTGAACGGAAACATTCACTGTGCGTTCGGGATCGATAGTCATGTTCTGAAGTCCTCCAATGCCTACGGTTCCATCCGAAATATTGAGGTAACCACGTGGTTAGGAGTGCGCAACGAAGGATCTGGTTGTGCTACGCCGCTTGTGTATGCACCGCAAGCAAGATCCCCTCTTCCAAGTCCACGCGGCACACCTCCTGTTCCATCATGTTGCTGACACCCCGGGCATGCCCGAAGAAAAGCCTCTCCCCTTGCAGCGGGTAAGCCAATCCGGTGGTGGTAACACCCATCGCGTCCCCTTTTACTGGGATAAGACTCAGCGTATCGCCTGGAGCGCCCTCGAACTCCTCTCCGGGAGGGCGAATCAGCCAGGCGGTTTGGCGCCCGAGCCAGAGTTCTGCACATATTGGGCTTAAGGCATCGAGTGTGAGAAGGTGAATGTTCGCCATGACCATATCCAGCCGATCACCGACAACGCCTATGACAGCGATTTCGGTTGCACCTTGCTCGACAGCACGCAGCAGCGCCAATTCGAGGTCGGTCTCGTCCTTTTCGGCTTTAAAGTGTTCGAATTGCGTTCCTTGTTCTAGAAGCGTCTCGCGCTGTGCGGGTTCTATTGAGTCGAGATCTCCGACTACAAGATCGATCTTCAATCCAAGTGTAGACGCGTGGCGGCTGCCGCCATTTGCGGCTATTACCTGCTCGGGGCTCCAGGCTTCGATGCGCTCCTTTAGAGCGGAGCCATCCAGGATGTCTCCGTTTGTGAGGATGATCGTGCGATGCAGCATAGAAATAGCCACTCCTTGGGTAGGGAGTGGCTGTTGTTGGTGATGCAACGTGTTCTGCCATCCCTACGCCGGCATGATCCGGATCAGGTTCTGCGGGTCGAGGGTCGTAGCCCTCCTCTCAGTCCGGTTGGACTCCCCGTGCGTCTACTATCGAGATGCTATAAGCAGTATAACATTATTTAAGAGGATCTCGCTGCGATCAGGGGTGATGTTATGGATGATTCTTCACCGACAATTTACCCTACATACAGAGACGCGGCATGTCATGCTACGTCCCTACGCTTCCGGTTGTAGGCGCACCCTGCGGTCTGTGAGTGAGGGTACATTTTCTATAAATTACCCCCTTCTATTTTCTGAAGAGGGTAGGGGGTCGAGCGAAGACCGCTCCGGATTTCATCCAAGTTTTCTAAACATCAATCGTTCAGCAGTCGGGCGACTGCCTGGTCAAGTTGGTCCAAGGAGAAGGGCTTTAGAATGTACTCCTCTGCACCAGCATCCAGGCCCGCCTGAATCTCAGCTTCCTGTCCTTTCGCAGAGAGGAAGGCTATGGGGATATGACGTAATTTTTCGCTACGTTTGATCCTGCGGCACAACTCGTATCCGTCCATGCGCGGCATGCGTACGTCAAGCAGGACCAGATCAGGCTGTTCCGCAATCGTAAGCTCCCAGGCGCTCACGCCGTCGGACGCGGTCAGGACCTCATGGCCGTTAAAGTTAAGCGCAAACTCGATGAGCTCGCGGATATCGCGTTCATCTTCCGCTACAAGAATCTTTGCCATCTCTATTCCCCACCCTCTTCCACTTCATCTTCTGCGGTCATGACCGGAAGCGATACCGTGAAGGTAGATCCCTTTCCCGGGATTCCGTCCGAAGTGACCCAGATCCTCCCCTCGTGCATCTCGACTAGGTTAAGTACGATTGACAGACCTAGACCGGTGCCCGCGATACCCAGTAGGAGCGATTGCTCACCACGGAAAAAACGTTCGAAGATGCGCTCTTGTTCCGGCAGGGAGATGCCCATGCCATTATCGATCACATCGATCTCAATCTGATCCCCCACCTGTCTGGCGCGCATGCGGATCATGCCCCCTGATGGTGTGAAGTTGAAGCTGTTCTCGACCAGATTGGCCAGGATCTGTCGCACACGTTCGAGGTCGCCCCTGAGTTTGGGGAGACTCTGTGGAGCTTCGATCTGGAAGCTGATCTGCTTTTCACCCTCTTGACTCCTGTGCTCGACGTGTTCGCGCATCTCATCCAGGAGCCGGTAAACATCCAGCGCTTGGAAGGAGAGCGTGACTTTTCCTGATTCGAGGTGGGAGATGTCCAGGAGATCGCCAACGAGGATTTCCAGGCGGAAGGTATTGCTGCGGATGATTTCTAGGAAACGTCGCTGTTCGTCTGCCAACTCGCCGGATACATCCATCAAGAGCAGATCCACGAAGCCCTTGATCGACGTCATCGGCGTGCGCAGCTCGTGACTGACTGTGGCGACGAACTCAGATTTTAGACGGTCTACTTCGACTTCACGGGAAATATCGCGGAAAATCGAAACCGTTCCCAAGAATTCGTCGCCCAGGACGAAGGGCGCCGGGTGAATCGAAATCACACGACCGTCTTCAAGCTCAAGTTGCTCGGTAAGGAACGCCACCTGGCCGATCGAAGCTGGGTTCTGACTCCAAGCGCGAATCGCGTCAGCCCAGCGCGTTCCGCCAGCGCCGTAGACACCGATAAAATCGAAGACGGGGTGCCCAACGACGTCGTCGCTGAGGAGCCCGAGAATCCGTTCGGCGGAGGGGCTGAAAAGGATGATTTCATGGTTGGAATCCGTCACAATAACGCCGTCGGCGATGGAGTTGAGGATTCCCCGCGACTGGCTGGCTTCGATCTGCTGGGAGCGCAACATCGAACCCAAGCGCTCGGCTTGATCGCTTATCACATGATAAAGTTCGGCGTTTTTAATCGCACCGCCGACCTGACTGGCAACGGAGCGTACCAATCTTTGTTGTTCTGGGACGAAAGCCCCTACCTCAGAGTGAGTGAAGAGCATCGCCCCGATCGCCTCATCCCCGACGATAATTGGCACTGCAATAGCGCTTCGCTGCTCCTGAGCGTCGTTGTCGAGAGTTTTCCATCTTGCGTCCTGGGAAAGATCATCGATTAACACAGACTGGTTGTGGGACATGACCCAGCTGGGCAGACCCTCTTGAATATCCCGATCCATTTGCAGGCTGCCGGGACTCCGCTCACCAAAAGAAGCGCGCAGCTGTAGAGAGTCGCCCTCCTGTGTAAGCAGCAGGACGCATGCTTGGGCGGCGCCGATAAGTTCGCTGGTGAGCGCGAGCGTTCTCTCGAGCACACGATCGACGTCGAGGCTGGAGGATAATTCAGCCGAGATTCTCAGGAGAGCCTCTGCCCATTGGAGCGCGCCGGTCGGGGTTTCTTCCGCGGGCGGAAGCCCGGAATCGAGAACCATACCCGCGGCTGTAGGATCTACCCTCTCGGTCTCGTCAGCGCCTTGATCTCGGGTTAACTTCTGCGAAGCTTCGATCAGGGGTGAGCATAGCCGCGATAGCGAGGCTAGGACTTCGGCATCTCCCTCAGAGAACATTGACTCTGCGTCTGTATTCCCCGCCAGGATTGCACCGATCCGGTGTTCATCACCCCCCAAGGGAGTGATCAGAAGCGTGTGGATTTCCGCCTTCTTCAAAAAGGGTCGAAGCTCCATCTGGTCGATGAGCTGCTCCTCCACTGCGGTGTTTGAAATCCAATATTTCTGGGTTTGCCAGATTGTCGAAAGTGTGTTCTCGGGCGAAGATGGAAAGACAAGATCATCCGTAAGGATGGATGCAGATACACCGAAGAACGGCGGTTGAGCGATGAGCGATTGAGTGTCTTCGTTGTACAACAGTAAAACCAGGACATCCGCGCCGACTCTGGTTGCGAGTGTTTTGGAGAGCTGCTCTAACAACGTTTCTGGTTCGTGAACCCAGGCTGCAGCTCCCTGGATGTCGGTTATCCCGACAAATTCATCGACAAACTGCTGATGCTGACTGTGGAGTTTGAGGTTTGTGATCGACAGTGCAATAGCTGCGCTGGCGGCTTCGAGCAGTGTTTGATGGCGGCGGTCGTACGTGAGTGCTTCTTGGTGTGCCAGCTCCAGCGTGCCCACGATTTCGTCCCGGTCTGTCAAAGCGGTGCCCAGGTATGACTTGAATGGAAATTTCCCGCGCCGGACCTTGGGTTGAACATCGCCCCTCTTGTTGACGTCTGGGAGTAGCAAGGATCCGCGGTGCTCGACCAGCCAGCCGGTGTAGCCCTCACCCAGGCGGTAGACATCATCCCCCATGCCAGTGACAAAGTCGGAGGAGCGCGGTGAACAGAGTCGATGCGGGATGAAGTGGCCGGTCGTCCGATCGAACAGGTTGAGCTCAACGATGTCGAACGGGAGCAGGCGAGAGATTCCTTTAAGGGCGCCTTCGACGAGAGTGGATAAATCTTCGGGGTGGCTCAGAGCGGCATGCAGAGATTGGAGCGTAGATAGAACCTCACCGTCGGGAGAAGCCTGGGTTTCTGTGCTAATTGCTGGCGACGTGGGAACAACCTCTCCAGTTGATGATTTCGGCTTGGCTATCCTGGACGAACGCAAACTCCAGCCGATGCCGATTCCGATGAGAAGCAACGCAAGTGCGATGAAGATGAGAACGAGGAGATCTTCTGCGAGCATGCTTTAGGACGTCGTAGCGTCCATGCGCTGTGCCTCCATGGCCGCCTCTGTTATTTCGCGCAGGTCGTTGAATTTCTTCGCGGTTGAATCCAACCGTCCAATGCTCATGGTCATTAATGGAATTTGAATCCCATCACCACTGCCTTGGGGCACGACTAAGTGACCCCGATTCAGATCTTCTTTTGAGTAGTGTTCTTTTATCCGTTCGTTGAAATTTTGTTTGAGCTGCTCACTGATTGTATCTGCGGCAGCAGGGACGGTGATGACGATAAAGTCACCCCCGCCGGCGTGCCCGAGGAAATCCTTCTCGTCCCCGTACTCCGCCAGGATTTCACAGAACATCGCTGCCGTCATCCGCAGGCTCTCATCGCCGGTGACGAAGCTGTAGACTTCTTTGAAGCCTTCGAATTGTTCAAGACGGCAATAGAGCAATGCCCACTCTTTTTTATTAACGAGCTCGCGCAACTTCTCCTGGATGATGGCACCGGTGGGGAGACCTGTGCGCGGATCGATAAGACGCTCACGCTCGGCGCGGGCAATGGCGTTTTGAACCCGAAGTTTGAGTTCTTCAATGTCGAAGGGTTTGGTGATGTAATCGTCGGCGCCAAGCTCTAACCCGGCGATACGATCGCTGCGCGAATCCTTCTGGGTTAGGAAAATGATTGGGATGTGATGCGTACGTGAAGATGCTCGCAATTCTTGGCAAACTGAATAGCCATCCATATCGGGCAGCAGGATGTCCAGGACGATGAGATCGGGCATGTTTGAGTGTGTGGAGGTGAGCGCGTCTGATCCGTTTATGGCGAGATCTACGTCATAACCCTGTCCGGTGAAGTAGATGCGGAGCATGTTTCCAATGTCAGAGTCATCTTCAACGACAAGGATGCGGCCCGTCTTCATCTCTCTCCCTCCTTTATCAAGATGGACTCCGCTCTTCACGAAGAGCGGGTTCGGCGGCAATTGCTCCCCTTGTCAAATAGTACATGACAATCACAAATATATATAACAGCGGTTCGGGTGGTCGAAAACAAGCAAGACTGACTATGTCTGTTCTACTCTTTCGACTCCTCGAGAATGCTAAAGAGGAGTTCCAGAAGAACGGATTTCACCTGCCCTTTATCGTTTGCCACGCACGGGAGCATCTTGATTTTTGAATCGAGGCCGAGGGCGATACGCAGGTCATCCACTTCCCATGCATCATCGAGATCTTGCTTATTCGCGGCGACGACATATGGGGTCGGGGCGTATGCTCGGAAGGTTTGGAGGATGCCACGTGCCTCACGGAAGGTCTCGGGTCGAGCGCTGTCCACCATGACGACGAACCCGAGCATCCCTTCTGCCAGGATCTCCCACATGAAATCAAATCGCTTTTGCCCGGGCGTGCCAAACAGGTAGAGTACCAGGTCGTCGTCTACGGTAATCCGGC
>SOJU01000153.1 GCA_004376465.1 Anaerolineales bacterium | reverse complement strand
GATGATTCCCGAAGACGAGCGTAATTTCTGGAGGAGTTTCGCTGCACCGGGGATGTGGATCCAGGATTTGCCAATTAGCTCCGCCGATGTCGGCTCGTAGGAATCGACCCAGTCGTTGTTGTCGCCCTTGAACGTGTATGTCTCCCCTGTTCGATCGATAATTCGATGGATGACCGGACCAATTATTGGGTGGCGATACGTCACGACATCTCCAACCGCATATGTTTGTTCTTCGTGGGCAACAATCAAATCTCCATAGTGCAGGCTGGGTTCCATGCTCGCACCGGCGATCATAATATATGAAGATTGCCCCCCAAATTGAACCTGCGAGAATGTGAACCACAGCGCCGCCATGAGCACCAGGATCATCGCCGAGAGAAGTGATTGTGAGAGTCGTGTATTCAGCTTCATATCCATTTTGGACCAGGGGGCACAATCACTGCAACAGTGAGAGTGCCCCGATATGACACAAACTTATAAATTGGTGAGGGCGTAACCTAATCCACAGCGATGACGCCAAGGCTGTTGGCACCTAAAACTGCAACATTCAGTCCAGCACACGTTACACTCGTCCCACCACTTATTACACATGAGTACCAATTCGTGCCACCATCGAAGGATACATAAGCGGAACTCGCAGCTGCGTCTAACGTAAATGTTACTTGATCAATATTCGAAGGATCTGTGTCTGCACTTGTGAGACCGTAGGTCACGTTGGATACAGCATATCCAAGGATATTGGTTGACCCTTCACCGGCGTATGTGTCGCCGTCGGGGAAGGTATTCGCAGCAGCAAAGCCGTACACGGATGCAGCGAGGATGAGTGCAAGTATGAGCATTCCGAAGCTGCGGGGTCGAAGAATTGATTTCATAATAAACCTCCTAAATGGTTATTTGTCGTCTTCGACAAGACTTTGTTTCTACTCGGATCGTATCAAAGAAAATGACCGTTTAACCTTGCGAACACCTAACGTAAGGTGGCCGAAAGGCGGCTGCTTTTTCTGCTGTCTTTATGGTTGGGGGATGCAATTCCTATACCGTTGGAAAAAATCCCAATTCCAGCCCAGGGCGCGTGTTGGTATCCTGGGTTGGATGCTTTGACCGTGCTTTCTGCAACGGGTACAATGACCCCATTCTCGTTTCGTGGAGGTGAAGGTGCCGACGAAAGCAAAAGGCAAAGCCGAACAGGCGATTACGGTGGAGATCTTCAACCATCTCGTTGACCTCGCCGCGTTGGAAATGCCGTCCGAGGAAGGGGAATACCTGCGTAAAGAATTGAACGAACAACTTCGGGCGATCCGCGAGTTGGAGGCCATCGAAGTCTCTGAAGACATTCCCATCACCTCCCATGGCGTCCCCTATTCAGCGGCGATCATGCCCTCCCTGCGGGAAGACATCATTGAGATCTGCCCTGAAGCAGACGACATCCTCGAACAGGCACCAGAGGTGGAAGAGCGCTACATCGTCGTGCCAGACATCCCCTCAGAGGCGCTGGAATGACGGAACATTTGTGTGATCTGCCCGCTCATGAGCAGGTTCGGCGGATTAAAGGTGGGGAGATCTCGGCTGTTGAGCTCTTGAAATCGACACTCGAACGGGTCGATGCTGTTGAAGGCCGCCAAGCTAGGACCGAATCCTACACTCCAAATCCCACGGACTTGGAAAAAGTGCACGCCTTTATTACCGTGACTCGCGAGCGCGCCCAGGCCCAGGCGGAGTCTATTGACCAGAAGATCGCCGCGGGTGAAGATCCGGGACCACTGGCTGGCGTACCGCTGGCTGTGAAGGATATCTTCTGCGTGAAGGACACCCCCTCCACCGCAGGTTCAAAGATATTGGAAAACTTTATCTCTCCCTACAGCGCTACACCTGTGAAGCATTTAGAAGAAGCTGGCGCCGTTGTTGTAGGGAAGGTCAACCTGGACGAATTCACTTTTGGTTCTTCGAACGAGTCATCCGCGTTTTTACCACCGGTAGGGAATCCCTGGGATCCCACCTATGTCCCTGGCGGATCCTCGGGAGGCAGCACAGCCGCGGTTGCCGCAGGTGAAGCGGCAATTTCGTTGGGGACGGACACGGCTGGCTCGATTCGGCAACCGGCTGCTTTTTGCGGTGTCGTCGGCATGAAACCAACCTACGGACGGGTTTCACGCTATGGATTAATTGCCTTCGCCTCTTCATTAGACTGTCCGGGTCCTGTCGCTAGAAATGTCACCGATACAGCCCTGATGATGAATGCCATCGCCGGACCTGACCCGCGCGATGCGACCGCTGCGAACGCTCCCGTGCCGGATTATTGCAAGGGCTTGACGGAGGGCGTGAAGGGGCTGCGCATCGGTTTATCGCCTGATTATTTCAAACTGAAGTACCCCGATCCGGAGACTGGAGAACTTATCGAGCAACCGATCTCGCCGGAGATCGAGAGTGCAGTCCTGGCGGCAGCCCAGACCTTCGCCGAAATGGGCGCCGAAATCATCGAAGAAGTCCCAATGCCAAACACACACCACGGCATACCGGTCTATTTCGTAATCTCCCGTGTCGAGGCGGCTTCTAATCTGCATCGATATGACGGCGTTAAGTACGGCTACCGTTTTCCAGACGAAGAGGAGAATCTCCGTGAGCTTTACAAGAAAACGCGTGGCCGGGGATTCGGGATACAACCCAAATTACGAATATTAATGGGGATGTATGTCTCCGCAGAGCAATATGAGAAAGGGCATTACGAACGTGCGTTGCGGGTGCGCACGCTAATCCGCGACGATTTTGAGCGCGCCTTTGACCCAGGCGGTTCCTATAAACTGGACTGCCTGCTCACGGCGACGACGCCGACAACCGCATTCAAGCTCGGTGCGGTCTACGGTGATTCGGTGCTCATGCAGTACGCAGACTTGTTGACTGTCCCAGCTAATCACGCCGGTGTTCCTGGGCTATCGATCCCTGCGGGATTTGGAGAGAATGGCTTGCCGATAGGAATCCAATTCCTCGGTCCAGATTTCTCTGAAGCGACATTGCTGCGCGCAGGCCGTTCTTACGAGATGGCAACCGAAGGAGAGGCGTGGCGCGCCTTGCAGCCAAAGGTTATCGGAGCTCTGTAGGGTTCAATTCAATGGCAATTTCGAAATGGAGTGAATACGAATGGTTGGAATAAAACGTTTATACGGACTCAGTCTTTGGGTCTTGGTCCTTTTTCTGCTTGTCACGCTTCTTGCGGCTTGCGGGCTCCAAGCCGAAGTTTCTCCAGATTTCCAGGAAACAGAGGAGACCGGGGAGGAGGTGGGCGAGGGGGAAGAACTGCAGTGGGATTCCCCTCCTGAGCTCACCCTAGACCTCGAGAAGGTTTATATCGCCACCCTCGTCACGGAGAAGGGCGATGTGAGCGTTGAGCTATTCTCACAGGGCGCTCCGATAACCGTCAACAACTTCGTGTTTCTCGCTGAACAGGGTTTCTATGATGAAACGACGTTCCACCGGGTGCTGCCGGGGTTTATGGCTCAAGGTGGTGATCCCACCGGCACTGGCAGCGGGGGACCGGGTTATCAATTTGCGGATGAGATCATCCACGGGGTTACGTTCAACCAGGAAGGACTGCTGGCGATGGCGAACGGTGGACCTGGCACCAACGGCAGCCAATTTTTCATTACCTATGGTGCAACCCCCCACCTCAATGGCCTGCATACCATCTTTGGGAAAGTCATCGAGGGTATGGATATTGTCAATGCATTAACGCCGCGTGATCCGTCAGAAGCTCCGGATTTTCCGGGCGATCGTCTGATCCGGGTCGAGATCGAGGTTGTTGAACACAGTCAGCTGCCCACACCAACACCGATGCCCGATGCAGTGATTCCTGTGCCTGAGGACGGACGTCCACTCGCGGAAATCCCATTTGCGGAGAGAGAAAATCTTTTTAATGGAATGCCCGAGATGGTCATCGATTTGGACAAGGAGTATACGGCAACAATCGAAACATCTAAGGGTGCAATTCAAGTCGAGCTCGAACCGCTTTCAGCTCCGGTGAGTGTGAACAATTTCATCGTCCTGGCTAATCTTGGGTATTGGGATGATTTCCCGATCAGCAACGCAGAGCCTGACTCCTACTTCGTAACGGGTTCCCCCGGCGGTCGACCTGATAGTGATATCGGTTATACGCTTCCATCTGAGAATGGGAACCCCGCCACCACGGGCGCCCTTGGATATTGGTTTCGCTCGGATGTGCTGGCTTCCAGTGGCAGCCAGATCTTCATCGCCCTTGATGACCTTCCGGGAATGGAGGAATTCTTCACGATTTTTGGATATGTAACCGATGGGTTCGAAGTAGCTGAGGCGCTCACGATTGAGGATCAGATCATCCGTATCACAGTCGATAGTAAGTAAGGATCATCCTTTGGGAAATGGGGCACCATCGATGTCAGATTACGAAGCCGTCATCGGTCTCGAGACGCACATTCAACTGAATACCAATTCGAAGATCTTCTGCGGGTGTAAAGCGGATTCTTGGGCTGACCCGCCCAATACGAATATCTGCCCTGTTTGCACCGGATTGCCAGGTGTTTTGCCCGTGCTCAATCGATCTGTTGTTGAGAAGGCAGTGCTGCTGGCTTCTGCGATGCGCGCCGATTCGATTCAATCGCGTTCGTACTTCGCCCGCAAGAACTACTTTTACCCTGACCTTCCCAAAGGGTATCAGATCAGCCAGTATAACGAACCGCTGGCGCTGGGGGGATTCATGGATGTGCCGCTTCCAGAGGGTGATCAGCGTCGGGTTACGATCACCAAGCTTCATATGGAGGAGGATGCCGGGAAGACAGTCTTAGAAGCGGGACGCAGGTTGATTGATTTCAACCGCTGCGGAGTTCCACTGGTTGAGATGGTCACGGGTCCAGATTTGCGGTCGGCTGATGAGGCAGCGCAGTATCTCATTCGTTTGCGGCAGCTCTTGCGCTGGCTGGGGATCTCCGATGCGGATATGGAGCGCGGCCATCTTCGCTGCGATGCCAATGTATCCATTCGCATCCAAGGTTCGGATGTGCTTAATCCAAAGACAGAAACCAAGAACGTAAACTCAATTGAGAATGTGCGCGATGCCATCCAGGCTGAGATTAAGCGCCAGATCCGCGAAGTAAAGGCAGGCCGCACCATTGAAGCCTGGACATTGGATTGGGATGAGGACAGCGGGACTCTTCGTAAGATGCGCGTCAAGGAAACCGAAGCGGATTACCGGTATTTCCGTGAACCAGATTTACTTCCGATCGAGCTCGATGAGACCTGGCGGGGCGAGATTCTATCCGCCCTCCCTGAATTACCACTAGAACGACGGGCGCGCATCGCTAAACAGTACGACATCCCAATCTACGATGCTGAGATTCTCACCGAGGAACGCAGCCTGGCGGATTATTTTGAAAAGGCGGTTGATGTGTATGACGGCGAGCCGAAGACGGTTTCGAACTGGTTGATGAATGATGTGCTGCGCATCATTCGCAGTAAAGGAATCAAGGCGGGCGGGCTCCAATTACAACCTCACCATTTAGTAGAAATCATCCGCATGGTCGACGAGAAGAAAATAACGACGAACACAGCAAAGTCGGTCCTGGACCAGGTCGAGGAGACAGGAAATCCCCCCATAGAAATCGTTGAACGCGAGAACCTGGCGCAGGTGTCCGATGAAGGCGCTTTGCGTCAGGTGATTGTAGATGTAATCGCTGGCAACCCTGATCAGGTGAAAACGTATCGCGCCGGAAAGGAATCGGTGATCGGCTGGTTTGTGGGGCAGGTCATGCGCGAGACAAAGGGCAAAGCGAATCCCCAGCTAGTCCAGGAACTTCTAGGGGAGATGCTCACCGGGGATTAGCAGTGTGGCCTCCATGCGGTTTATTCAGACGAAACTTCGGTGAAGTAAGCTCCCCCTTTCGGGTGGGGAGATGAAGATCCTTCAAATTCGCTCCCAACCTCACTCCGCTTCACTTCGGGGACGCATAGCGAAAGCGGGGGACTGCGCCCCCCAAAAAGCGGGGGACTGCGTCCCACAAACCGAGTGGGACTTCGCAGGAAGGGCTGAGGAGCAGAGCGACCGGTAGGTAATCCTGATTCTTAAAAAAACAACCGGCAGGGAAGATCTCCACTGCCGGTATCCGGGCTATAAACGACGAAAGCGAAATATGGTTTTAAGTCTTACGTAAGGATTATTGCTATTAGCCTCCGAAGACCAAGAACATCGAGACGAGCGAAAGGAAGACCGCCACGAAGAATCCAATCGCAGCCATCTGGTGGTGCTTCTGGTTGCGGAAGTTGACCATCTCCAGGTAGTTGTTGAAATCCTCAATGGTTTTCTTAGTGATCTCATCCGATTCGGCTTCGCCCGGTTCTCGATCGCGATCCCTAAAAGCAAACGTTCGCAGGGGCTCTCCTGAGAGTCGCCATTGCATATAAGCCAGATAGGCGAAAATTGCAGCGAGTATGAACCAGATCGGGAAAATTACTGATGACATTATGCATTCCTCCTGAATCCAACCCTTAATTTTATGGCAGGACCATGGGTTAGAAGATAGTACAGATTCGTCTTCAACGCAATAGAACCGTTCATCCTATCGTGATGTTGTATCCATTATCTCATTAAAATCTAAACAACAAAATTTCAGAGGGTAAAACGATCGGCAGTACCTCGGGATTGTGTTTTATTGGACGAAATCGTAAGCGATGAAATCTCCGATTAGATAGCGAAGAGAAGCCCAACTATTCTCTTCTGCGCGTAAGGGCTGACACATGGGCCGCCCAGTAACGTTTTCAAATTATTGATGAGGTAAAGCGAAACTTCCTCTTATTTACTGTAGTCGTAGAAACCCCTGCCGGTCTTGCGGCCAAGATAACTAGCATCAACCATCTTCCGCAGCAATGGGCAGGGCCGGTATTTGTCCTCACCCAGATCGCGGTGCAGGACTTCTAGCACGAACAGAACGACGTCCAGCCCGATCAGATCGGCCAGAGCAAGCGGGCCCATCGGGTGGTTCATACCGAGTTTCATCACAGTGTCGATCGCCTCAGCGGTGCCGATGCCTTCCTGGAGAGCAAACACCGCCTCATTGATCATCGGGCACAGAATGCGGTTGGAGATGAAACCAGGGGAATCCATGGCTTCCACCGGTTCCTTGCCCATCTTTCGTCCGACCTCAACGACTGCTTTAGTCGTCTCATCGGATGTCGCAAGTCCGCGGACAACCTCAAGCAGCTTCATCAAGGGGACAGGGTTAAAGAAATGCATCCCGATGACTTTATCGGGGCGTTTTGTGGCAGCACCGATCTTGGTCAAGGAGATGGACGATGTGTTCGAGGCGAGGATGGTCTTCTCAGGAGCCATTCCATCCAGGTCGGCAAATAGCTTCAACTTCAATTCTGGATTCTCTGTAGCTGCTTCAACCACAAGATCTGCTTCTCGAGCCGCTTCAAGGTCGAGAGCAGTGGTTATCTGCAGGGCAGCCTCTTTCTGGGCTTCGTCGATTACACCCTTGGTTGCTAATTTCTCGACTGATTTTGCGATCACAGCTGTTGCGCGCTCCAGGATCTCGGGCGAGACATCCGTCATGGTGACGTTGTAACCAGAGATCGAGGCGGTCTGGGCGATGCCGTTGCCCATTGTTCCCGCACCAACAACCAATATTTTTTTGACATCCATCGATTCGCTCCTCTGAGTCTGTTCGTTTCAAGATTATGCTAGGTATAAAACAACCAGCTTGGTTTGTTTCTTGTCATTTGTGCTCGCAGTTGGCAAACTCGGGATCGTTCATTCCATCTCGATGGCCATGGCGACAGCTTCGCCACCTCCAAGACACAGGGAAGCGATGCCGCGCTTGCCGCCGCGATCCCTAAGCGCATAGAGCAATGTTGTGAGCACCCTTGCACCCGACGCTCCGATAGGGTGGCCGAGGGCGACACCGCCGCCGTTCACATTTACCTTGTCCCAATCCCAGCCTTTATCGGCGAGCGCGTAACCGTTAGCGAGAACCTGGGCGGCAAAGGCTTCATTGAGTTCGACCAGATCGATGTCCTGTAAAGCCCAACCGACCTTCTCTAACAGCTTGGGGATGGCGAAAGCCGGCGCTGTAAACAATTCCTTCGGGGGAACGGCTGCCTGTGCATAGCCAACGATGCGAGCCATCGGTTTGATTCCAAGAGCATCCGCTTTTTCTCGGCTGGAAATGACCACTGCTGCGGCACCGTCATTAAGGCCTGGGGAATTCCCCGCGGTCACCTTCCCGTCCGCTGTAAAGACAGGCTTAAGTTTGGCTAACATCTCGAGCGAGGTATCACGACGCGGGGTTTCGTCCTCTTCAACCAGGGTGATTTTCCCCTTGCGACCGGGCACCTCCAAAGGGATGATTTCGGCTTTGAATTTGCCTTCATCGATCGCTTTGATCGCCTTCAAGTGGCTATCGAGCGCCCATTGATCCATCGCCTCGCGTGTGACCTGGTATTCATCGGCGACCCATTCCGCAGCCATGCCCATGGCCCAATCCTCAAACGAATCCCAAAGCCCGTCCAAGAGTAGAGCATCCGTCATCTGCCCATGCCCGTAACGCAGCTCTCCTCCACGCGCCCATATAAGAAACGGAGCTTTGCTCATGCTCTCCATTCCACCGCAAACGAAAAGATCGCCGTCTCCGGCTTTAATCGCCTGAGAGGCCATCATTCCTGTTTTTAGCCCTGAACCGCAGACCTTATTCACAGTCGTCGCACCGACTGTGGGCGGGATGCCTGCGGAAATGGATGCTTGGCGTGCAGGTGCTTGCCCGAGACCAGCAGAGACAACATTACCCATCAGGGTTTCGTCGATGTCCTCCAGGTTCTTCAGTCCAGCGCGTTCGACCGCCGCCTTGATCACGGCAGCGCCAAGTTGGGTGGCGCTGAGGGGGCTGAGTGCGCCCCGAAAACGTCCGCTAGGTGTTCTTGCAGCGCTGAGTATTACCGCTTCTCTTGCGTTATTGGTCATGTTGATCCTCTTTTAGTTGATGTGATGCGGGTGGGTGATGGGTCCTTCTCGTGGATTGCTTATCCGTTGTCGAACCGTGATAGCCAGAGTCCACGAAGAGCCTGATAGGTCACTTCGAGGGCCTCGGGCAGGACGCGAGTTTCTGCTGTTGTCGCCATGAAGTTCGTATCTCCAGTCCAGCGGGGGACAACATGAAGGTGGACATGCTCTTTAACACCGGCGCCAGCGGCTTCGCCAATATTAGCACCAAGGTTAAAGCCATCCGCGTTGTAAGCATCACGGAGCACGCCTAAAGCATCGCTGGCGAGAGAGAGCATCTCAAGCAGTGTTTTGTCGTCAAGACCTTCCAGAGAATGTTCGTGTGTAAAGGGAACGACCATCATATGGCCGTTGGTATATGGATAGCGGTTGAGCACGACGAATACATTTTGGCCGCGATGAAGGATGAGGTTGCCAGGACCGTCTTCCTGAGCAAGTAAGCTGCAAAATAGACAGCCCTCTTCATGGGAGCTTTCTTGAATATAGTCCATACGCCAGGGAGCCCAAAGGTGCTTCATGTGGATGATCCTTCGATTGTAGCAGAGTCAAGCGGTAGGAAATAGTGAAATTGCTCTTGAAAGTCTATGCATCCTGACGTAAGTATGCGTGAAAATTGATGATTATCGTCGTCCTTTGGCTGTTTTGCGGTCCCCCGTAATCGACCTGTTCGCAAGCAGGATGAGTTCTTGCTTATCTGTTGGAAGGAGAAATGATTGGCGGTAAGGTCCACTTGCTGCGAATGCCCCGGTGAAATCGTCCTGTGGCACAAATTGTGCATGGACGAGTACAATCCAATCATGTTCAGCGAAAAGCGCCTGAAGTCGAGCCTGCCGGTAAGAGGTCTGGGAGAACCGCTTCATTTCTATAAGTCGGTTGCTTCTACGAACGATCGAGCGCAGGCACTGGCTCAGGAAGGTGCGGCACACGGCACGCTGGTTGTTGCCGATGAACAAACTGCAGGCCGGGGTCGTTTTCAACGAAGTTGGTCAACACCACCTCGAAGTGCCCTGGCGCTCAGCTTGATCTTGCGACCTGAAGATATCACCCAGATGGCGTTAGCAAGACTGAATATGCTCGGTGCGCTGGCAGTCGTAGAATCTTTAGCGACGATCGGTTTGGAAGCGCGGATAAAATGGCCCAACGACGCCATCACTTCGGGAGGCAAAGTCGCTGGAGTGCTCACGGAGGGCGTTTGGATGGGGGAAGATCTTGAATATGCTGTCCTGGGGATCGGTGTAAACGTGAGCCCTAAATCCGTCCCCGACGGGGAAGAGGTCGATTATCCAGCCGCTTGTGTGGAAGAGGGGATTGAAGGCAAAGTAAGCCGGATTGGATTGTTGGTGGATATCGTTGGGCGGATCGGGAGTTGGCTTAGCATGCTGGATTCAGAGCAGTTGCATTCAGCATTTGAAGACTTTCTTGCATTTAGAGGTCAGCCGGTGAAGATTTCCGGTACGGATATGGAGTTATCGGGGGTGCTTCAAGGGCTGACCCCAAATTGCAGATTGCGGATTGTTCTTCCTGCCGGGGAGGTCATCATATTAGGCGGGGAGGACATGCAAGTCCGCCCCGTTGACATGAACAGGGATTGGGCTACACTGAACTGAGCACTGAACAACAAGCGGAAATAACTGGCAGGATCAGTGGAGAAAGGCTGACCTGCAGGAGGTGAATGATGTTTGATGATCTGCGTGGAATAGATGAAGAAGAAGATGGTTCCATGTTTGAAGAGCCGGCGGAACTCTCGTTTGATGTGGAAGACGTTGGACCCAGACGAGGCTATTTTCTTGGGATGACGCCGGCACAGCGCTTCCTCATCTCCCTCCTTCTCTTGGGAACGGTCATCATCATGGGGGCCATGTGTCTAATGGTCACACAGAAAGTTATGATCTGATAGACCATCCTTCATGTCGTAATAAAGATGGGGCTGTCCCATAAGGGCAGCCCCTTACGTTATTTTAAACAACCGTACTCATATGTGCGCATGAATTTCAATTTACCTTGAACTGGGTTAAGCAGGGTGGTATACCGCAACTGTGACTTCATCTGGTTAATCTACCATGGGTTTTTGTGGAGGCACGAAGCTCTACTTCCGGTCGCAGGCGTAGCCTGCGCTTTAATGTCCGTACGTTAAACCTCCCGCAAGTTCGAAACCTGCGGGAGGTTGGCGGGTCGACACTTGGGCCAGCTCCGAGGCGTTATTCTCCTCGGCGCAGCACTTATGGCGTGAGCGTAAGCTGTGCTTCGGCGTCGGCTTCCACCTGGCCGCGCGTCCAGAGCATCGGGTGATACTGGATGTTCCGCCAGGGGTCAATCATGTCGTCGTAATGGCGGTGGAAGGGATGACCAGACTGGCCGGTTGTATGCATCGTGAGCGAACGCTCGAAATACTCGAGGTCCACGATCTGGCGCTGGGATGGCACCGCAATGACAGTATATGGATCCGACATGCTAAAGGAGGTCGCATTCACTGCGCCGCCGGTGCCGTCGACGGCAACCGGTCCGCGGTTGAAAATCGCCTCGATGATGCCAATTCCACTGCTCCCCAGGCTCTGGTTGCGGAAGGTTGCTGTGTGTAGATCACCCCATTTCCAGCTGGACATATCCTCGCCGAGCGTCTCCGACAATTCATCGATGGTGTCCCCCAGCGCTAAGAGCAAGATCTCGTCACGGCTCTCCACCTCAGGAGTGGTCACGTCGTCAAACCAATGGTTCTCCGCTTCAGGGAGAATCCTGCTTAGCGCGACAGATAAATCGCTGCGCGAGCGCCGAAGGAGCTGCTCTCCGAGTTCATCGCCGTATACACGATCTACCAGGTGGATGCGAAGCGACTCGAAGATTGCCGCCGGCACGCTCTCCCGCTCGGCGTTAAAATCCCAATCTCGCAGGTAGTCGAGAGCTTGGGCTTGTTTGGGATCTGTTGTTGGGAGTTGAAGCAGGAAGGGCAGAATATCCTGGGCATAGACGACGACGTTATCCCCATGCATCGTCATCACGTCCTCGACCGTGATGGATTCATCGGCCTCGATCATCTCGACAATGCGTCGGGCGCGATACCCTTCTGCCCAATCGGCGGAGATGAAATACGGGTAATCCGTGCCAACGACGGCGTTATTGGCGGTGGCAATATAGCCCGCTGCAGGGTTGAAGGCTCGCGGAAGTGAATCGAAGGGGATGAAGCCGACCCATTCGTACGCCCCGGTCCAACCGGGAACGGGCATCGTGCCGTCTCCAGCAGCCCGAATCGGGATCCGACCGGGTGCTTGATAGCCAATGTTCCCCTCAACATCGGCATAGACGAAATTCTGGCTGGGAACATCCCAATAGGAGAGCGCAGCGCGGAATTCATCCCAATTCGAAGCGGTATTGATCATCAAAATGCTCTTGAAAAGTGTCCCTGGTTGGAGTGCAGTCCAGGAGAACGCTAGCGGTTGCCAGCCATAGGACCACTCTTCTTCCACCCCGCCGATTACGTCGTTGATGATTGGGCCGTGGCGGGTGATGCGGACGTTGACAACCTCAGCGTCGTCCTGACCGGCCACGGTGATCTCCTCACGGATGACCTCCATGTCCTCCCAGCGTCCTTTGAACTCATACTGATTCGGATCCTCCGGGTTGATCTTCTCGATGAACAGGTCCTGGACGTCGGGTCCGAGATTTGTCACGCCCCAGGCGATGTGGTCGTTATGACCGATGATAACGCCCGGACTGCTGGCGAAGGAGAAGCCAACGACGTTAAATGGGCATTCGGGGCCGATGGGTTCGCAGTGTAAACCGACTTCATACCAAATTGAAGGCATCTGGATGCCGAGGTGGGTGTCATCAGCGAGGATCGGTTTACCACTCTCCGTTCGTTCGCCGCTGATTACCCAGTTATTACTGCCGATCCCTTCGCCAAATCCTAGGAAGTTCAGATCGAAGGCGTCTTCCGGGACAGCCGCGAGGGAGGCCTCGTGCACCGCATCAGCGATGATGGTTGGGAAGCCGTCTTGATAAGGAGGCATTAATTCATTTACCGACTCCGTTCCCAGGCGAGCAGCAATTTGAGCGCGTGTTAATTCGGCACTGCGGTTGCCACCCAGATCCCAGGCCATCAATTTTGCGTAGGTAAGGGTGTTCAGTGGTGTCCACGGTTCGGGATCAAAACTAACTCCTGTAAGACCGAGAACGGTGAATTCCAGGCCAAGACGACCACTATTCTGTTCGATATACGCGTTGACTCCTTCAGCGTAGGCATCCAATACATCGAGTTCCACTTCGTTGTATAGTTCAAGCTCCTGGGCCGCCGTTCGATGCCAGCCCACTGTGCGGATGAAACGATCACTATCTAACGCCGAAGGACCGAGAATCTCGGACAGCGTACCAGAACCAGAACGGCGCCAGAACTCCATTTGCCAGAAGCGATCCTGTGCGTGAACGAAGCCCTGGGCCATGAAAAGGTCATGCGCATTCGCGGCGTAGATGTGGGGGACGCCGTAAGAATCACGGAAGACATCCACTTGTTCAAGAAGGCCGGGGAGGCGGAGAGTCCCTTTCGTTTGTGGAAATGGACGTCTAACGAGCACCACCCCGATGATGCCGACAAGGATAAGAAGGATAAGAAGAACTGAGACTGTAATACCCAACACGCGTGGAATACGGATAGACACCTTTTCCTCCAGATGGCGAATATGACGCTGGTTTTAGCATCAATGGAAATGGAAGTCAATTCCGAGGATGAGTGGCGACCGTATATCGGGGAGGTAAAATGGGATTGGCCCAATTTCTTATTCACTTAGCTGGATGTGGTATGTATAATGATTACAGCGGTAACTTGATTAGTATGGGTAACGAGCCCCGCTTGTCCGTGTTTTCGTTTATGGAGTTATGGATCGGGCGATGAAGTCGAGATCTGCGATCATCCTCATCTTCGTTTCGTTATGTTTCTGCATCGGCCTCGGGACGGTTCTCCTTGGCGAGCAGACCACGGCGTCCCCGTTAAGCTCCATTATTCGGTTTTTCCCCGAGGGCGGTTTAGCGCCTCTGCTAAACCCGGAGCGCTCATCTAAGACGACGGTTCTCATACTGGGCATCGATCGTTTCGATCGACCTGATCCCGAACTCGTGGCAATCTGGCTTCTCACAGTTCAGCCTCCTGAAAAGAATGTGCTCCTTTATGGGGTTCCTACGAACTTGGATCTCGTCGAAGGTGCAAATGTCACCTTAGAATCATTTTTCGCCTGGACGCCTGATGAAGTCGTCGCGCCTCCGTTCCTCGAAGCGATTGAACGGGCGTTGCGAGTCGAAGTCGACATCGTCGTCGTGATGGACGAATATGCCTTCACGAGCATGGTGGACTACCTGGGCGGGCTGCCTCTAGAGGGTGATCTCGGCTTGCCTCTGGATGATCACCACCTGACGGGTCAGCAAGTTCTAGCTCTCCACACTGTTTTTGCCTCTGACCCGGACAGCCTGGTCAGCTTGCAGGCGAATATCATCCAGGGGTTAATTCCCCAGGTTCAAAAACTCGGGGCTAATCCCGACTTGGATCTTCTCCTTGCCTTGTTGCCAGATCACGCAAACGTTTCGATTCATGAGGCGCAGCTCGCAGTATTACTGTCTCACCTGCTCCCTCTGGACCCAGAGTTAATTGAAATCCAGGTAATCCTCTCTCCCATCCCCTGATTCGATCCAAATTACTTGTAAATCAAACATCAACTCAATTCCGGTGAACCTGCCGGCAATTAATCGTTGGGCTTGTTCAAGCCATGTTTTAAGATGTTTCCAGGTGCGTATTACGGCGTCTGCGGCAGTGGAATTCGTAATAGTTGGGGTATGTCATAGAAAGGGCAGAAGCATGCGTGGGGAGCAACAGAGATGCCTTTTTGGGGTATCTGGGGAGACTATCCGGATACCCTTTGATGACCTGGCGAGGTATAATACTGTAGCGACCCGCCGCCGGCGGGTTTTCGATAGATTCTATTCAAAAAGTGTGAGTGATTATGGAAATTGGCACCGTTCATCAGGTTGATATCGACGATCAAATGCGCGGCGCGTATCTGGATTACGCTATGAGTGTGATCGTAGCGCGCGCATTGCCCGATGCACGGGATGGATTAAAACCCGTCCATCGACGGATCCTTTACGCTATGCATGAAATGGGCATTCGCCCGAACTCCGCCTATCGTAAATCGGCCCGGATCGTGGGAGAGGTTATGGGGAAGTTCCACCCGCATGGCGATTCTTCCATCTACGAGGCTATGGCTCGTATGGCGCAGGATTTTTCCATGCGCTACATGCTGGTTGATGGCCAAGGGAACTTCGGCTCGATAGACGGCGATCCCCCCGCAGCGATGCGTTATACGGAGGCCAGGACGGGGCCAATGGCTGCGGAGCTATTGGTCGACATTGATAAAGGAACTGTCGATTTCGCCGATAACTTTGACTCCTCATTGCAGGAGCCAACTGTCCTGCCGGCCAGACTGCCAAATTTGCTCCTGAATGGAGCCTCGGGCATTGCGGTAGGTATGGCGACAAATATACCGCCCCACAATCTCGGGGAGCTGGTTCAAGCCCTCAACTATATGTTGGACAACTATGATCGGGTCGAGGACATCCCCATCGATGAGCTGATGTCCTTCGTCCCTGGCCCGGATTTCCCAACCGGCGGAATTATTGTCGGGAATGAGGGGATCAAGCAGGCGTACAGCACTGGAAGGGGCCGGATCGTAGTTCGGGGCGCGGCGCACATTGAGGAGATGGGAACCAACCGCCACCGTATCGTGGTTACCGAGATCCCCTACCAAGTTAATAAAACCGTAATGATCGAACGCATTGCCGCGTTGGTTCGGGGAGGCCGAATCGGGGGTATTTCAGATTTACGAGATGAGTCAGACCGGCGCGGTTTGAGCATCGTCATAGAACTGAAGCGGGGTGCTCAACCGAAGAAAGTTCTCAATCAGCTTTACAAATTTACGACGCTCCAGACTACGTTCGGTGTACAGCTCTTGGCATTGATCGAAAACGAGCCGCGTTTGCTTTCTTTGAAACGGGCTCTGGTTGCATATATTGAACACCGGCGTGTAGTCATCACCCGCCGCTCCGAATTTAACCTTGATAAGGCGCGCGCTCGAGCGCATATCCTGAAAGGGTTGTTGACCGCATTAGCAAAGTTAGATGAGGTGATCGAAACGATCAAGAAATCACCAGATGCGGAAAAAGCAAAAGCAAACCTGATGGAGCGATTTAAACTTAGCGATGTCCAAGCTCAGGCGATCCTCGACTTGCAGCTTCGACGTCTGGCTGCGCTCGAGCAGAAGAAAATTAAACAAGAACATAAGGAAATTCAGAAGCTCATTAAATATCTCGAGGATCTGCTCGCGCATCCAAAGAAGATCTTGGGGCTCATCAAGGAAGACCTAACCGAACTTGCGGAAAAATTCGGAGACCCTCGCCGCACTCACATCGCTGCGGAAGCCACTGGCGACTTAAGCGAGGAGGATCTGGTTGCAGACGAAGCTGTTCTGATCAGCATCACCCAACGCGGTTACGTCAAGCGCGTACTCGCCAAAACATATCGCCAGCAAGGCCGGGGGGGGCGAGGTGTCCAGGGGCATTCAATCAAGGAAGAGGACGAGGTCCTTATGTTGATCCCTGCCAGGACGCTCGATACGGTCCTCTTCTTCTCCGACCGCGGGAAGGTCTATTCCGAGAAAGCCTACCAGATTCCGGATGCCGACAGGACCGCCCGTGGTATTCCCATGGTGAATATCCTCGCGTTGGATGCAGAGGAGAATATCACCGCGGCAGTCGTCGTGCCGGATTTTAAGGCAGCAAGTTTTTGTTCGATGGCGACAAAGAAAGGGAAGATGAAGCGAGTCGAATTATCAAAATTCGCTTCCGTACGACCTTCTGGATTAATTGCTATCGGCCTTGAGAAGAAAGATGTGCTCGGTTGGGTTCGCCTGACAAGCGGCGATGATGAAATCATACTCGTAACGGAGGGGGGGCAAGCGCTGCGTTTCCACGAAACTCAAGTCCGGTCCATGGGTCGACCGGCGATGGGGGTTAGAGCGATCCGATTGCGGAAGAGGGATGCAGTGGCAGGGATGAATGTCGTCAGCCAGGGTGAAGACCTGCTCGTTGTGACCGTTAAGGGGTTAGGGAAGCGAACGCCAGTGAGTGAGTATAAGAATCAGAACCGTGGAGGGTTGGGTGTCGTCACAATCGATCGCAAGAAACGCTCCGTCACAGGCAAGATCGCGGCGGCACGAGTTGTGAACGATGATGATGATTTAACGATCATCTCCAGCGGCGGCATCGTACTGCGGACCAAGATGGGGCAGATCAAGCGCGCCAGCCGATCGACAATGGGTGTGCGCGTTGTTAACCTGAAGAAAGGCGAGACGGTCGGCGCCGTCGCCATCATTTCAGCCAAAGAGCTCAAGCAAGCAGGCGTAGAAGAGTAACGATCCACAGCATATGTAAATTGTAGGGGTCGACCCGTGTGTCGCCCCGACATGCTCATGCAACCTGTTCCCCCCATCCTCCCGCAGGTTTAAAACCTGCGGGAGGTTTACGCGTGGATCTCATCACGCAAGGGGTTGGAGCTCGTTCCCGCTGATGGAACTCTCAAGAGAATCATCCTAAGGATTTCTCGCATAACTCTATATGACAGGTTCCTGGCCAATGTCATTCTTAGGAGCATAGCGACGAAGAATCTCGTTCACGGCAAGGAGCAGAATTCTGTTCAAAGAACGAGATGCTCACGGAGTTTAGCCTACGAAATCCCCCGTTCCGTGGGGGGCGAAGTCCCCGACCAAAGGGGGTGGGGAGTGAAATTGAAGGGTTTGAAATGACATTTGGTGGTGTAAAGCCCTCCTTGTCATTGCGACCGGTAGCAGAACTTACAGATGCGTGTCAAACAAAGTGCGAGGATCAGTAAGCGATCAATCGATGATGCTGATGGAATTCCCGAGCCACTCCACCCGAAGGATTTTTGCTGATGCAAGATCTACGAGCGGCAGCATTGTGGTTAGAGACCGGGGGTCAGAGCTTGTGTAGCACACCACTTCACCCGCCTCGTTTTTCGAGGCGAGGAGATTGTTGCTGGTTAGGAGTCGGAGGGCCTGACGCGCGATGGCAGGGGAGGGGTTGATCACCTTTACACCTTCGCCTGCAAGCTCCTGCAAGATAGGGATGATGAAGGGATAATGTGTACAGCCCAACACCAGGGTGTCGGCGCCCGAATCCAGTAAAGGTTGGATGGCGCGGCTCAAAATACTCCGGGTCTCTGGAGTGTCTATCTCGCCGGCTTCAATCCGTTCTACTAGATCGGGGATCGTTTGTGGGAGAACGGTAACATCTTCTGCAAATCGTTCCACAACTGAGGCGAAAAGTTCCCCCTGAAACGTCGCTGGAGTGGCTAATACCCCCACAACGCCATTAAGTGTTAATTCCGCGGCGGGCTTTACAGCGGGTTCCATGCCGACAAAGAGCAGATCCGGAAAGTGATTTCGAAGGTAGTATAAGCTCGCGGCTGACGCTGTGTTACAGGCGACTACGATGAGTTTAGCGCCTTGGCCGAGCAGGAAAGATGTTATTTCTTCGCAATAGCTCCGAACTTCTTCAAGAGAACGCGCTCCGTAGGGAACATGTGCCTGATCCGCGAAATAATGCAGATCCTCATGCGGCAGCAGGTTCCGGATTTCACGCAAGATCGACAAACCGCCGACACCAGAATCGAAGATACCGATGGGTTGGTTGTTCATTGAGCTGCTTCCCGGTTGGAGGGCATCACGGTGGATTTCCTGTTCAGCCATAGTTTAACCGCAGGCTTCTCGTCTCAGTATAACGTATCCTGATTCAAGCCAATTGCTTAAGTATGGAGGAAAAGCTATCCACGGGGCTGAATGAATGTGCAGTTTTGGATACGAGTTTGAGGAAATTACGACAGAGCGCAGGTGAGGTGAGCTTAAGAGAGCAAAACCTGCTAGAAGCACTCCGCAGCGTGGGAATAAAAAAAGTGCAGTTTTCACTGCACTCTCTTATAAGCGTTTAGTGACGTTTCTCTTTCAATCGAGCACGTTTTCCGGTGCGATCTCGCAAATAGTAAAGTTTCGATCTGCGAACATGCGCCCGACGCTGAATTTCAATTTTATCGATTCGGGGTGAGCGCAGAGGGAAGGTCCGTTCTACGCCTATTCCATGAGAGGCTGTCCGGCGGACCGTGATATTGGCGTTATTTCCTCCCTTGCGGATACGGATCACAACACCTTTAAACTCCTGAACCCGCTCACGTTCCCCCTCCCGAATGCGGAAATGGACTGAAACAGAATCTCCAGGGTTCAATTCAGGTAAGTTTGTGTTTTCAGGCGCCTCGACAGCCTTTATCAGGTCACTCATCGCTTTCATCCATCCTTCATACTTAGCTTTTACACATGACCGACCGCCCGTTCAAGCTGGGCGGCGGAAACGAAAGTATACCACATCCCGTTTATTGCGGTCCAGGCCGCATTTGTGGGCGTCATTCCGGCAGACGGTGACAGAAACCGCTTATTCTGTGTTCTCCAACCAGAGCCGGGCTAGCGTAAGGCCAGCGATGGTTTTAGCGTCGCGGATACCCCCATTGGCAATCAGATCCCACAGCTTCTCCCAGGGGATCTTCTCGAGTTGGAGAACTTCACCAGGATCTGGAGGAAGGGGGGCTGGGATTAGTCCTCGAGCGAGGAAGAAGTGCAGGAATTCTGTTGAATACCCGGGGGCAAGGAAGGTTCCACCGAGATGGGTAAGCTCTCCTGGCGCCATGCCGATCTCTTCGCGGCTCTCACGAGCGGCGCATGCTTCGGCAGACTCGCCTGGTTCTAATGTTCCTGCAGGCAATTCGAGGAGTTCTTCTCCAGCAGGGTGGCGGTATTGACGGACAAGCCACACTCGATCCTGTTCGTCGATGGGTATAAGCGCGATTGCGCCAGGGTGTTCGACGATGTCGACGCGGGATGCAGTGCCTGCCGGCCCATCCAGCAAGTCGACGCGAACATTGAATGCTTTGCCATCGAAAGCTCGCCGGGATTCACGAACCTTGTAGTCCATGCTCGTATCTCCACATTAAAACGGGGCGACCTGATGGCCGCCCCGTACGGAACCTAGATCAGGAGGGAGTTAGGGGATGATGAGTTCCTCTCCCGGGTAAATCGTGGCTGGTGATGTTAGGTTATTAGCATCGATGATCACTTGCGGGTCGATTCCATACAAACGTGCGATCGACCAGATCCACTCCCCGGATTGCACAACGTGAATCGTTCCGCCTTCGATCGGCGTCCCCGTACCATCGTCTGTAGCTGGAGGTGCGCTATCTGACGCCGGGATCTTCAACACCATCCCGACCACAAGCGCGCCTGAGTTAGCGAGTTCTTCATTAAGGTCGATGATGGCTTGTGGATCCACGTTGAATTCGCGGGCGATCTTGAAAATCCAATCTCCAGATACGACGACGTAGGTTGTGACTTGTATCTCGGGAGTTGCCGTTGGCTGATCCGGATCCGGTGTCGGGGATACGAGCGGGTCGCTCACCGGCAAGGGTGTACTTGTTGAGATGGGGTCCCCAAGCGCCTGCGCGGTTTGTGTGAGGATTGCCGAGCGAACGGCATCCATCGTCGCTTGAGTCTCCGATTGTGCACCTGATGGCAATCCTTCATCCGTTTCCGGTGGAGGTGTAGAGGCAGATCGTGTGCATGCGGTTAATACGAGTGTAAGGATGATTAAAACAACGATCGTCAATCTCATTCGGCTCATGTTAGTCATGGGCTCCTCCTGCGGTGATCCGGGCGGGAATCCACCTTCAGATGACCTTCAAGCGCGCATAGTAGCACAGGTGTTTGGGCGCGTCAAGCGGCTTCGCTAGATAAAACCCCTATCTAGGGTTGGGTTTTTCTTAATGGTTTTTCCAGTCCTTTACGCTCATTTAAAGCAATGTGTTGACAGAAGGTGGTCCATTTCCGACGACACCGAGAGCATCTTACGATGCTTTATTTTGATGGATAAACGAAAGCCATGCAACTTTACGTGAATGCTCCCCGCCCCAAGGGGCGAGGCTTCTACCGGTCGAGCCGGATGCTCGCCATCCCACGAGCAAGTATGTTTATAGCGGCGTTGTGGTCTCTGTCGAGAATGAGACCGCAGTGAGGACAATTGTGAATACGGACAGATAAGTCCTTTGGGACAATTCCACCGCATCCGGAACAATCTTGCGTAGTGCCACCCGGATCAATTCGCGGAGACAGCCTACCAGCGTTCTCAGCTTTATAGGCCGTGAAGTCTATGAATTGACGCCATGCAGCATCGGCGATGCTCTTGTTTATGCTGCGCCAATTGCCGTTTTGCATATCCTGGATGTTCAAGTCCTCCATGGCGATGATTTGATACTCATTAACCAATCGCCTACTCAATTGATGAGCAAAATTGTGACGGCGACCGGCAACACGATGATGAATATGTTGGACAACTCGCTTGCATTTGCGATATTCAGGCGTGCCTTTCTCACATTTGCTCAGACAGCCTTGGGCTTTCGCAAGCGCCTTTTCATCTTGACGGAAAAAGCGCGGATTGGGAATGTGCTCACCGCTAGACAGCGTAGCAAAATGACTCAGCCCTACATCGACACCTATCACCCTGTGGCAGGGAGATAGGAATTGAGGTTCAACAACACAAGAGAAGCAGGCGTACCAGTTACCTAAGACATCACGCCGGATAGTCAGCGCTTTGACCTCGCCTTTGATGGGTCGGTGGATTTTGATCCTGACCTTGCCGATTTTGGAAAGGCGAAGACTACCATTGTCCGAAAGGTTGAAACCGCTCTGCGGATATGTAAAAGATTTGTACCTGTCACCTTTGAAGCGCGGATAGCCAGGTTTTTCTCCTGCTTTCACGCGGCGAAAGAAGTGCTGAAAAGCCAGATCGACACGGGTGCAGGCTTCTTGCAAACATTGAGAGTATGCATCACTGAGCAAAGAATGCTCTGCCTTCCAGCCTGGCAACATTCTGATTGTGTCGTACCGGGACAAAGATTCTTGTCTTTGCTGCCATGCATCGCGGCGAACCTCAAGCGTCTTGTTGTATACCCAACGACAGGCGTCCAACGATTTTTGCATCGACGTTTGTTGTGCCTTGGTCGGGAAAAGTCGATACCTAAATGTCTTGCGCATACTCGGATAATAGCATATTTATGCTGGAATGGCATCTACATAAAGGAATAGTGCGGCACTCATCCCCACAGCAAACTGTCTTGGTGTCTCACCCCCGTCAGTTCCAGGGGTCGAAGGAAGAAATCCCGAAGGACATTGGGACTATAATAAGCCAGACCCTGGCTTATGCCAGGGTCTGGAGATGTTTGTGAACGTTAGGGGAGTCAGGCAGTCTCTAGGACTGGGCGGAATTTATAGCCGTAAATCAGAATGCCTCGATCACCTTCTGAACCCAATTTGCGGGTGACCATTTCAACGGGCATGCCCACTTCTGGTTCTTTCACGTCGATGTCGGTGAGCTGAGCGGTGACGAGTGGACCTTCCTCAAGTTGAACCATGGCGACGGTGTAGGGTGCCTGTTCCTCATAACCAGCAGGGGCATTATAGAGGGTGGTATACGAGTAGACTTCGCCTCGTCCGCTGAACTGGTAGTGATCCTTCGCCTCGTCGCCGCATTCGGGGCAGATGTCCCGCGGCGGGAAAATCTTCGCTGAGCAGTGTGGGCACACCTCGCCTACCAGTGCGTAGCGTTGTTTTTTAATTCTCCAATGACTGGTTATTTCCATAATGCTTCACCTCTGGGGTTGATATCCAACCACGGTCCAGTGTATGCAATCTGGACTCTCAGGAACTATCAACTCGCTCTCAAAGGGTCTCGACGGCAGAAAGAACGTGTGTGGCGGCTGTCGAACCGATCCCGCCAAGGCTTTGAATCAGACCGATCCTGGCATCCGCGACTTGTATCTCACCGGCTCGCCCCTGCAATTGCAGCGCTGCCTCGGCGGCTTGGTAAACGCCGGTGGCGCCCCCTGTATCTCCACGGGCTTTCGAGCCACCAAAAGTGCAGATCGGGATCTGTCCGTTTAGTGCGATCGCGCCGCTCTCAGCGAGTTTCCAACCCTCGCCCAGGGCGGCAAACCCTGCGGCCTCTAGTGATAGTGCGGCGAAGATAGAGTAGCGATCATGAACCTCAAAGAAGTCAATCTGATCTAAGTTGATCTTTGCTCGATCTAGGACTACCTTGACCGCTTTTTCAGCTGCAGCGAAGGACAAAGGGTTTGGACGATCGTGAACCGCGACGGTAGATACAGCTGCGGCGGAGGCGTCGATCCGAACCGGCGGGAAAGGCAGATTTGAGGGGAGAATATCACCGCGGGCCAGGAAGATGGCGGCAGCGCCGTCAGCCACTGGGGCGGCGTCGAACATATTTATCGGATCGCTGAGGATGGCTGCTCTTTGGTAAGTTTCCACCTTGATCGGTCGTCGAAACATCGCGTTGGGGTTCTTTGCACCGTTAGCGTGTGCTGTGATGCTGAAACCAGCAAAAGCGTACTCGGGGATGTTGAATTCGAACTCATAACGCCGCATGAGCATCGCCGCCAATGCGGTTTGTGTCAATCCGTGGATCGATTCGTAATCGGCATCGCTTGATGTAATCAGGGCAGCTTCAACCTCTGCAGTTACGCGTTCAGTGATCTTCTCCACGCCCACTACCAATGCGGTGTTGACCATGCCTGAAGCAAGCGCTAAATAAGCCTGCCGCAGCGCCATACCGCCAGAAGCTCCAGCGGCTTCGATAGCGACTGCTTCAATCCCCCGCATTCCTGAAAAATCCGCAAGAAGAGCTCCCAGGTGAGACTGGCGTGAAAGTGCTGGAGCGAGCATATTGGCAACATAAATTGCCTCGGGCCGCATTGCTCCGGTCTCCTCGCGCGCAGCAGTCATCGCCTCAAGCGCAAGGGCGCGCAGTGAGCGGTCCCAGTGTTCTCCCACCGGTGTCATCCCGACGCCGATGATAAATACATCGTTATTGGTTTTTTGGTTTTTATTTGCCATCATTTTATGAATCTCCTTGCTAGAAAACCCCAACCCTTCCTAAGACACCAGGACGGTGTGGGGTGGGGATGAATTACCCTTCATGCCATACTGACTTATAGTTGTCTTATGCATAAGAGAACTTACAAGTATCGGCTATATCCTACAAAGGCACAGCAATCTGCTCTGCAAAAGTCGCTTGATGCCTGTCGATGGGTTTACAATCAGGCTCTTGCTGTTCGTAAAGATGCCTGGGAGCAAGAACAAAAAGCGGTGTCTCGCTACGATACGATTAAGATGCTTCCCATCTGGAAACAGGAGCATGGCATTTTGAAAAATGCTTACTCCCAGTGTTTGCAGGAAACGTGCACCAGAGTTGACCTTGCATTCAAGGCCTTTTTTCGTCGTGCAAAGAAAGGGCAAAAGCCTGGCTATCCTCGTTTTCGAGGAAAAGAACGTTACGATAGTTTCACCTACCCTCAAAGCGGTTATGTTCTTCTTGATAAGAAAAGGCTTCGTCTGTCCACAATTGGGGAATTGAAAATCAAACTGCATAGACCGATGGGTGGAAAAATCAAGAATCTGACCATCAGGAGAGACGGAGTCGGAAACTGGTATGCTTGTTTTTCGTGCAGAGTCGATAAAAAGCGGCTCCCGCAGATAGATACAGTTGTCGGTGTGGATGTTGGTCTTACCAGTTTCGCCACATATTCCAACGGTGAGAAGATTGACAATCCACGGTTTTTCCGTAGGGAAGAAAACGAATTGGCAAAAGAGCAACGAAGATTGAGCAAAGCTGATAAGGGCACTCCCGAGCGAGCAAAACGACGTAAAGTGGTAGCGCATATTCACAGGCGCATTGCCAACAAGCGTCGAGATTTTGCCCATAAACTCAGCCGTCAATTGGTGAACAACTTTGGCGTAATTGCTTTTGAAAAGCTGGACATTCAAGACATGACGGATGGCAACTGGCGGAGCATGAACAAAAGCATTTCTGATGTCGCATGGAAACAATTCGTACAGTTTGTTGCGTACAAAGCGGAAGATGCTGGTCGCAATTTCGTACAGGTTGATTCTCATAACACTACAAAAATGTGCTCTTGCTGTGGCAGATTGGTCGAAAAAGATTTGTCTGTCCGTATTCACAAATGCCCCTTTTGCGGGTTAGTCCTCGATAGGGATGAGAACGCAGCCATCAATATTTTGAGATTGGGAATACAATCTCTGGCTTTAGCCTAGAAGCCCCGTCGCTTGCGGCGGGGAGTATTCACTGGCTCAGTTTTCCGCGAAAGCGGGCATAGGTTGCATAATCGATCTCGGTTCGACGGTTGATGTAATCTTCCGTGCGCGGTGCGAGCTCCTGGCTTTCGAGAATGCGCTCGGTGACATGCAGGCTCATCGCATCTGAGCCGGCGCCAGAACCGTAGGAGACGAGTAAAATCCGATCACCTGGCTTGGCTGCGTCCAGGATGGCTGTCAATCCAACCAGGGCGGAACCAGCGTAGACATTGCCGATGCGAGGTACAAGAAGGCCGGCTTCCAATTGCTCGGGTGTAAAGCCCAGGGTCTTGGCAACCCTTTGAGGGAATTTTGTGTTGGGTTGATGGAAGACAACGAACGTGTAATCTGCCGGCTTGGTCCCCAACGCCTTCATCAGCTCCTGAGCTGAAGATGTAATGTGGTGGAAGTAAGCTGGCTCACCGGTGAAACGTTCACCATGTGAGGGATATTTCTCATCTGCGCGACGCCAGAAATCGGGGGTATCGGTTGTGTAGGAATAAGATCCCTCAACCACGGCGAGAGACTCATCCGCTGGGCCGAGGATATACGCCGCACCGCCTGCGCCCGCAGTGTACTCAAGTGGGTCTCCAGGTCGGCCCTGCGCGGTGTCCATCCCAATAGCCATCGCATACCTTGCCATCCCTGAACCCGTAAACCCAATTGCGGCCTGAACCGCTTCCGTGCCAGCCTTGCAGGCAAACTCCCAGTCCGCGGCGAGGGTGTGTGGTGTTGCACCGATTGCCTCTGCGACGACTGTTGATGTGGGTTTGACAGAATAAGGATGTGATTCGGATCCCACCCAAACGGCGCGTATGTCTGAGGGGTTGATCCGCGCTCGGGCAAGAGCATTGCGGGCTGCCTCGATCGACATCGTGATGACGTCTTCATCTAGCCCGGCAACAGCTTTTTCGTCAATGGGGGTTCCCGCTGCTCCACCTTTCCATATCCTAGCTACTTCTGTAGCTGGAAGCCTGTAGCGGGGGATATATGCGCCATACCCCACAAAGCCGATGGGGTTTTTTGGCTGCATAATCCTTTCATCGCGTTCCTCAGTCATTGAATTCCTTTCTTATGCTACTTTCTGTTTCGACGAGCGGGTATCCCCGCTTCGTCCCTTGGCAAGAAGTTTTACGATTGGTTTTGATCTTGATCCACTAACTCGTGGGCGTGTTTAATATGAATCGTTCCCTGGGCAATCATCTTAGCAGCAATGCGATCGATCTGATCCCCCTCGGCGCCTGCGGCGATGGCGATTTGACGAGCGTGCAAGGACATATGGCCTCGCTGAATTCCTTCGCTTGCTAGTGCACGCAGCGCAGCGAGATTTTGTGCCAGTCCTACGGCTGCGATCACCTGTGCGAGCTCGCGTGCATTTTCGACTCCCATAAGGGCCAGGCAGGCTTTTGCAAGTGGATGCACACGCGTTGCCCCGCCGACAGTACCGACGGCAAGAGGGAGCTCGAGGGATCCTTCCAAATTTCCAGCCTCGTCCGCACCCCACTTGCTCAAGGATGTGTACCGACCCGAGCGCGCTGCGTATGCATGTGCGCCAGCTTCCACCGCCCGCCAATCATTGCCTGTGGCGATGACTACCGCGTCCACGCCGTTCATGATCCCTTTGTTGTGTGTGGCAGCCCGATACGGATCGGCTTCAGCGAAAGCCCAGGCTTCGATGATGCCGTCGCGAACGCTCGGGCCAGAAAATGTTTCGAAAGCCAGGGCAGCCGTTGGGATGGTGCATGTGACTTTCGCCAGACGACGGTCCGCCAGGTTAGACAAAATCTTTAAATGTACTCTTCCCTGGCTTAGCGATTCGAGCATTGGGCTGAGGCGTTCTGCGGCGGTGTTGATCGCATTCGCTCCCATTGCGTCTCGAGTGTCGTAGATTAAATGGACGATCAACATCGGGCCTGCGGGTGTCTCAGTAAGGATACGAATTTCAAGGTCGCGAGCACCGCCGCCTAAGGAGAGGATCATTGGGTCAACTCGATCTACTTCGGCGAGGATCTCATCGCGGTGTTCGAGTATCTTGGCCTTCGCTGCTTCGAGATCAGGCACATCCATGATCTGTATCTGACCGATCATGAGCGGCTCTGTGGTCTCCGCGTGAAAACCGCCACCACCCCTCGCGAGCTTGGCCATGAATGATGCGCCGGCGATGACCGAAGGCTCCTCGATCGCCATTGGAACGAGAATTTCTCGGTCATTGATCAGGAAGTTGGTTGCCACACCCAATGGGAGTCCGAATACACCGATCACGTTTTCGACCATATGATCGGCTTGATCCGCTTCCAGCCCACCGAGCCTCTCAAAAGCAGCTTTGGTCTTTGCATCCAGACCCGCAACTGCAGCGGCGCGTTCTAACCGCTCATCGATGGTTAGTTTATAAAAACCAGGGAGTCGTGAAGTTTGAGTAGATGTCATCATTTTAATTATGTCGTATCGAACTGAGCGAGATTAATACACGCTGCGGGCTGGCAAAAACTATCAGGTTCTTTTTACATGCAGGGAACTTGGATTTCCACCCGATTTGCCCTTCAAGATTAGCTGACGAATGTAGTTATGTAAAATACACACCCGATCAAATTGTTAATTGCATCATCCTATGGATGGGTTTTACCTTGGTATTGGTGTGGGGTACAATCCCATACAAGGTTAAATATTTGTGAGCCACGGAAAAAACATCCGCACAGTAGCTGAAGAATCCACCGACGAAGTCGCAACCCCCGACTCGGAACTTCAGGCACTTCATCAGGCAACGCTGAGCTTGGTCTCCGACCTCTCACTCGACGGGGTTCTTCGCCGCGTTATTCATGCAGCACGTGATCTCTCCAATGCAAAATATGCTGCTCTTGGGATTCCTACCGGGGATGGCGAGTTAAGCACCTTCATCACGGAAGGGCTATCCGCGGAGGAGCACGATCGCATTTCCCATCAACCGCAAGGGCATGGCATCATCGGAGAAATGTTGCGCACCGGGGAGAGCATCCGCCTGGCGAATATTGCCGACCACCCTAAGTCAGTTGGTTTTCCAGAAGGCCACCCTGTGATGAACTCCTTCCTCGGTGTCCCAATCAAAGCTTATGGCCGCTCGATTGGACAGATCTATCTCACCGAAAAGATCGGCGAATCCGAATTCACCGCTGAGGATCAACGTTTGATTGAGATGCTTGCCGCGCATGCTGCTGCCGCAATCGAAAACGCACGCCTGTATCAACAAGTCCTTGGAAATGAAAGTCAGCTGGCGGAGAGGAATGAAGAATTAGGCCTGATGTATTCCATGGCTACGGCCGTCAGTTCTTCCATGGATCTGGATCGTCTGTTAGAAGTGATGCTGGGCAGGGTGATGAACATCTTCCACGCGGATGCGGGCGAGATGTTTCTGCTGGAAGAATCTGAAGGTGTATACCGGAAGGCGATCCATCTTGGTGGGGCGTCAGACGCTTTCTGGGAGAGCGATCGATTTCGGATTGGCGAAGGGGTTATTGGCCAAGTGGCGCTTACGGGTAGTCCAAAGTGGACGGAAAATATTAGCGAGGATGATCACTTTTTGCGCAAAGCGGTCGTGGACAGCGGGTATAAAACGTTGGTCTGCGCACCATTGATTGCTCCTGGAAAAGTAACAGGTGTGCTCAGCCTGGCTTTCAAAGGGCCAAGGCCGGTCGAAGATCGCGAGGTAGGTTTGCTTGGAGCAGTTGGCGCCGGCGTGGGAATCGCAGTCGAGAACGCCAGGCTATACCGAAGAGCACGCAGGGTTGCTGTGCTCGAGGAACGCGAGCGCATTGGTATGGATTTGCACGATGGGATCATCCAATCGATCTATGCCATTGGTTTGAGTATGGAATACGCTCGACTTACCTTTGAGGATAAGGCGCCAGAGGTTGCTGGCCGCATAGAGCAGGCGATCGATGGATTGAACAAGGTGATCAGGGACATTCGAACCTATATCCTCGATTTACAACCCAGCAGGATTCGCACCGACGATCTACCAGAAGCGCTGGGACGACTGGTCCGGGAGTTCAAAGCTAACACGCTGGTAGATGTGGAGTTGAAGATTGATGAGGATGCACTTGAATATATCCAGGATCAACCAGCCGAAGTCCTATTCCACATTGCCCAGGAAGCGTTGGCTAATACGGCCAAACATGCGCGCGCCTCGAGAGTTTTAGTGAGCCTGCGTCAATCTTCGAAGAGCGATCTAACTTTGCAGATTATCGATAATGGCCATGGCTTCGAAGTTGAATCTCAACCTGATCTTCTCGGTCACGGGCTGTCGAATATGCAGGAGCGGGCCAGGCAGCTCGGCGGTGAGCTCGAAGTTGTCTCGAGTCCTGGAGAGGGAACCACCGTCACTGTGCGAATTCCTCAAGACCGGCTCACCAGCACAACCCCTCGCTCGACAACGCAGTATGAGTGACTTAACGCATCCTCTCTAAAGACGACATTCCTTTTTTGCGTGACAGGTTGCAAAATACATCAGGAAAGGTATCACTTATCGAGTCCTTGATGCCGTTCTATACTAGCGCTTGAAGGGTGGCTTGAGGATAGAATTGTCTGAAGCTAGGCTTTATATTATTGACGAACACGTCACAGTACGATCAGCGCTGGCAGAACGTTTAGACCAGGCGGCGGACCTACGCGTCATCGGCCATGCGGGAGATGTTGAAGAGGCAATGCAAGATGTCGGAGAGAAGATGCCCGACATCGTACTGCTCGAGGTCAAGCGGAAGGATGGGATGGGGTTGGAAATCCTCCGTTCGATTGTAGCGATGGATGGTTCCCCGCGAATAGCCGTATTGACGAGCTACCCGACAAAATGGGAAGAGGATGCTTCACTGCGCGCTGGCGCGATTTGCTATATGATGAAAGACATCGACTCGGTAGAATTAATCCGTATGATCGAGCGGTGTGCAAAAAAGTAAATTAGTTTATTGTTGAATTTAGGAATGGGGCTGTCAAAAGTGTGGACAGCCCCATTTCCTATTTAACAAGGGAAGGTGTTTTTACCTTGTTCAAATCGTGATTGGCGATTGTTCATGGAGTATTCGTGGGTTTGGGCGAGGGGTTGAGAGATGCTCGCTTCGAATCGGTGATTGTATAGAGGCCAAAAAGCACTCGAGATCAGTTTCGAGTGCAAGGAGTGATGCCTGGTGCCCCCACGGGGATTCGAACCCCGGTCTTAGCCTTGAAAGGGCTACGTCCTGGTCCCCTAGACGATGGGGGCATCGAGCCGCATTGTACCATTCACGAGAGATAGCGGTCAACGCTTAGGACGTCTCCTGGTTGTTTTTCCCTTGTAGGAGGGCGTGGTGATACCAACTCCGGTCACCAACCGGCGATCACCCATTCGGGCACGAAGCCTGGGATCAATCTCTTCAAGAGCATCTGCGGTCGTTATGACTGTCGGAAGGCTCGCGTTGTACCGGTAATTAAAGAGTTGGTACAACTTCTCGCGCACCCAGGGCTTCATCGACTGCGTTCCCAGGTCGTCTAAGACGAGCAGATCCGCAGTTCGGATTTCATCGAATCGTCGATCGTACGAAATCATGCTATCAGGACTGAATGTAGCCCGAAGGTGATCGAGCATGTCGGGCACGACAACGAACATGACGGGAAAACCGTGGCTAGCACGGTAGTTAGCAATAGATGCGGCCAGGTGTGTCTTACCGCATCCGTAAGTTCCCATGAGGACAAGCCAGCCTTTGGGTTCTTCGGCGAATGTCTGTGCTGCTTTAAACGCTTGATCGAGGGTTTTTAAATCCTTCGCGGGGAGCTTTTCATCCTTCCTCAGATTGAAAGTGCCGAAGGTTTGATGGCCATGGATGGAGAGAGATGAGAGTTCGTGTTGACCCGTATCGTCGAACGGGCGGCGATGATCTGGAGCGTAAATGCGCACATAGGTGACAATCTCCGGGTCGGAGAGACGTGAGCGCATTCTCCCCTCAATCTCCTCTATAGCGAGATTCGTCGTCACAACCAAGGGCAGTTGGTTGATATAGCGGAAGTTCAAGATTTGGAAGAGCTTCTCTCGCGCCCACGGGGTTGCGCTTTGCGTCCCGAAATCATCCAGGATAAGAAGCGGAGCAGAGCGGATTTGCTCGAAGCGGTCTTCAAACGTGACTTCTTCGTCCGAGTAAGAATAACGAAGTTGATCGAGCAGGTCCGGTACCGTCAGGAAGAGCGTAGGAATGCCGTTCCCCACGGCGTTATTGGCGATCGCCGCGGCCAGATGTGTCTTCCCACATCCGAACCCGCCCTGGATCAGAAGCCATCCTTCTACCTGTTCTGAGAATGTATGAGCCTGGTTGAATGCTCTCTCAAGCGATTCCTGCTGTTGAGGACCAAGCCCCACCCGACCATGCGGGTTGAAAGAATCGAAAGTGAGGTGCTGGAGCTCGTCGAGTTGACTCATGCGGAACAGACGCGCATGCATTCGCTCGTGCACATCTACTTGTCTGCAAGTGCAAATCTGGAGGTGGCCAAAATCCGGATGATCAATGGGGAGATCTGCGCGCAAATAACCCTGACCTTGGCAGTGAGGGCAATCCGGGTCACCTATCAAGTGCTTTGGCTGTGATGAATCCATGTGGTTACTCGTCTGCTGCTGTGTCCCAGAAGTCAGCGAATTTTCCTTCGACGTAGCGGCGGCGAGCCTTTTCAGAGTCTCCTCGATCTTTTCGCTCATCCTTGCCTCTATTCTGCCAATCTTCCAAGATAGCTTCGATATAACGCCACTTACGGACGTTGTTCGTCACCGCGATAAGGACAGCCTCTTCAATCCAATCAGGCGGGTACTCGTTTTCCGCTTCGCGGAGCTGCTCGGCGATCATCGGCGTCAGCGGGCCGATGTTCTGTTCGTAGAGAGTATAGATGTTGGGCCTCTCGAGGGCTAGAGAGATAGGCGCTTCTGGATCCCCTGTGGGCTGCCAATCTCCTGCTTCGATTGAAGCGATCGCTGCTCGCCCTTTGGGACTGTTGAGAAAGAAATAGCTGTCCTCTCCCTGATCGAATTCGACATTCACCTTCAGGAAGGTTCCGCGAGAGACAGCCCGCTCCAGTGCATCGATCAACATTTCCAGCGGTGTCATTGTCTCCGGCTTGAACCCCTCCATCAGCAACTGGTCGGCAGCCATCTCCTCCAGGCTGATGTATCGATAACGCCCTTCCTTCTGGGTCAGAGCCCAGAAAGCGTAAATAGTGACCTTGAACTCGCCGAGGTGATCGATCCTCGGGAGGAGTTCGCTAAAGAAGGTATTGGGAATAGGGGTGAGGGGAAGTTTCCCCTCTGGAAACCCAGTGAAACTTTCGGTTTTATTCATCGATATCGTTTTTAGGATCAGGGATGACTCTGCCCACTCACGTGCCTGCGGCCAGGTCGACCTGGCGTGTCGCCGCGTTTTCGAACTTCGCCAATGACTGACGGAATACGAGTTCCACGCTGCCGACTGGTCCGTTACGATGCTTGGCAACGATAATCTCGGCGATGTTCTGTTTTAACGTATCTTCCTCGTATTGATCGGGACGGTATATAAACATCACGACATCGGCATCCTGTTCGAGGCTCCCGGATTCGCGCAGGTCGGAAAGGATTGGGCGAGGCGGACGCCGGGATTCTACAGCCCTTGATAATTGCGCGGCTGCTAGTACGGGCACGTTCAGCTCACGGGCCAGACCTTTTAAGTTCCGTGAGATGTAGGAGACCTCCTGAACGCGATTGTCAATCCTGGAATCTCCCGTCATTAACTGGAGATAATCCACGATTATCAGGTCTAGCCCGATTTCCATATGCAACCTGCGGCACTTGGTCCTCAACTGCAGAGGTGTGATGGCCGGGGTATCGTCCAGATAAATGTGCGTGTCGCTTAGCGCGCTTACGGCTTGTGTAAAGAGGGGCCATTCGTCATCACGTAGGTTTGCCATACGCAATCGCTGTGAATCGATCGAGGTTTCCTGAGAGAGCAGTCGCTGAACGAGCTGCTCGTTTGACATTTCCAGCGAGAACAAAGCAACATGTTTCTTGTGGATCTGGCTGGCGTTCTTCGCTGCCGATATGCAGAAGCCTGATTTCCCTTGCCCTGGTCGGCCGGCGATGATCAACAAGTCGCTCGACTGCATGCCGCCCAGAAGACGATCCAGGTCTATGAAGCCGGTCGGCACACCGATGGTCTCATCCTGGTGTCGGGCGAGGTAATCGATGCGGTCGTAATAAGAACTAAGAACCCGTTTGATCGGCTGCAAATGGTGAGCGAGGCGACGTTCGCTCACTCCGAAAATCGATTGCTCTGATTCGTTAACGACATCCTCAATAGTCGTCCCGCTTTGATATGCAAGACGCGCGATTTGAGCCGCGGCGCCCAGGAGCCGGCGCCGGGTGGCGGTCTCTTCCACCACACGTGCGTATGCCTCGGCATGCAGGGAGGATGGAACGTTGTTAATAAGCGTTGTCAGGTATGCTGGACCCCCGACCTCGTCCAAGCGTCCCTGGCGCTCCAACTCCTCGGATGCTGTAAGGATGTCGACCGGGAGGCGCTGTTCTTGCAGGCTGGTGAACGCTTCCCATATCCACTGGTTGCGATGAAGGAAGAAATCTTCAACTGAAAGAAAATGAGCGACGTCGAAATAAACCTCCGGGTTCACCAACACAGATCCGAGCACAGCTTCTTCTGCTTGGCGGTCGTGCGGCATTTCCTGAGTCGGACGGCCATCACCGGATGGAGAGATGCTTTTAGGAGGTTGTGGTTGATCACTCATATTTTTTGACAAATTCTCGTGAACATCATGGAGAGATTTCGATTGCGCTCTGATGCCTGATGCGCAGTAGTGAAAAGTTGGACCGAGCGCACTTAAAGTCGATGAATTGGTTTATTCCTTATCGTCATCTTCGGTAGTTTCGAGATCATCGAGGTTAAGCGTCTCAACAAAATCCTTAAATACGTCCAAGCGTTCATCGGGTTCCCCCTCGATCTCTTCCCCTTCGATGTTTTCTTCGGGAATGGATGCGGCTTCGTTCATGACGTCTTCAGCGATGAAAACGGGAACGTGAGAGCGAACCGCGAGAGCGAGGGCGTCTGAAGGGCGCGAATCGATTGAGATTTCACGGCCATTAATGGTTACGATAATTCGAGCGTAAAAGACATCATCACGGAGAGCGGTGATATTAACTTGAATGATTTCTGCGCCAAGTTCTTGCAGGATGTTGCGAAGCAGATCATGCGTTAAGGGCCGGGTGACTTCAACTTCCTGTAGGCTGAGCGTGATTGCCTCAGCTTCGTAGGGGCCGATCCAGATGGGCAGGAATCGCTCGGAATTTCGCTCCTTCAGGATAACGATCCGCTGTTGAGACATCAGGCTAACTCGAATGCTGTCTATCTCGACTTCAACCATCCACCAAGCCTCCAAATCCACCATTTCTCATGGATGAAGCGATTATAACATGGGTAGATATTGAACACGTGCATCGCGAAGGTGTCTTTGTCGATGAGGTCTGCTAAGATTGTATGTGGAATTCCATTACCAAGGACAGACGGAGTTTATAAATGTTTGAGGGTCTCTTATCTCCCAGAGGGGTCGCTGTTATCGGTGCCTCCCAGAATCCAAATAAATTGGGCTATGGAGTCGCTCGCAACCTGGTTGTTTCAGGATACCCCGGCGCGATTCACTTCGTGAATCCCAGCGGCGGGTACCTTTTTGACCGACCGCTACATCCCGATGTTGGAAGCGTTCCTGATCCGGTGGACCTGGCTGTGATCATGATCCCTGCACGGTCGGTGCCAGAAGTGTTGGAAGCCTGCGGTAAGCGGGGGATTGGCTTTGCGATCGTGGGATCGGGCGGGTTTAGTGAAACAGGCGAGAAAGGAATTCGCCTCGAGCAACAGTGCATGGAGATCGCCCAGTCCTACGGCATCCGTGTTTTAGGGCCGAACTGTATCGGCTATCTGGATACCCATCTTCCGATTGATACGAGTTTCCTGCCGCTTCCAGGACCTATTAAGGGCGATATCGCCTTTCTGTCCCACTCGGGAGCTATTTGCGAAGCGGTGATCGACTGGGCGCGTGGTCAAGGCTTTGGATTGTCCCGATTATTGAGTTTGGGCAACCAGATGGATTTGAATGAGGGAGATCTCCTGGCGCCGACTGCGGCTGATCCGAATACACGCGTAATCGCAATGTATCTTGAGGGGGTTGGGGACGGAGAAAACTTCATCAAGCAAGCGCGGAAGGTCGCGTTGGATGTGCCGGTCGTGGCGATTAAAGTCGGACGCTCTGAGGGGGGACGTGCAGCGGTAGTGTCTCACACCGGCGCGCTTGCCGGGCGAGATGTCGCCTTCGACGCGGCATTTCGTAAAGCAGGAGTGATCAGGGCCCGGCATAGTGAAGAGATGTTCGATTGGGCGAGAGCTCTAGCATGGTGTCAACCGCCTTCTGGTCCAAACATGGCTGTGCTCACCAACGCTGGTGGACCGGGCGTTATCGCCGCCGATGCGCTGGATGATAACGGTTTAAGGCTAGCGAAACTGACTGACCATACCAGGGGGGAATTGGGTGAGTTCCTTCCAAGTGCGGCTAGTTTGAATAATCCCGTCGACATGCTGGCGGGGGCTGGGCCGCGCGAGTACGCCGACAGCTTGCGCCAATTGCTAACAGATGATGGCGTAGATGGAATCATCGTGATTCTGCCGCCTCCACCGGTGACGACTGCAGCAGAAGTCGCAGGCGCAATCATCCCTGTGATCCAGACAGCGACGAAACCTGTATTGATCGCGTTAATGGGCGAGGAACTTATCGCACATGCCGCCCGGCTCTTCAGGGGCGCACGCATTCCCGATTATCGATTCCCGGAGCGTGCAGCCTCTGCCTTGCGTGTGCTCTACGAACGCTCAAACCAGCTAATAAAGCCAACCGAAAATGTGGTCGTGTTCGATGATGTCAAGCAGGGGGTAGTAGAGTCCACTTTGCAAGAAGCCAGTTCTGGAGCGGAAGGGTTCGTGACTGCGGATGTCGCCGCGAGGATCGTCAACGCTTATAGGATTCTTATTCCTAAACATCAGGAAGTGACCAGCGCTGAGGATGCTGCGAGTGCCGCTAAGGAGATAGGTTTCCCTGTGGCGCTCAAAGCGGATTCGTATGACCTCACCCATAAATCCGATGCTGGAGCAGTCTCACTGGATTTAGAAGATGTTTCAGAAGTGGAGGATGCATATCGTTCCGTTTTGCGTCGCGTGCGCAGTTCGGTTCCGCGAGTCGAGGTGCAGGGAGTAATGGTGCAGGCTTATGTCCCGACGGGGCAAGATGTGATCGTCGGTTTTGTGCGCGACCCGCAATTTGGGCCTCTATTGATGTTCGGTGCCGGGGGTACGGAAGTCGAGGCGTTGAAAGATGTCTCTTTCGCCCTCGCTCCGCTGAGCCGTACCGAGGCGGAAGAAATGGTTGATCAGACTTGGGCTGGTCGACGCTTGCGAGGCTATCGAAGCACTCCAGCCGTAGATCGAGAAGCGGTGATCGAAAGCCTCCTCCGAATCAGTCAACTAGCGCTAGAGAACCCTCAAGTGATAGAGCTCGAAATTAACCCTCTCCGTGTACAGGCGGTGGGAAGTGGCGCGCAGGCGATCGATGTCCGCCTGCGTATGGGTGAATGATAGCCTGCGCTTCCATTGCTGCTCGGTAAAACTTTATCTAATGGAACAAAGCCAACAGATAGGAAACGAACCGTTTTTATTTGACCAATAAGCATATCATATGATATATATATCCTAGGTCCTATATCTAGTGATATTAAAAGGAGGTCACTATGGCGCCCGAGGGGACGGAGTATATGTATGATTGCAAGCAAGGAAGAAGTCGCAAAGTTCTTGAAAGCCGCAAAATCCCTGATTGCTTATGGGAGAGTGATTTTCGCCAAGCGGTCGATAAATCTACAAGACATTGTTGACATTGGTCTGACTATGGAAGGTTCTAGGCAGGAGTTATTAAGCCTAACATGTGGAAGAATATTCTAAAGGACCTGAACCAGATCGAGATTTTCCTGGTGAATATGGGTTTTTGGAAAAGAGATTTTAGGTCACGAAGTATATATTAAAATGAAAATTGATCGGCAAGATGAAATGGAAGAATTGACGTGCATATCATTTCATGAGAATCATAGCGGCGGAAACCCCACTGCTTGCGGTGGGGAGGAGCCGCTTACCTCCTTTCGA
>SOJU01000027.1 GCA_004376465.1 Anaerolineales bacterium | reverse complement strand
AGGGCCGTTCCCTCCACCTCTCTGGATAAGAGTGTCATGGGGCTATTGAATTGTTGTCAGGAATCATACCATGCGGGATTTTACGTGTCAATTTGGAGCAGGAGGGTGGGTGCATCACACAACCACCAGGTGATGACGTGACCCATGGGCTCTTGACAGGATGCCCCATACAGGAAAGACTCAAGGGGTATTGCGGCAAACAAATTGCACTCATCGATCCATCAAATTTTACGCTTTAATGGGTTTGTTTATTATCACCTTACCAACCCTGGCCAATTCTTATGATGAATCGTGTTAAGAACTTCCCAGATCTTCGAAACCGCTCCAAATTCCTGAGCGCAGTGCTCGCTGCGGTCTTTCTTTTGGCAACCCTCACTCCAGTTTTCCTCTCTGTGACTGCTCAGACACTCTCCTCAGCGACGATTCGAGGGGTCGTAACGGCCGAAGCTACCGGGGCTCCGATTCCCAATGCACAAGTCACCGTCCCCCTCCTGGGACTGCAGACCACGACGAACTCAGCGGGCGAATTCTCCTGGGAAACGATCCCACTGGACGATGCTGTAGTGTCGGTGAAGGTCCATATCACCGCCGGGAATTTCGGGGATTGGACCTTACAGGACGTGCGTGTTCTGCGCGACGAGACCTTGATTATCAAGGCAATGCTGGAGAAGAGTCCGGTTACGATCGTCATCCCGCCGCCGTCGAATGAGCGAGCCTTGCCACCCGAGTCTATAGCCGCGATGGGGGCAGCCGAGGCTGGTGGACCGATTGGCGCGCCTGGCGATTTCCCCATCCCGCACACAATTCGAGTTCGCGTGACTGGTGATCCTTATTGCAACACCTCCATTCCGTACACCGTCGAAGTTGTCGATTTCAAGGAATACGTAAAACATGTACTCCCGAATGAATGGTGGGCTTCATGGCCGGGGGAATCCCTGAGGGCTGGAGCGATGGCAGCCAAGATGTATGCATGGTATTGGATCGCTGCCGGGGGTAAGTGGGACGATGCCGATGTTTATGACAGCACTTGTGATCAAGTCTACAACCCGGCGGTTGAGTATGAGAGTACAAACTTAGCCGTCGATTTTACCTGGAACTGGCTGATGATGCGCGATTCACAGTTTATTCTGACGCAATATCGTGCCTACGATTACCAATGTGGAAGCGCGGACTGCATGGGGCAATGGGATTCCCGTGATAAGGCCTTGAACAGCTGGACCTGGGATGAGATTCTGCTTTTCTATTACGACCCCGCAGCTCTTGAGCCGGTATGGAACCCACCCGGAGGGTTTTCTCTACGCTTCAATGGGATTTACAACGACGAGGAGAACCGGGTCACGATCCCCATCGATGACCCATCAGACGGCGGCCCTGGACCCCCGGTCGACATCGGAACGCAGGATTTTACGCTTGAGTGGTGGATGAAGGCGCTGCCCGGAGAGAACAGCGCCGACGAGATCACATGCGGCGAGAATAAGGATTGGCTTGCCGGGAATATGCTCTTCGATCGTGATCGTTTCGGTGAGGATCGAGGCTTTGGTGCATCAGTAGCCGGTGAGATGTTGGTCTTCGGTGTATCCGGCGACAGCAGCGGCGATCTTACAATCTGCGGAACGAGCAATCTTGCAGACGGGATCTGGCATCACCTCGCACTGCAGCGCAGTTCTTCCGACGGATGGATGCAGCTCTTCGTTGATGGTGTGCTGGAAGCGGAAGGCGATGGTCCAGATGGAGATGTCTCCTACCCCGATGATTACATTCCACCGGACCTGTGCGGGATCAGCGGTGATCAACCGTGCATAAATAGCGATCCCTACCTCGTGATCGGCGCCGAAAAACACCGGAGTTCATCTGAGCACCCCTCTTTCAGCGGCTGGATCGATGAAATCCGCTTCTCGAATGCCCTGCGCTACAGCGCTGACTTCATGGTCCCTGCAGATCGCTTCTCAGCGGACGAGAACACTGTCGCCCTCTATCAGCTAGATGAGGGATTCGGCGACCTGATCCATGATACATCTGACTTCACCGGAGGTCCCAGCGACGGCGAGCGGTTCTATGGTGGAGTGATCAACGGACCCGAATGGACCGATGATACGCGTTGGTATGTCGCTCCTCCTACACCGACGCCGACGCCGACGCCGGAGACTCCTACTCCGACACCAGAGACTCCCACGCCGACACCGGTTACGCCCACGCCGACACCCGACACACCTACGCCGACACCGGTTACGCCCACGTCAACACTAGTTACACCGACACCAACGGACACGCCATCTCCAACATCCCTCGCCCCATCGCCGACTTATAATGCGCCATCGCCAACAAACACGCCAGAAGCTATGGATGTCAATGCAGACGGAAAGGTCGACATCGTGGATGTCCAACTCTGTATTAATGTGTTCTTAGGAGTTGAGTTAGATCCTGACATCTTTGCGTTGGCTGACGTTAATGGCGACGGGAATGTCAACGTCATTGACGTGCAGCAAATTGTGAACTCCATCCTGATGGGGTAGATAATTGTTGAGGCAATGAACTAACAAACCCTGTAGAAATCGCACTGTAGAGTAGCCAGGTTATCTATGAAAAGGTCCTGGGTTGAGAAAAGAAAGCACATCGGATATCTGTGCTACATAAGAGATGTGCGGAGATCATTACCTCAATATTTTTCTGCAGGCAATAACAACGAGTTTGGCATGGAAAATGCACCGAAAAATACGAAGAATTAGGAACTACTCAGGCTGATCCTGCATCGTCTTTATTAGCAGCGGAGCGACGAAGAATCTTGCCTGCTAAAATAATCTTTATGGCACTGCTGAGTAGAATTAAAGAGCTTTGCCAATAACATGTCATTAAGTCTGAGCTTATTCTAGTTCTAGCGAGGACATTAGGATGATTGAAGCAACACGGTTGTCGGAATAGCATTCTAGACCGGGAAAAAACTCGAAGCGAACGAAGTACACATATTGATGAGAACTTTTATCCGCAAAGCACATAAAATCTATAGTTCTTGCCGGCCATGGGGCTGGCTCTCTTTGCTCATCTTTGTGTCAATTCTCAT
>SOJU01000247.1 GCA_004376465.1 Anaerolineales bacterium | reverse complement strand
ACACCGTGAATTTATAACCATCATATTTGTTCAGCCCATCCTCAGTTCCCAACCAGAGGAATCCCCTCCCATCCTGGGCGATGGTGAGGACCGCATTCTGAGACAGGCCATCCTCTACCGTCAAACGGTCAAAGCGGATGGTGCTGGACTGCGCTGCGGTCCGGAGAGGAAATAGGAACAACCCGAATAATGCAAAAGCCAGGAATAGAATTTTCCGTTTCATATTCATAGCGAGATCTCTGGGGCGAATTGGTTTTTGCTGTTAATGCACATCACGGATAAACGACCAACTGTGCGGTTTCTCACGTATTTAGTATATGCCTCGAATTCTCTCGGCGCTATCTGCAGTGCTTGACCGTACTCCCTCACAATTTGGGGAACCTCCCGAAAATGGGGTTTTCCTCCATATAGATAAGTCATTGATCTAGAAGATGCTCGCATCTAAAGACGTCATCCTTTCCCGGGACAATTTCTCCCCATAGCCTGTCATAGCGTCGTCTTAGATCTTATCCCCTCTCTCTTTAATATCCATCCCCCAGGGGCTCAGTAATCAACCTGTCCAGATGGACCATATAAAAACCCATCACCTGGTTCTCATGAATTTGGGTCTGTTGCAGGGCGCAACCTCCCAACTTCCCCCATAAGCTATAGGCGCTTTGAAGTTCACACATTTGTTTAGGAGGAAGGCATGAGCTTGGAACAGGCAACATCCATACTGATACTAGCTGGCGGATCAGCCTTCGTGCTGGGACTCCTATATGGGCTTCAGACTCTCTACTCTGGGTTTGACCCTGATGGAAGGGATGAGATGGAACGAATGAACGCCGCCCGTCGTCTGGTCAAACAAGAGCAAATGGCTGCATTAAAAAGAAAGGATATCGAGTGTGTACCGCTGTTCTCATCTGACCTCGAGGTCCTGGAAAAGGCGCTCATGAAGCATGCCCGGACAAAAGTGGTAGGGAATTCTATACCGAAGGCTCTGGAGCAAAGCTTCAGCGGTGAAAGAGGGGAAACATGTCAACTCGGAACATTGGGAGAAACATATCTCAATTTGATCAACTGGTCATGACATTGAAAGAGGAGAGCTTGCGATGAATGAGAATGTGAAACTTGGAAAACAGCAGCATAATCGACATTGGTTCATCTCCCAACGTCATCCGCTAGTCGCGTGGTTGGGCCTGATAGGCCTTATCTTTGTACTTACTGCGTGCAATTTTCGAGGCCCGGATGACGGTACACCTGAACCCCTTCTCCCCACGGAAACACCTGTGGGGACCGCTTCGATCGAAGGGATTGTTTGGCACGATCTGTGTGCCAACTCGAGCAGCGAAGAAGACCCTCCTCCAGGTTGTGTTAGGAGCGAAGCCACAGGGGACTTCGTCGCCAATGGCCTTCTGGAATCTGGGGAACCGAGCCTTCCAGATGTGAACATCGAACTAGGCTTTGGTCCCTGCCCATCCTTCGGCTTAGCCGAGACGACAACGGATTACGGAGGCAGGTACTCCTTTGAGGGTTTACTGCCCGGAGAGTATTGTATTTCAGCCAACTTCGGAGAGAGCCACTTTCCAGCTTCCTTGGTCCCGGGCATTTGGACGAACCCCGCGAGCGGTATGCACATCCTCACGGTCCAGTCTGGTGACTTCCTGGATGGCGTAAATTTCGGCTGGGATTTTCTCAACAGTCCTGCCGCACCAACTCAGGAGCCGATACCCGTAACCGCGCCGGTACCAAGCTGCTTCGATTCCGTCGGTTACATTAAGGATGTAACCATCACCGATGGGACGCGGATTGAAGATGGCGACTGGTTCACCAAGACCTGGCGCATACGCAACAACGGCGATTGCACCTGGACGCGTGACTATGACTTAATCTTCCTTTCCGGGTACAGAATGAACGGCTCATCAGTAATTCCGATGCGAGGTGATGTCGAACCGGGGCAGGTTGTGGACCTAACCGTCGATCTCAAGGCGCCGAGCGACAACGGGACTTATTGGGGATACTGGATGCTGCGCAACGCGGACGGCGACATCTTCGGCCTGGGCGACAGTGCTAACTTGCCCTTCTGGGTGAAGATCGTCGTTGAACCAGAAATCACAGAGTGGCGAGGAGAATACTTCGATAATCGAAAACTCGAAGGAGATCCGGATCTTGTAAGGAACGATGAAGATATCGACTTCAACTGGAAATTCAAGTCGCCCTCATCAAGTTTCTCCATCAACAACTTCTCCGCTCGTTGGACGCGCAGGCTGAAATTCGACGCCGCGACTTACCGCTTCTCCATCCGCGTGGATGATGGCGTACGCCTGTGGGTAGATAATCGCCTGGTTATCGACGAGTGGGACGATGGGTCCGTTCGAACCGTCGTGGTTGACCTGGAGATGACCGAGGGGAAGCACGATCTAAAGGTGGAATATTTTGAACGCGAGGGCGATGCACGCATTCACCTCAACGTAGAGAAGATCTCGATCCAGAACGATGCTCGATGGGTCGCCACCTACTGGTACAACCGAACGATGGACAGCAAGTGGGCACTGGTTCAAACCGCTGACGAGATCGATTTCGATTGGGGATCAAACTCTCCGGCTCTCGGCATACCGAAAGATGACTTTTCGGCGCTCTGGAGCCGTGTCGTGGACTTCGAGCCCGGGACATACCGCTTTTATGCGCAGGCCGATGACGGCATTCGCGTTGCAATCGATGACAACCTCACGATCGATGAATGGCACTCGAGCAACGCCAGCGAGACGTACACCGCTGATGTTGAACTGTCCGGCTCTCACAGTGTGGAAGTTGCCTACTTTGAACGCGGTGGGGTGGCGAAGGCAATCTTCTGGTGGGAGTTTCTTGAACCGGTGAATCAATCCCCAACGGCTGCATCCGATACCTACGAGACGATGGCCAATGAGGTGCTCATCGTTCCGGCACCGGGCGTGTTGGGCAATGACGAAGACCCGGATGGGGACACGCTCACAGTATCACTGAGCGAAACCCCCGCCAACGGAAGTGTGACACTTGACGCAGACGGATCCTTTGTCTATCTCCCTGATCCGGACTTCGCTGG
>SOJU01000222.1 GCA_004376465.1 Anaerolineales bacterium | reverse complement strand
CGATGAAAACATCCGGGGAGCGCGTGAACTGGGGATCCATGGAATCCACTTTCAAGACCCTCAGATCGTCATAGAAGAGTTAAAAGATCTTCTCGATTTCGCTGCCTAAGCTCTCCATCGTCCGAGAGGATGCAACCTGGATACCATTGCAGAGCTGATAAACGCTGCAGTTGATAATCAAACTTCAAAACCGCTGGTATACTCCATTTGCAATCCCTAAAAGTTCGTGGCAGAATTGGGGGGTCTACCAAGTATTGTTTGAAACATGTGTGGGTTGATCCAAATCTCACATAGAGAAAAACCTCCGCATCTTGCTTCAAAGGGGGACACGAAGCTTCCATATGAATAAATCAACACAACCGTTGCTCCCTCGTAAAATGATCCTCTTTCTCATCGGACTCACTTTTGCCGAGGCGACGCGGGTGATGACCGCGGTGCAGATCCCGGTCTTCTTGCGCGAAATCGGAGCGAGCGTCAGTCAGGTCGGGCTTTTTTTCACCCTGGCGATGATTGTGCCTCTAGTGCTCGGGATTTTCGGAGGTTGGATATCTGATTCGATCGGCCGATTACGGGCGATCTTACTCGGGAGTCTTGCGGGGATCCTCGGATACCTCCCGTTTGCTTTCGCACAGCGCTGGGAAGTAGCCCTTATCGGTCCTTTGATCCTGGCGGTTGCAACCGCTTTGATCCAACCATCCTTCCGAGCCTATATCGCCGACACTTACCCTGCGGAGACTCGCGGCCGCATTTTCGGTCTCAGTAGATCATTTATCGCTGCGGCCTGGATCCTCACCCCACCCTTGGGCGGTTTCCTGGCAATGAACTACGGGTCCCGTACGATGTTCCTCGCCGCGGTTTTTCTTTATGGCATTGCCGCCGTCATTTTTATGTTCCTTTTACGATCAGAGGAAATGAAGAGCTCCGCGCCATCGGAAAAGCCCAGTCTTAAGTCTCTCAGGGAGTCCTTTACGCATATCTTCCCGATTGTCTTCGCTGGGGGGTTGTTAACCTGGATTATTATTTCGGATGGCATCCGAGTTTTCGCTGTGTATCTTTCTTCCAACCTTCTGCCGGTTTACCTGAACGATATTGGCCTAATTAACAAGCAGGGTATTGGTATGCTTGAGGGGGTGAACGGCATCGCCTTGTTCATCGCTGCTCCAATCGGCGGGTGGCTCTCCGACAAATCGAGCGAACGGAACGGTTTCATGCTTGGAACGGCGGTCTTCCTCTCCTCGTTCCTTGTTTTCATCCTCGCAGAAGGCTTCGGAGGCTTTGCCCTCTCATGGGTCATCATGGGGATCGGCGCTGCACTTCTAGACCCGGCCTATAATGCGCTCATCGCTCGTGGAGCACCCGCACATCTTCGCGGCGTTGCCTATGCTGTGGTACCCGCACTCATTGGCCTGATTGCGCTTCCTGCACCATGGATTGGTGGCCAGATCTGGGAAGCCACCAATCCCAAGATACCGTTCCTCGCCACTGCACTCCTTGGTTCCCTTGCTCTCATCCCGGCCTGGTTCAAGCTTCGTGTGCCCGCCGATAAAGGTATCTCCCCAGCGGAACCCACATTATAGAAATTCTTGATATCCAGATCTCCAGCCTGGGGAATGAAATCCCGAAGAGTTTAGTTTTTTCAAGCCACGATGAAAATATAGCTCCCGTATGGGAGCTTCTCCTTCACAAGTTCTTTGCTTTATCCTTGAAAGAATTATTAAAGGGGTGAGCCCCCTGCCATTCAGCGGGCGGCCGGCATTGCCGCGTTCGCCGGTTGGTCCCAACTTCTTCGCCGCAGCGAAAGGGCGTTCCTCCAGTCGGTCGGCGCATTCATCATGATCGCCGTAACTTGCTGGGGATCAGTCAGATTGGCCAGAGGTTGCCACGGCTTACTGGGACGTGCAGCCCATAGATGGCCTGAGGCTCATTACACCTTCACTTTAGACACCTCGCGCCCGAGAGTCAATCAGCGATACGCTTAAAAAATCCAACTCACACCTGCCTCATGAAATATCACAGCAAGTTTGGGCTATAATCTCGGTTATTTAATAATCGCACTTTTATAAGAAGGGATGGCGCGGTGCGGGTCTGGAAGCTACCATGGTGGTACAACTACAGAATAAAGCCCCGCATGAAGGTCGTCACTGCTATGTGTGATTCATGGGCATCAGTATCGAAAACGGCCACCTGGTGTTGTAAATCACAAGGTGATGGTTTTAATTTCAGTTGAGCACCACCCGATTGTTGCCCTCTCCACTAGCCACCTGCATTAAATTGAGAGTACGTTGAACCCGAAAAACAACGATCCGCGTTTAATATTAATGAACTAGGAGAAAACATCCATGAGCCCTCGTGTGAAATTGATCTTCAATCCCCGTGCTGACCGGGGCCGGTCCTCGGATCTCGAAACATCTGTGCAGCACATACTCGATAAACACGACGGTGCAGAATGGTCCACAACCGAATACCACACCCACGCAATCGAACTCGCGGAGCAGGCTGCGAAGGATGGCTTTGATATCGTCGTCTCGGTTGGTGGCGATGGCACCGTCCATGAAGTTGTCAACGGTTTAATGCGAGTCCCTGAAGATCAGAGACCCTTACTCGGCTCAGTGCCAATTGGCTCTGGGAATGATTTTTCCGCAAATGTCGGAGTCGAGGAGGAAATTGAGGCCGCACTCGAGCGAGTCTTCAATGGGGAGACAAAGACCATCGACATAGGCTTGGTCACGGATGGTTCTGGTCGATCAGAGTACTGGAACAATACGATTGGTATCGGCTTTGACGCCGCGGTTACGGTTTATTCCTATCAAATCTCCCGGTTACAGGGATTCACGATGTATCTCTGGGCGGTGATTAAAACGATCTTTCTCCACCACCACGCGCCCAGAATGAAGATCATTACGGACCAGGAAGAGATCGATGATAATGTCCTCATGTTCGTCGCCGGCAACGGACCCAGGGAAGGCGGCGGCTTCCATGTCGCCCCGGATGCTATCTTCGACGATGGCCTTTTTCACTACGCGATGATTGAGAACGTGTCCCGCCCGATGATGTTCCGCTTGATCCCGGA
>SOJU01000072.1 GCA_004376465.1 Anaerolineales bacterium | reverse complement strand
GCCCATGCGTGAGGATCTTGCTCGATAAGCTCCCAGGTGTTGTAATGCACCGGAATGACGTGTTTGGGCTCAAGCAGCTTGACCGCTCGCAAGGCATCGACGGGGCCCATCGTGAAGTTGTCCCCGATAGGTAGGGCTGCCAGATCGATTCCCTCCTCCCCGATTAAGCGCATGTCGCCGAAAAGTCCTGTATCGCAGGCGAGATAGAGCTTCTCATCACCTAATGTAGTGAGCAGGAACCCTGTTGGGTTTCCGCCATAGGATCCATCCGGGAGCATAGATCCATGTAGGGCCTGGGTCAGCTTGAGGTAACCGAAAGGGTAGTGGAAACCTCCACCGATGTGTTGAGCATGCGTCTCGATGCCCTTGTTAGCAAACCAGGAAGCAACTTCATAAGTGCTAATAACGATCGCACCGGTGCGTTCGGCAATTGTCACGGCGTCCCCAACATGATCGCCATGCCCGTGGGAGATGAGGATGAAAGCTACATCAACCGCATCTGCTTTTACCGCTGCAGCGGGGTTGTCGTTCAGGAAAGGATCCACGAGTAGCTTAACGCCATCTACATCGAGCCCAAAGGCGGCGTGTCCGTACCAGGTAATATTAAGCGGCATGTTTCTCTCCTTACGCTCTTCAGTGAATCAAACGCGAGTATAGACCTCAGCGCAGTGACGTGTCAAAGAGAGCGATTGGAACCGTTGATATGGAGGGGTCAATCGGAAAGCAGGTCGGAGGCCCCAAAGCTAGGGCCCGGTGGTCGCTGTTGACGCGAAGCGCGCCAATTGCCCAGCAAGCTCGTTAGTTGAGTGCTGAAGCGCATCCAATCATCGATGAGCAGGACGAAGCCGATCTGGTCGTTTGCCAGCATATAACGGCTCAGAAAGAGCCGAAGCAACCAAGTGGGCAGCGGCCACCCGCGCAGATCTATGCCCAGAGCGGTAGCACCGAGGAAGGGCTTCAATGGACGCCGGTCGCGACGAGGCATGTTTTCGGGAGGAAACAACTTGCCAAAGACGACCGGACGGGTGTTGATGATTCGGCGGTAGGAAATGTTCAAGCGGAATATTGGCGTCTGAAGGCGAAGATGGTCGTGATGGGCTTGTGCATATGCCAAGCCAGGTCCAAAACGAGCAAACAACCAATAAGCGAAAGCGACGAGTCCGCCAGCGAAGAGCCAACGCTGTGTATCGCGCTCAAGCCAGTGAGCGTAGCCTCTATCTACGAGAATCCACAAGCCGAGGAAAAGACAGGCGAGGAGGAGCGCTTTCCGTGCATGACGGCCTACAACCTCACGGTATAGAAGCAGGTGGTAGCGCTCACTTTTTTGTTTTTTGCTCATAATGTATGATTTCAAGTATTTTATTTTATCGCCGGAAGCGTGAACCAGAAAGTGCTGCCCTCGCCGGGTGCGCTCTGAACGCCAATTTCTCCGCCCATGAGATTGACGAGTCGCTGGGTTACATGCAGACCAAGGCCCCAGCCAATCTCATTCCGTACAGCTGGCTCCTCGGAGCGGAAAAACTGTGTAAAGAGCCTCGCCTGATCTTCATCATTTAATCCGATGCCCGTATCGCGAATTTCGGTTCGAATGAAACTATTGGAGAGCGAAGCAGTGATGGTGATGGATCCGCCCTCGGGCGTGTATTTATTGGCATTACTAAGCAGGTTGGTCAGGATTTGAGCCAATCGATTTCGATCTGCTTGCACCATGGGAAGGCTATCTTCGATGGAAAATTCAACAGATTGTTTCTTGGCGTCGAATTGGGGACGGAAACCCGATGCGATTTCAAAGATGTAATCGCCGATCGGGATGGCCGCAAGGTCGATCTGGAGTCGCCCGGTTTCAATTCGCGAGATATCGGATATATCAGATACCAAATCGGCCATACGATCTACATTAGAGCGAATTGTGTCAAGGAATGTCAATTGCTGATCCGTAACCGGACCGGCCGTACCTTGTTTGATGAGATCAGCGTAACCTCGGATCGAGGTCATTGGAATTTTTAGTTCATGGGTTACGATCGAGATAAACTGCGATTTGGCATCGTCCGCTGCACGGGCAGCATCAAAAAGGCGTGTGTTTTCGATCGCGAGGGCGGCGCGTTCAGCAATGTGGAAGAGGAAGCTCTCCTCATCCTTGGAGTAGGCTTTTTCCCTCCGTCTAACGCCGATGAGTGCGATTGTGCGCTCCTCGCGCCGGGCGGGCACGATCATGGCTTTGAAATTGTCATCCTGTTGAAATATAACCGCATGACCCTGATGCAAGGCTGGAGAGAGGCGCGGATCGCTAGCGTCCATTAAATCATCTATACAGTCACCGGCGAGGATGGACAGCGAACCGGCTGTGTCCAGAAGCCCGATACATCCATTCTCTGATCCTGTGCTGCGCAAAGCCCATTCCAGCGTGAGCTCTAAAACGCGCTTGAAATCAAGGCCGGTGTTGAGTTCTTTGTCGATATAGCGAAGCGTTTCCAACTCGGATACCCGTTTGGCCAATTCAGCATCCACCTGGGAATAAAGGCGCGCATTTTCAATGGCTACTGCTGCTTGAACAGCGAAAACCTCCAGCAGTTCCTGATCATCTCTATTGAAGGCGCCGGGCTTGATCTTGTTGTCAATATAGATGACGCCGATAACTTCGCCGCGCGTTCGCAGAGGTAGGCAGAGAATGGAGCGGAGCGCAAACAGAGTTATCGAATCTTGTGTGGAGAAGCGGTCATCGACCTGCGCGTTCGTGGTTAAAAACCCCTCGCCGGAATGGATGACCTCTTGGATTATCGAACGGCTGACTTCCATTTCGTTCTTATTGAGGTTCTCCTGTTGGAAATTGCGCGCTGCACGGAACGCTAGTTCGCCGGTTTCCTGGTTAACGAGCACCAGAAAACCACGCTCCGCGCCCGTTAGTTGAATAACCGAATCCATCGTCTCGCTCAATACATCGCTTAGCTCGAGAGATGACCCCAACGCACGGCAGACTTTGAAAAGCGCAGCCAGGCGCGCTTGTTCACCTGCGCCTTGGTGTCCCTCAACCTGCTCGAGAGCATTCAGCGCGTCGCGCGCGATTGCAGCTTGTGAACTTTCGCAATTTACAGAAAGAGTTTCCAGCGCGAGGCGGACCTTACTCAAGTTCTCGGTAGGAGCCGTTTGTTTTGGTGAATTACTCATTCGTGCTTTCCCGGTACCGCGTTTTATAAAAAGGGCAGATATCGCTCAATGTGCAGCTCTCGCATTGTGGAGAACGGGCATGGCAGATCTCGCGCCCGTGACGGATAAGGTTGAGATGAACATCATAATACATCGCCGGATCGAATAGTGCTGCGAGGTGACTGTGTGCTTGCTCGGCGGTAATGTTATCGGGACGCAAGCCCAGGCGCCCTGTCAGGCGGTAAATATGTGTGTCTACAGGGAAAGCCGGTTTGCCGAGTGAGAAGAGCAGCACGATGGCCGCGGTCTTTGGACCGACGCCCTTGAAACGAAGCAGCCATTCCTTCGCCTCTTCAAGCGGCAGATCTTCCAGGAAGTCAAGATTGAGATCCCCGCGCTCCTCGGTAATTTGTTGCAGGGCGAGCTGGATGCGAGGTCCTTTTTGATTGGCAAGACCTGCGGAGCGGATGGCGGCAATAACATCTGGCGGCTTTGCATCACGCACCTCTTCCCAGGTGGGGAAACGCCCCCGAAGGGTTTCGAAAGCGCGATCGCGATTTGTGTCGGTTGTATTTTGAGAGAGGATTGTGGAGACCAACTCGTCGAGAGGCGGCAGTGGATCACGCCAGACCGGCTGACCATAGGTCTCTAGTAGACGAGAGCGAACTTCGGTCGCACGTTTCTTCGGTGATTTCACCTCGAGATTATACCCTCGTGATATGCAGTATAGGTCAATGGGCAGTAATCAAGGGGCGCAACCAAGACCAACTCCTAGTGCGAATCCCAGACCACCCACTTGTCCGGCCACGATCTCTCCCTCCCCCCCCCCGCTATTACTCAGTTTGTGTCTTTGTAACCCTGTGGGTGGGTCCTGTGCCATTCCCAGGAGCTGGCGATGATTTGTTCAAGCTTTGGGTACTTAGGTGACCAACCGAGATCGCGCTGGATTTTTTCGGAGCTAGCTACGAGCCGGGGGGCATCGCCAGGCCGCCGGGGAGCGTCAAGGGCCGAGATCTCTTGTTCTGTAACCTGCCGGGATGCTTCAATAACCTCGCGTACGGAGTAACCGGACCCGTTCCCAAGGTTGTACACCAAACGGTCTTGGTCATCGAGCGCCTCTAAGCAGAGCAAGTGAGCATCGATGAGATCGGCGATGTGGATGTAATCTCGGATGCAAGTGCCATCTGGTGTGGGGTAGTCATCGCCAAAGATTTTTATTTCAGCCCGCTGGCCAAGGGCGACCTGCAGGACAAGTGGGATGAGATGGCTTTCAGGCTGATGCGCCTCGCCACGATCGGGAAGAGCGCCAGCGGCGTTGAAGTAGCGCAGCGCGGCATAGCGCAAGCCGTGTATCTGGCGATACCACTCGAGAGTCTGCTCGATCATCAGCTTGGTTTGACCATACACGTTTGATGGACCAAGTGGCGACCCTTCCGAGAGGGGTTGGTCGCTCGAGGCATATACCGCCGCGGTAGAGGAGAGCACGAAGCGCTTCACGCTGGTGCGAATACAGGCCTCGATCAAGCCCACTGAGAGCACTAGATTATTATGGAAATATTTTCCAGGGTTATCCATGCTCTCGCCGGCTTCGATGAATGCGGCGAAATGCATCACCGCGTCGTATTGTTCCGCGTTTAGTGCAGCATCAAGTGCGGCACGGTCGCCGAGGTCGGCCGGGATAAACCGGGCCTCGTGCGGGATGGCTTCCCGATGTCCTGTGACCAGGGAGTCGAAAACGGTCACTGAATGTCCAGCCTGTAATAAAGTTGCGGCGGCAGCGGATCCAATATAACCCGCGCCTCCCGTTAAGAAGATATTCATCTCTTAATCTCCAGTGAGGTAAAGAATGGGTAGGCAACGTAAAGAGAAAACCTGAACACATTGTTCTCTATATCATAAAAAATTCAACCATCAAGAATGTCCAATTGCGCCATCGAGGCGTCAAGGTGCTTCGTTCCAATCTCCTCAAACTCGATGCTAACCTCCTCGTCATCGTGGTCGATCCGCGTTGACATAACGATACCCTCGCCGAAGACTTTGTGCCGAACACGCATGCCCGGTTTAAATTGAGGCTCAAGCGGGATTATCGGGGACAGATCCCAGGTGGTCTTCTGTTTATAGGAAGTCTGTTCCCAGTTCTGGGAGCTAAGGAGATCTCCGTCCAGGAGTTTTGGTGGAATGCTGTGCAGGAAGCGTGATGTTTCGCTCAAAGTGGAAGGGCCAGCGATGCGGCGGCGAAATGTGCGCAGGAGATACAAGCGATCTTTGGTGCGTGTAACACCAACGTAAAGCAGGCGCCTTTCCTCTGCCATGGCTTCCGGGTCACCGAAGGAGCGTTGGTGAGGCAGGACACCATCATTCAGTCCGATGATGATCACAACCGGGAATTCCAGCCCCTTTGCGGCGTGCAGGGTTAGCAGGGTGGGCGCGTTCTGTTCCTCGGACAAGGTGTCCTGGTCGGAGATGAGGGCGATGCTTTCGAGGAAAGATGCCAGGTCAACGTCTTCAAACTCATAGGCCACCCGCCGCAGTTCCTGAATGTTCTCCCAACGGGCTTCACCTTCCTCTGTTCCATCATCGATGTATGCCCGGTAGTGGGTATCTTCGAGGATGAGGTCGATGAGAGAGACCAGCCCGCTGTTCTCTTTCATCTCGATCCAACGAAGCCAGGAATCAGCGAAGCTGACCAGCGCGCGTCGAGCACGCGGGTTGAAAATGTCCATCAAGGCAGGATCTTTGTCGCGGGCAAGAGCGAAAAGGATCTCCGCTGGATCGACATCGCGCTTCCGGGAACTCTCAAGCAAGAGCTCGATGGTTTTTGCGCCGATGCCGCGCGGAGGTGTGTTTAGCACCCGTAGCAGGCTGACGCGATCGACGGAGTTGTGAATTAGGCGTAAGTATGCGATTAGATCCTTGATCTCTCGACGGCCGTAGAATCGCTGTGCCCCAACGATGCGGTAGGATAGGCCGGCCCGCAAGAAAGCTTCCTCTAATGCTCGGGATTGAGCGTTTGTGCGGTACATCACGGCGCAATCTCCAGGGTCAGCCTCACCAGCATAGGTCAGGGTGGAGATGATCTCCACTGCGTAATCAGCCTCATCATTTTCGTTATAGGATTCGTGAAGGACGACGGGGGTACCGGAGCCCCGATCCGTAAATAGCATCTTCCGCTGACGACCAGGGTTGCGGTCGATCACCGCGGTGGCAACATCCAAAATGGTCTGGGTTGATCTATAGTTTTGCTCGAGGAGAATCGTGCGCGCTTGAGGGTAGTCCTCTTGGAACCGGTGCACATTGCGGTAATCAGCCCCTCGCCAGCGGTAGATCGACTGGTCAGGATCGCCGACGACGAACAGATCTGGACTTTCCCCCGCCAACAGACGCAGCAACGAATATTGCGCAGTATTGGTATCCTGAAACTCATCGACGAGCAGGTGTTGGAAACGGCGCCGATAAGCGCTTCGTAAATCATCGTGATCTCGCAGCAAGCGATAAACCCAGAAAAGAAGATCATCGAAATCAAGGGCGTTGTTCGTCAGCAAAGCCTTTTGGTAGCGCTCATACACCTGGCGTACGACTTCATTTGCGTACGTGTCGGTGTTGTAGTCTTCCCACTCGATCAGTTCGTTTTTCGCTTTGGAAATTGCGTTGAGAATACGGCCCGGCCGAGTTTGTTTAGGATCAAGTCGCATATCCTTAATTGCCTCTCGAACCAACGACTGTTGATCGGAGTCATCATAGATTACATAGTCGCGCGTTAGCGGCAGAAAATCGGCTTCCTGGCGGATGATGCGTGCGCAAAGCGCGTGGAAGGTGCCCAGGTTCGGTAGTCCGTCCCCTGCTTTCGTGTCATGTGTAAGCAGCTCCTGCACCCGTTTACTCATCTCTTTTGCAGCCTTGTTTGTGAAGGTGACGGCGACGATCGATCGCGGCACTACCCCCATTGCGGTGATGAGCTGGGCTACCCGGTGGGTCAGGACGCGCGTCTTCCCGGAACCGGGTCCGGCAAGCACTAGAACCGGCCCTAGTGGAGCGGTGACCGCTTCGATCTGGGATGAGTTTAAATTAGCGGGCAGGTCCATTGTGATATTTGACCTTTATCCTTGCACGGTCGGCTGAGTGTCTTTAGTGATGTCATTCAAATTTATAGGGGCCGATGTCGAGCATGTCAGAGTTGTCGAGAAGACCGGTGAGAGGCGCATCAGGGAGCAGCATAACCCGGCTGTCCGCAAAGTAGGGGAAATCAAAATGAACATCGTCCCCCGCGGATTTTCCGGGAATGGGCATGAGCCGTGCTGTGAGTGGCTTGGTATGGCGCAGGCCGATTGCGCCGAGGTCGAGCAGAAGCCCGGTTAATGCTTCTATGCTCGCATTGCCCGGAAGTGGGATTGTATCTAGACCGGTACCGCAAAGGGTGGAGTAGAGCAGCAAATCGGAAATTGTAAGGATCCCTTCGCTGGCGCGCGCAGCTAGGACGGTGTCCTCCAGAACAGGAAGGAAGAGTCCGCAAAAGCCCGTGCGCTGGAATCGGGCGCTGTCAAGGCAGTCGGTAAGAAAGGCTGCCGCTGCTGCGCTGCCTGATTGACCGAAAGAGGATGCTCCGATTGCCTCGAGCGCCGTGCCGATCGAGCGTTGTGTTTCAGGATATGGGGCAAAGGAGAAATCGGTTCCAAGGAAGCGAAAGTCATGGTCGCTCGCGATGGCATCGGTGACTCGGACGAGGTTTGCTGCATGCGTCTCGATTGCAGCGATCAGTTTTTTCTTTGCCGATTGGGACGAATCCGCGTCTTTGACAACGCTGACCGCGAGATCGGCCGATTCGGTAGCGATCGCAACTGAGGGCGGTCCGCCGCGGTGGTACGCTGCGGGGAAGAAAGGGACGCCTGAGGGCACATTGACCAGCGCGGCGAAGCGCAGGTTACCAAAACCGTCGTCGCCGATGGATGATATCTCGTGGATGGCTTGGGCACACGCCCGCGCCGCGGTGAGTGACAGCCCGACTGTTGGATCCGCATAGAGTCCAGAGGAGAAAACCGTATCCGTTGCCGCCAACACTTTTGGTAGTATACGAAAACCATCCGGCTCATGTGGAAGGACGGGCCCTATCGCCGCATAATCGATGCCCTGAATGAATATTTCCGCTTCAAGCCGGCGAGCCAGGTCTGGTCGCTCGGCAGGCGTAACCGGGGTTGACATTTCCGAAGGCGGCGGCGTAGCAATACGCAGAGTCTGGACCTCAAAGCCTGCGTCCTGAAGCGCCGATCGACAATCCTTCAGGCATTGGGCTGTTTTGGCGATGAACTCAGTCTCGATTGGCCAGCCCGGATCGATGAAGCCGGTGATCGCACGAATTCTCATTCTTCTCCTCGCGTTCGGACAATTTCGAATAGGATGACCGCAGCGGCGACAGAAGCATTCAGCGACTCGGTCGAACCTTGCATGGGAATGTGCGTGCTGCCTTGGGCGATGGAGCGAAGCTCATCGCTGGGGCCGTGGGCTTCGCTCCCGATCACGATCGCGGATGGCTTGTGCCAATCCACATCGTAGTATGGAGGTCCCACGCCAACTTCAGCGACCCAAACATCCACTCCGCCAAGGTGCTCCTCGATTTCAGAAATTTGCTCCTGGATAATGGGGAGGCGGAAATGTGCCCCCATGGCGCCGCGCACAACTTTTGGGTTATAGGGATCGACTGTGCCCGGGCTGAGGAATACTGCATCGACGCCCACGGCTTGCGCAGTGCGCAAGATCGTTCCGAAATTGCCTGGATCGGAAATTCGGTCTGCGACAAGCGCCAGGCTTAGTTTGTCAGGAGGTGTAGAAGAGAGAATGGGCAGAACTGCAAGAAGCCCTTGAGGGGATTCGGTATCGGAACAGGCCTTCATAACCCGCTCAGAAACTTCTTCGGCCTCTGCGCCTAGATTGATCAACTCCTCTATTAGACGCTGTTCGCCCTGCTTGACTGCGTCCGTGTATAGAATGAGCTTAGCGGGTGAGCGGGAGGAAACAGCCTCGTTTGCTAGTCGAGTACCCTCAACGATAAAGAGACCCTCACGCATGCGAGCGCGCCGCTTACTTTGCAACGTTCGCACCCACTGCACGCGTTGATTGGACGTCGACGTAATCATTCCGCGTCGCCGTGGATTACGCGGAGTTTTCGCCCTTGGGGTAGCGCCCGCTGCAAGACCCGTGTTGTCATACAACACTCCAGGTAGTTCTCTATTGTTCCCCTGCGGTTGATTGTATCACCGCGGTCAGTCACTGCCACTGGGCGCTTTGATCAAGTGGATTTGTGTTGCGCCACTTCGCCCGGAGCTGAACCTCCGGGCTTAAAACTTAGATAACCTCCCGTAGGTTCTAAACCTGCGAGAGGTTTAAGCGTGGTTATCATTTCAACCATTGGCGCCATTAAAAGAATCAGCACAGGGATTTCTCGCTTCGCTCGAAATGACATTTAGTGGTGCGGAGCCCTTCCTGAAACTGAGGTATCCGCACTTATGGTGCGTTTCCAACGTTTTGGGATGAACAAAAAAGGACGCTGATGCGTCCTTTTTATGAATAAGATTGAAGTTATTCGCTACCCTTTGGCTGCAGTCTTCACAACCTCGCTAAAAGCCTTTGGATCACGAACCGCAAGATCGGCGAGGATCTTCCGGTTCAAACCTATACCCGATTGCTTCAAATCGTAGATCAAACGGCTATAGGTAGTTCCGTTGAGGCGTGCGGCGGCGTTGATGCGAGCAATCCAAAGACGACGCAGGTCGCGTTTGCGAGTGCGACGATCTCGATATGCATACCACAGGCTCTTTAGCATAGCCTCGTTGGCGCGACGATATAAGGTGCTGCGTGAGCCGTACATTCCCTTGGTAAGTTTTAATACTTTTTTGTGGCGACGGCGTGTGATGGTACCGCCTTTAACTCGTGGCACGTTTCACTCTCCTGTGGACCACTGAGCGCCGATGTCTCTAGGACACCCGTTGCATACACTCAACAGCCACAACAATGGGTAGGCTATTTGGAAGAGCCCCCCGTACGGGCGTTCGGGTTGGATTTGTACTTCTTCAGGTAGGGAGCCAAGCGGTGAACGCGCTTGGCGATACCCTTCGATTCTACAGGAAGCATTTTTGAGAACAACCGCTTGGAACGGGCGGATTTCTTTCGGCGCAGGTGACTCTTGTTTCCCTTAGTGCGCACCAGCTTCCCAGAACCCGTTAAACGGAAGCGCTTGGCGGTTGCTTTATGCGTCTTGAGTTTATATTTCCCCTTCTTCTTGGCTTTACGGGCCACAATCCTACTCCTCTAATAAAGATAATCTCGTTCTTTGCGACCCGCCTGTGGGGCACAAACCCCGCGGACGGTACCGCTGTCGATCGACACGAACCTGGTTGTCAAAAATGGCTACTGCTTCGGTTTGCCCGGCGCCAGTGTCATGAGCATCGTGCGGCCTTCCATCGTCGGGGATTGCTCAACGATTCCGACGTCGGAGAGTTCGTCCGCGATGCCCTGTAAATCCTCGAGTGCGATCTCGGGAAATGTGATTTCGCGCCCACGAAAGCGGATACGCACTCGGACTTTCTTTCCTTCGGTCAACCAACGCCTTGCGTTTCGAACTTTGAATGACCGATGATGCTCGGAAGTTTTCGGGCGAAGCCGTACTTCCTTGATCTCAACTTTAGTTTGCGCCTTCCTTGACTCACGGTCCTTCTTCGATTTCTCGTAGAGGAACTTGCCGAAGTCAAGCACCCGACATACAGGCGGGTCGGCATTTGGGGCAATTTCGACCAGGTCAAGATCTGCCGTCCTGGCGGCTTCAAACGCCTCCTCAAATGTTACCACGCCGATGTTATTGCCATCGGCGCCGATAAGGCGCACGTTTTTAGCTCGAATTTGGTTGTTTATTCTAAATTGTGATGCGCTGATCTTGTTCTCCTCCGAGAAAAACATATGCCGCCCAGTACTCACTAGAGCGGTCTCAAGGCCGCCGGATGATACCATGACAGAAGGCGGTTCGTCAACA
>SOJU01000062.1 GCA_004376465.1 Anaerolineales bacterium | reverse complement strand
CGGCCACAACGAAATTCATAGCAGAGTGCAGTTGATCTGGGGAATATACCAGCCCCTCGAACTCTAATATCAATATTAATCCAAGCGAATCGGCTGCATCTCCGATTTCATTGCTAAATCTCTCCTCGATAGTTTCGACAACTCGAATGCTGCCTGGGATGAGTTTCTCATCCTCCTGTGCCTGGCTTAGCAAGGCTTGGTGTGCCTCATCGAAAAGGTTGTCCTCCAGTTCCGAGTGAATGAGAACCAAGTCTGTCGGCGATACAGCACTTCGAACCTGGAGCGAGCCGCCCGTGATTGGGCTTGGATTAGAAACGGAGGCGGATAATCCGAGAGTCCCATCGATTGCCTGGATCGCTTCCGCGGAAACGTTACCATCAGGTCCTGGTAAAGAGGCGACCACTTCAACAATGACCTGCGATCCTTTCTCCGCATCAAGGTTTACACGTGTTTGAGTTACGAAGTGCGGCGCAGTTGGATCGAACGTACGAACTGTCGTGCCTGCCGGGATTGCGAGACTCTGGTCCGTCAAGTTCGTGAATATGACCTCGCCACGAGCAGGTTGATCTGGTTGGGCGGCTCTTCCGGTTGTTGGTAGACGGAGCTGGCCTTCTAATACCGATTGGACTTGTTGAGCCGGAAGGTGAGTAGGAATCGTGATGGTTTCTGACTGTTCCAAATCTAATCCAAGGGAGTAGGTCTTGAGAATATCCATTGCCTCAGGCTGAATTGTGATCACCGCCTGCGGGATGAGCAGGATTGCCAGGGCCAAAATAGCCAGGATGCCAGCGGAAAATAACGCGATTCGCGAGGCGAGATTCATTTGGGAAGAAATTTTAGAAGTTCGCTTCGTTACCGGTTGCAGAGAAGAAAATTCTGCCGTAGATATGGGTTTGGAGATTTTTCGTTCACCTCGAACTCGCCAGGCTTTTTCGGATTGGAGCTCGAGGGATTCGAAAGTGGGAATATGAAGAGCTTCGGCATGATGCAGCACATCAGGATCGAGCGTGACAAGTCCGATCTGGATTCCAAGTTTACGAGCGTAGCGCTGGAGCATTACCAGATCGAAGCGTCGAGAGAGCACTCTCCCGCGTCCTGGCCAGACGATGATGACGCGCGGCGCCTGTGTCCAGTTTAATTTATCGCGGACGGAGTTGTAATCATCGTGAGGTTCTAGATAGACAATTTGTGTTTTCACAATTTTTGAAAGGGGGAGAGATGGTCAGCTAGAACTCAGGCGTTCTTGAATCCAAGTTTTTACTGCACCCAACGCCTCTTCCACACGGGCAGGATCCTTGCCACCAGCTTGCGCGAGCGACGGCTTACCGCCTCCTCCTCCACCGATTATTTGGGAGATGTTTTTTACTAATTCGCCTGCGTGGAAATCGCGCTCTACAAGATCCGGGCTGATTGCAGCGACGATTAAAGGTTTTTCATCGCTGACCGACGCGAGAACCACAACACAGTTGGGGTGTTCCGCACGGAAACGGTCCGCAAGATCGCGCAAGATCTCTGGATCTGCTTCGGGTATTTGACCTGTCAGAAGCGAGATTCCGCTCACATCTTCCGGGGTGAGCTGATCTAAGGCCGCGAACGCAGACTGTTTCCGAACGGTGATGATTTTGCTGAATAAGCGGTCTCGTTCTTCAATTAATTGCTTGACTCTTTGTTCTACCGCATCGGGTGTTCCACCGAGTTCACCAGCCAGGTGCTGCAAGCTGGCGCGCTGTGTGCGAATCATTCGCAACGCTTCCCGGCCGGTGAAGGCTTCTATCCGCCGAATCCCGGCAGCAACGCTCCCCTCGCTGATAAGAAGAAAGGGTCCGATGATTCCCGTTTCGCTTACATGAGTGCCGGCGCAGAGTTCAAACGAGATGCGCTTATCCATGCCGATACTCACCGAGCGGACAGTATCGCCGTAGGTTTCACCGAAGAGCGCCATCGCGCCCTCCTTGATGGCCTCATCTCGGGGTTGGTGGATGATTGTGAGGGTGTGATTTTCGAGAACAGCCTCGTTAACCCACGCTTCGACTTTTTCGATTTCCTCGGGCGTCATTGCTTGTGGATGGGTGAAATCAAAACGCAGTCGATCGGGAGCGACGAGAGAACCGGCTTGCCGGACGTGTTCACCGAGGACTTGTCGAAGAGCGGCATGCAGTAAGTGCGTCGCAGTATGGTTGCGCATGATATCCAGACGCCGTTGTTTATCGAGGGTTGCTTTAGCTGGAGCTCCGACTTTGAATTTGCCTTTGCTGACTTCACCGAAGTGGATGATTAAACCATCAACTGGCTGTCGAGTGTCTGTAATGCGCATCTCCCAGTTCTCACCATTGGCAGGTTGAAGAACGCCTGTGTCAGATACCTGGCCTCCAGCTTCCACGTATAAGGGGGTTGTAGGTAAGATCACACCAATAGATTCACCCGCAGAGGCTGAATTAACCTTTTGACCGCTTGTGATAATCGCAAGGATATCGCCCTGGGCGGAATAACTGGAATAGGGATCGTACATAACGCCGTTCTCACCAAGTCGTCCTTCCTCCACAAGATCTGCCAAAAGCTGCTGATAGAATTCGATGTCATCATCAACCAATCCGCTGAGAGTGTCTCCTGAGCCTGAGGCGATGCGGTGGGTCTCCATCGCTACCCTGAAACCTTCTTCCTCCACGTCAAGATTGCTCTCGCGGGCGATGTCACGAGTGATTTCGAAGGGGAGGCCATAGGTCGCGTATAGATTAAAAGCTTGATCACCGGAGATGACCTTTTTCTTCGAAGCAAGTGTTGCCTGCACAATATCTGAAAGGTAATTGATGCCGATTTCTACCGTGTGGTGGAAGCGGCGTTCTTCATCTGTCACGGTTTGAAGTATCGCCTGGCGATTGCGGACTAATTCTGGATACGCGTCACCATAATGCTCGATGACCGTTTCGGCTACATCTGCCAGGAATGGCTCGTTCAAGCCGATCATCGAACCGAAACGGCTTGCTCGACGGATGATCATCCGGCAGACGTAATTACGTCCAATGTTTCCAGGAACAACCCCGTCAGCGATGAGAAATGTTGCCGCGCGGGAGTGGTCGGCGATGACGCGGTAGGGTGTAAGGTGGGTCTCGCGATCAGCTTCAGAATGGCCAGCGAGTTTTTGGACAGTGTCCATCAGCGGTGTGAATAAGTCGGTTCGGTAATTGGAGTCCACATCCTGGATTACGGAGACGACCCGGTCAAAACCTAAGCCGGTGTCTACATGCATTGCCGGAAGGGGTTTTATATTTGTGGGGCTTGACCGGTTGTACTGAATAAAGACAAGATTCCAGAGCTCAATGAAGCGTTGACAGTCACCATTTACCTGGCAGACATGGCCTGGTTCGTCTGCCTTCTCGCAGTATTTCTGCCCGCGATCCAAGAAGATCTCGCTATCGGGGCCGACTGGTCCTGTATCTGCCATCTCCCAAAAATTCTCTTCACGACCGAAGAAGAGTAAATGCTCGGGGTTAAAACCTGGCTGCTGGCGCCAATATTCTGCGGCTTCATCATCGCGTGGGATCTCGCCCAATTCGTCTTCAAAGCAAGTTGCCCATAGCTTGTCGCCCGGGAGCCCCCATTCAACCGTCAGGAGTTCCCAAGCCCATTCGATCGCTTCCTTTTTGTAATAATCTCCAAATGACCAATTTCCAAGCATTTCAAAGAATGTATGGTGGGTGTCATCCCGGCCAACATCGTCAAGATCGTTGTGCTTTCCGGCAACACGCATGCATTTCTGGGAGTCGGCGACGCGTTTGTAAGGGCGCTTCCCGGTCCCCAGAAAGACATCTTTAAACTGAACCATTCCTGAATTGGTAAAAAGGAGCGTTTGGTCGCCGCCGGGGACGAGTGACATCGAGGGCACAATCGTATGGCCACGCACCTCGAAGAAATCGAGGAACGATTGCCGGATCTCTGCACTGGTCATGCTGCCTGTTTTCCCCTTGTTTACCTTCTTGCCTGCCATTAAACCTCCGCTTCAAAAAGGGATTATACGCTACCTGATAATGCCCTTCAACCAGGGTTTGAATAGATCATCCAACAAACCTGCACAAATCATACTTGGATTCTGAGAATGATGGATATATCTTGACCGAAGTCCGCGGCTTGCGTTATACTTTTCTTTACTACGGGGGTGTAGTGTAGCGGCTTAACACGCTGCCCTGTCAAGGCAGAGATCGCGGGTTCGAATCCCGTCATCCCCGCTAGCCGCCTGGTGAAAGCCAGGCGGCTTTTATTATGTGTATCGCAATTGTGCGCGCAGATGACTTAATCGCCTGTGCAGTCTCTCGGCTAAAAAAAGTGTGAGAGGGTTACGCTCTGATCTCATCATGCATGGAGTCTGTCAGCAGCTGGCGTTCTGAAGGGAATCAACATAAGGATTTCTCGCTTCACTCTGTATGACAGGTTATTGGCCAATGTAATTCTGAGGAGCAGTGCGACGAAGAATCTGGTTTACGGCATGGAAAAAGTAATATATTCAAAGAACGAGATGGTTCGCTCCACTCAGCATGTCAAGTTCCTGCACACTGTAATTCCTACCCTGTATCCCGGCTTTGTAGAAATAACATTTAGTGGTGGCACAACCCTTCAAGTTATTGCCATAGCGAGGCGAAGATAGAGAGGGGGATTACCTCGCCGGCAATTAGTCTTGTTGAAAGGGGTCCAGTTCTTGTTCGAGCTGCCGGCGGAATTGTTCGGTATAGAGCTTGTAGTAATGCCCTTTATCTTCCAGCAATTCAGCGTGCGTGCCCATCTCAAGGATCTTGCCGTTTTCGATCACAAGGATGCGGTCGGCGCGTTTGATGGTGGAGAGGCGGTGAGCGATGATGAAGCTCGTTCTCTCATCCGTGAGCGCGGCCATGCCCTGCTGGATGAGTGCTTCAGTGAGCGTGTCGACAGAGCTTGTCGCTTCGTCCATGATGAAGATCTCAGGGTCGGCGAGCAAGGCTCTGGCTAGGCTGATGAGCTGCTTCTGTCCAACGGACAGCAAGATACCGCCTTCGCCGACTTCGGTATCGTAGCCTTTTTCCAACTTGGAAATGAAGTCGTGTGCGCCAGCGATCTCTGCCGCATTCTGGATCTCCTCAGCGCTGGCGTCTAATCGCCCGTAGCGCAAGTTTTCACGAACTGTTCCAGAGAAGAGGTGGGGGGTTTGCAGTACCATGCCGATGCGGGTGTGAATGGCGTGAAGAGAGAAATCTGTGTAATCCTGGCCGCCGATGGTAATTCTTCCTTTGGTAGGTTCGTAGAAACGGCTGACGAGATTTACGATTGTGCTCTTACCGCCGCCAGTTGGACCAACAAGGGCGATGGTCTCCCCTCTGCGAACGTTGAGATTGAAATTCTCAAGGATGAGAGTTTCTTTTTCATAGAAAAATTCAACGTCCTCGAAGGAGATATCCCCCTGGATACTTCCGGGATCGAACGCGTCCGGTTTATCTTGCACTTCTGGTGTCGAGTCGGTGAGTGAAAAGACACGCTCAGCGGAAGCGATCGCGTGCTGCATCTCTGCGTAAACCCGGGCCAAATCTTGGATCGGCCACATCATGAAGGTGATGTAGGAGATAAACGCCTGAATACCGCCGATTGTGATTCCGGCTACCGGCACTTGAAGGCCGCCGTACCAGGCGATCGCACCGATGGCAAGCGCACTTACGAATTGAACTGTAGGAAGGAACAGCGCCGAGAGCCAGGCGGCGCGATAACTTGCGTTGTACATCTCGGTTGTGAGCTCACTGAATTCGTTAAGACTCTTCACTTCACGGTTGAGTGCTTTGATCACCCGAACACCTGCAATTTGCTCATTGTAGGCGCCGGTTATCTTGGAGTTTATTTTTCGGACAAGACGAAATTGGAGAAGAATCTTTTTCTTGAATTGCGCTGCGATAATGATGAGGATGGGGATCATCATGAGGACGATCAAAGCCAATTGCCAATTGATCACTAACATGAAGTAGACTGCCGTACCGATATTCAGCAATCCCCAAGTTACATCAAGCAATCCCCAGGTGACCAGCTGCGCGATACGCTCAGAATCCGATGTCACCCGTGACATAATCCATCCTACGGGTGTCCGATCAAAGTACGAGAGCGAGAGGTTCTGAAGGTGGTTGAATGTGTTCTTGCGCAGGTCGTATTGGACCCGCTCACCAAGTACTCCAGCTAGATAAATGAAGCCAAAGACGTTAACAACCTGCACGATGGTGAGCAATGCGTAGGTCCGAATAATCTGAAATAGTGCGACACGATCACCCGCGAGGATGCCCTCATCGATGATCTGTTTACCGAGGAATGTGAAATAGGCATCAAGAGCCGAAACGACCCCGATTGTAACAACGAATCCGATTAACCAGGGCCAATGGGGTTTCGTGAGACCCAGGATGCGGAGCACGGTCTGCCCGTTGAATTCCGTTGAGAATTCTTCTTCTCTGAATTCAACTACCGACATCTGTCAGCTCCTGTTCAAGTGCATCTTCGATCTGTGTCTGCATCTCGTGGACCTTCTGGTAGATTCCATCCTCAGCGATGAGTTCCTCATGTACACCATGCTGTACGATTTTCCCATTATCCAAAACGAGAATCTGATCGGCGTTCATAACGCTCTGAATGCGATGAGCAATGATGAATGTCGTCCTGTTTTCCATCAATCGGTTTAAAGCTTCGCGAATTTCCGTTTCGGTCAGGGTATCCACGGAAGATGTCGAATCGTCAAGGATGAGAATACAAGGATCTTTTAGCAGCGTCCGGGCGATGGCGATACGTTGTTTCTGACCGCCAGAGAGCGTCACACCTTTCTCTCCCACGAGTGTTTCATACCCTTCTGGGAATGTCATAACCGTTTCGTGGATTGCGGCGGCGCGGGCAGCGGCTTCAATTTCATCCATGGCTAGATCGCGATTGACGCCAAGAGTTATATTTTCTCGTATTGTCCTTGAGAACAAGAATGGCTCTTGCTCAACGATCCCGATTTGCTGCCGCAGAAAACGCCGTGAGTACTCATTAAGCTCGACCCCGTCGAGCTGCAAGCTGCCATTTGTGTAGTCATAAAAGCGTGGAATTAGATTGACGAGTGTGGTCTTGCCCGATCCCGTTGGTCCTAGCAGGCCAATGACATCGCCAGGTTCACATTCGAAGGAGATGTTTTCAAGAACCGGGGAACCATCTTCATAAGCGAAACCAATATTGTTAAAGATAATTTGACCGGCCGAGTCGCGATCTTGTGGATAAATACCGACATCCATAGGTTCTCGAATTTGACGGATCACTTCTATAACTCGGCTGTATGAGACTACGCCCATGGAGATCTGTACGATGAGGCGTCCCAGGTTTCTCATCGGCCAAATAATCCAGATTAGCATTCCGGTATAGGCGACATAAGAACCAATGGATAAGGTCCCGTCGATTGTCATTAACGCCCCGATGGCAAGTCCGGCAATCATTTGGAAACTGGCGAGGATGTCGGACAACGGCCAGTAAAAGGCGTGCATCGTGAGCAGACGACGTCCAAGAACAAATTTTCCCCAATTCTCGCGCTCGAACTTCTCTCGCTCGAAAGCCTGGCGGGCGAAGGCTTTCACGACTCGTGTACCGCTCAGATTTTCCTGAAGTGTTGTCGATAGAACTGCTTCTTGTTCTTGGTATGACTCGTAGAGTTTAGAGATCTTTCGGAAAAAAAAGTAAGAAAGGATGATGATGAGCGGTATCACGACGATCGATCGCCACGCGAGCACCGGACTTATACTGTAGATCGCAGCAAAGTTAAGTCCAAAAAGCAGAAGAATACGCGCGAGGCCTATGATTTGATCAGCGAAGAACCTGCGCAAAGCATCGACATCGGAGGTGCTGCGCTGAATAAGTTCACCCGTAGGCGTCTGGTCGTGATACGTAAAAGTCAGGCGTTGAATGTGGTCAAATAAATAGTTCCGTAGCTCGCGGACAATTCCCTCTGCAGTTCTGGCGGCGAGCGCTCCGCTGACGAAGGTAAAGAAGCCCTGAAAAAGGGCAAGACCGATAAAGCCCATACCCACCCAGAACAGGCGCGTTGACGTTGGAGTGCTTGGGAGCACATCATCGATAAAGTACCGGAGCCATAGATATATCGACGTCCTGGCGAGGGCAGCTACGGCAAGGCTTATGGTGGCAATGAGGTAGATGAAGCGATAGCCACGCATCATGCGCAACAAGCCCACCAATCTGTTATCCGTTATGATGTCTTGGAAATCGCGCTGCTTGTCCATTTCACGCTTCTCATTGATGTGGGAGTTTAGGCAAGAAAATGTTGAACCAATTATTCGTCTGACAAAGAGAATGTCGGAATTTCCGGAAGAGATCGAAATGTAGAATCGCGAGTAATTAATTGTTAGGTGATGGAGGTTTCCATAAAGAAGCTCTCGTTGAAATTGATGAAGATACCGAATTTTACCATCCAGATCACTGATCGTGTGAGGGTTGGGGCTGTAGGTGATTGTGATCGGGTCGGGTTGAGTGATTCCAAAGGGGGAACTTGACACCCGCGGAATCGGTATGGTATTCTCAGCCGGCTTTCGCAAGCTAAGTGCGAATAGGAGTTACTATGGGGGACGATCTTCGCTACTGGGTTGGATTCAATCGAATTAGCGGTGTAGGCGCAGCACGTTTCAAGCTGCTTCTGGAAGCCTTCGGGGATTTGGAATCTGCCTGGAAGGCGACAGCGGCGGAATTGCGCAATGCTGGTTTAGGACAAAAAACTATTCAATCCATCCTATCGAATCGTGAAAAGATGGATCTGGGTCGGGAACTTGAGCGGGTCTACGAACAGGGGTTTTCGTTACTTACGATTAACGATCAGAACTATCCCGCCAGGCTCCGTGAGATAGGCTTGCCGCCACCGCTTCTCTACCTAAAAGGTGAATTTGGAGATAACGATCGCCTGGCTGCAGCGATCGTGGGCACACGACGAGCGACGCAATATGGAAAATCAGTTGCGCGCGAAATCGCGTATGTCCTGGCTGGGTGCGGGGTATCGATTGTCTCAGGACTCGCTCGAGGGATCGATGGGATTGCCCATCGGGCAGCAATCGATGCTGGTGGACGAACCATCGCCGTGTTGGGTTCCGGGTTGGATAAAATCTATCCGGCTGAACACCGCAGCCTGGCGGATAAGATCGCGATACAGGGCTCGGTCGTCAGCGATTACCCTCTGGGCACGAAGCCTGAGGGACGCAATTTTCCTCCCCGCAACCGTATTATTAGCGGGCTTTCTTTAGCCGTGATTGTCATCGAGGCTGGCGAGTCGAGCGGGGCGCTCATCACAGCGGACTTCGCAGCAGATCAGGGACGAGATGTTTTTGCTGTTCCGGGCGATATTTATAAGCCGAGCAGTAGAGGGACGAATCGGTTGATCCAAGCTGGAGCACACCCTTTAGTAAAACCTGAAGAGGTCTTAGAGGTATTAAATCTGGATCTTGTGAGCAGTCAGGACGATGTTGCAGAACAACTCCCGGAAGACGAGATTGAACAAAAAGTATTTAAAGCGATAAGCAAGCAGCCGATTCATGTTGACGAACTGCAAGCACGCTGCTCGCTGCCAGTGTCAACCGTAAATGCAGCGCTCGCAATGCTGGAATTAAAGGGGCGGGTTAAGCAGGTTGGCGGAATGAACTTCGTAAGAATTCGTGAGTCGAAAGCGACATATAAGGTGGATTAAACCCATGGGTTCAAACTACTATGCTGCGATAATGGCTGGAGGAGGGGGAACCCGGCTTTGGCCTTTATCTAGAAAAAGGCGTCCAAAACAGGCGCTCAAGTTTTTTGGAGACAGGACGCTCTTTCAGGTTTCGGTGGAGCGGATTTTACCGATTATCGATCCTGCAAACATACTTGTGCTTACGGTTGAAGATCATGCGAAGATATTAGCGAAACAAGAGGAGTCGCTGCTTCCAAAGAATTTCATTATTGAGCCATCTCCACGCGGCACAGCATCAGCAATCGGCCTCGCCGCAATTTACCTCAACCATCGAGATCCTGGAAGTGTCATGGCCTGTCTGACGGCGGATCACTATATGACCAACGAAATAGCATTCCGGGAGCTTCTTAAAGCAGCCTACGATGCTGCACTTGATAATCATCTTGTTACTCTGGGGATTACGCCCGAAGTTCCGGATCCAACCTACGGATACATTCACAAAGGGGATGAAGCAGATAAGTACCGGGGACTACAAACATACTCCGTGAAAGCTTTCAAAGAGAAGCCGGACGCAGCTATTGCCAGGGAGTATCAACAAAGTGGTGAATACAGCTGGAATTCAGGGATGTTTGTCTGGCGAACCGAGCGCATTTTAGAAGAAATCCAGCGTCAAATGCCAGATCTATTTTCGGGGTTACAAGAAATCCAGAAGGCTTTGGATACGGACCGAGAGCGTGAAACAGTTGCTACAGTTTGGAATGAATTGAAGAGTATCACGATTGACTACGGCGTGATGGAAGGGGCGGAAGATGTCGTCGTGATCCCCGCAGATGACCTGGGCTGGATTGATATTGGAGATTGGAATCGCTTGTATAACGTTCTCGAGAAAGATGAGGATGGAAATGTTTGCGATTCTGAAGCCACACTCTTACTCGACACAAGCGGAGTTATGATCCTGCAAGATGAGCAGAGAAAATCGGGTCGTCTTATCGCTGCTTTAGGAATCGATGACCTGGTTATTATCGATACAGAGGATGTGTTGCTTATTTGCCGGAGAGAAAAGGCTGATCAAGTGAAGCGTTTAGTCGATTTCATGAACGAACGGAAACTGGGGAATTATTCTTAACGGAGATTGTTTTATATGGAAGCGTATTGTGTAAAGTGCAAAGAGAAAAGAGAAATGGGTAGCCCAGAACCGACGTTTACGTCTTCCGGGACTCCTGCAACGCGGGGAAAATGTCCAGTTTGTGATACAGGATTGTATAGGATGGGTAATACACCGGCGCATGAAGGGCTTGAGAAACCTGAAGTGCAGCGTAAAGCACCAAAGAAAAAAACACGCAAACGTAAAGGGAAACTTGTCATCGTCGAATCTCCCGCAAAAGCGAGGACAGTGGGGCGAATATTAGGAAAAGAGTATTCTGTGAAAGCGTCGGTGGGTCATGTGCGCGATCTATTGCGCTCTCAGCTATCGGTAGATGTGGAGAATGACTTTACACCAAAGTACAGGGTACCCAACGAAAAACGCGATGTCGTTAAGGGCTTAAAGGCAGATTCTGCAAAAGCTGCCGAAGTTTTCGTTGCAACAGACCCGGACCGCGAAGGGGAAGCGATCGCATGGCATCTTATTGAAGCAGCTGAGATCGAACCCGAAATCGTCAAACGTGTTGTGTTCCATGAGATCACAAAAACTGCTGTTGAAGAGGCGTTTCAAGAACCACGTATTATTGATATGGATCTTGTGGATGCACAGCAGGCACGGCGAATCCTCGATAGGCTTGTAGGCTACAATCTCAGCCCATTGCTCTGGTCCAAAGTTCGCGGGCGACTCTCGGCGGGTAGGGTTCAATCCGTTGCCTTAAGGATGGTTGTAGAAAGAGAACGGGAAATCAGCGATTTCGTACCAAAGGAATACTGGACGATCGATGCCAGCTTCGTCAATCAGCAGAAGCCTCCTGATTTTAAAGCGAGGCTAACTCGTCGGGATGGTGAGAAAGCAGAAATAACAGGCGAGGGGGAAGTGAAGGAACTCGTTGAGGATATCAAAGCGGCGGATTATCGTGTAGTCGGCGTCAAGCATGGCCAGCGCATTCGCAAACCTGTGGCACCCTTCACGACCAGCACAATGCAGCAAGCTGCCTCCAGACGATTCAATTACACTGCACGCAAGACGATGGCTATCGCTCAGCAATTATATGAGGGACTTGATGTTGGCGAAGGTGATTCGTACGGTCTGATTACGTATATGCGTACAGATTCTACACAGGTGTCAAAGGATGCGATCAGGGATGCCAGGCAATTTATCGAGAAGCGCTTTGGTAAAGAGTTCCGACCCGAAAATCCAGTAATCTATAAGACGCGATCGCGCGGCGCTCAAGAAGCGCACGAGGCGATTCGCCCAACGTCCGTTTCCCGGACTCCAGAGCGGATCAAGTCGTATCTCTCAGCAGATCAGTTTAAATTGTACGATCTCATCTGGCGGCGCTTTGTCGCCTCCCAGATGAAACCCGCAGAGTACGACACCCTGGCGATTGGGATCGAAGGCCTTTCTACGGACCACCAATATCTTTTCAAGGTATCGGCATCAGCTATGCGCTTTCCAGGATTCTTGGAAGTGTATGGTGATAGGGAGAAGCAAACCAAGAATGGAGATAACGGCGGAAAAGGTCTTACGTCCACACTTGAACAACTTCCCGAACTGGCCGAAGGGGATTCTCTCGACCTAACCGAAGTGTTTCCAGATCAGCATTTCACCCAACCTCCTCCGCGCTATTCCGATGCCAGTTTGATTAAATCAATGGAAGATCATGGGATTGGGCGTCCTTCAACTTATGCTCCAACGATCTCGACGCTACGCCAGCGAGGATACGTAACTCGAGAGAAGCGTCGCCTACATCCTACAGAGATTGGTGAAGTTGTCACGGATCTTCTTGTGGAGCATTTCTCGGAAGTGATCGATATTACATTCACTGCAAAAATGGAAGCTTCGTTAGACGAAATCGCATCAGGTAAACGGGAATGGGTGGAGGTCATCCGCGAATTCTATGAGCCATTTTCACAGGAACTTGCGAGCGCCTTCGAGAATATGCCCGAGATAAAGACGGAGCCAGAATTGCTCGATCGTCCCTGTCCTGCGTGTGGGAAACCTCTTCTAATCCGACATGGGCGTTATGGGAAATTCATTGGCTGTTCGGATTTCCCCACTTGCCGGCACACCGAACCTTGGTTGGAGAAAATTGGGGTTAGCTGCCCTGATGACGGTGGCGATCTAGTTGAGAGACGAACCAAGAAAGGGCGCGTCTTCTATGGCTGCTCAAATTATCCAGAATGTCAATTCACTTCCTGGAAACAACCTTTGAATATACCCTGTCCAGCTTGCAATGGGCTGCTGGTAGTGGAGAATCGTGATCAAGTAGTGTGCAAATCATGCGAAACGAAATACGATCGCAGCGAATTACCTAATGCCGAGGATGATACGGCATAGATCATGCATCGGTACCTTTGCTTTGTTCCATTTGTCGAGCTAAAATCCAGGAAGTGGTGTATCTTCAGCCCTGAGAATGTTTGGTTGAGGGCGATAGAGGGAAAAGAGGGACCATGGATAACGCAAAAGAGATAATGACAAGGAAATCCTTCGCTGTAATCGTTGCTGCAATTGCCGGAATTGCGCTGGGTTTACTTTACGCTTGGGTGATTCAACCCGTGGAGCTTGTAGACGCTGACATTTCACAGCTGCGCGAGGACCTGCAAGTCGATTACTTACGAATGGCGATTGATTCGTACTCGGTAAATTCAGATGCAGAATTAGCCATTCAACGCTATGAATCGATCGGCGAAAATAAAGAAGAAATTCTAAGCTACGTAGGCGAAAACCCTGACGACGTCAGCCCCAGCGACCTCCAAAAGTTCCAGGCGCTTGTGGCCGTGGAATCACCGTCAGGTGTGCTGATTGTAGTAACCACTGAAGCGAATGAAGAACCCGCATCATCGGAGCCGACTGCCGTTTCGGCAGAACTGACTCCTGAAGCTACGGAACCGACCACCGCATCAAAGTACATACTGCCGGTTTGTCTGGGGACGCTGGGTTTGGGCGCGATGCTAGGTATAGCGCTCGTCCTGCGACGCAGGATCGAAGCCAGGGAAAATGACTTTGAATCTGATTTTGCATCTGATCCCGAGGATGCAGCGCATGATGTCGGTTTTGAAGCTGAAATGGAAATCCCGAGTGACGAGCCGTTGGCAACATTCCGTACTACCTACACGATCGGCGACGATCTGTATGATGATTCCTTCAGCGTCGAAAGCCCAGCGTCTGGCGACTTCCTGGGCGAGTGTGGCGTAGGTATTGCTGAAGCAATAGGGCAGGGGGATCCCAAGAAAGTATCAGCCTTCGAGGTTTGGCTCTTTGATAAAAATGACATTCAGACCGTAACCAAGATCATAATGAGCAACTACACTTTCAACGACGAAGAGACGCGCAGCCAGCTTGCCGCGAAAGGTGATCCGGTTGCAGCTGAGGGAGGCGAAGTTGTTGAGTTGGAAACTGCTTCCCTTAGGGTCGAAGCTCGTATCGTTGATATTAGTTATGGGGAGGGGGCACTTCCGAAAGAAAGCTTCTTCGAACGCATGACGATCGAATTAAAAGCAATAGCAAAGACCTAGGAAACCCTTTAGATAATTTCTGAACGAGTCGGAGAACTACGTCTGTATCGAAGAATACAAAAGTGGCTGGCCTAAATGGTCAGCCACTTTTGGCATATCCCATGCTTATTGCCCTAACGCATTTATTACCATACTACTAGAGACGCAGCATGCTTCGTCTCTATGCCTCCCGGGTGTTTCACCGAATTTCTTGAATCTCCATTATGAGGTCACCCCCCGGGGTCTCGGCAGTGGCGGTGTCACCGACACGTTTTCCCAATAGAGAACTACCTATGGGTGATTCATTCGATATCTTGCCGTTTCTTGGATCGGCTTCTTTAATGCCGACGAGTTTGTATGTCTGCGGTGCTTCGCCATCTATAACGACGACAACTGTTGACCCAATGCTAACCTGCTCGTTGCCGCCATTGCCTTCAACGATAATTGCAATCTTTAGAATTTGCTGAAGCTCGGCAATTTTCCCCTCTAAAAAAGCCTGGTCTTCCTTGGTGGTTATATACTCCGCATTTTCCTTAAGATCTCCCATAGAGATGGCTTCACGGAGACGTTTTGCAATATCCAGGCGCCGTGGCCCCGTTAATTCCTTGAGTTCTTCCTGAAGATTTTGTGCACCTTCAGACGTAAGATAGATGTCTTTATTTTCCATAACCATACCTGATGAAACGTATTTACAACGCTGCCTGTGGGTCGAATAAGCGGCTGTGTTCATCTAATGCAAAGCGATCGGTCATACCGGCAATATAGTCGCAAATTACCCGGTGAAATTCACCATTCTTTGCTCGTTCCTGTACTTCGGCGGGAAGTATACCCGGATTTTCCGTATAAGCGTTGAATAAATTCTGCAAGATATGCTCTGCTTTGATTTGCATACGATAAACTCGAAAGTGGCGGTACATATTTGCGAACAGGAAATCTTTCAACTCATGGTTCATCTTGATGAATGATTCAGATTGGACTACGACGTTCTCTTTATGGAGCTGAAGCTCATCAACGGATTGAGCGCCGCTCGTTTCAAGGGCGAGGACAGTCGACTCTAGCACATCTGAGATCTCAATACCGATCAAGCGACGGATGATTTGGTGTCGAATGATGTCATCTAGCTCATCGGCGTCCCAGCCTATAATCTCCTTTAGTTTCTGCCAGAGCGTTAATTCTTGAAGTTGATTTATTTTGAGCAAACCAGAACGAAGACCATCATCTAGATCATGTGCGGTGTACGCTGTTTCATCCGCTACATTAGCAATTTGTGCTTCTAAATTGCCGCGTTTCTCAGGGTCATATCCCTGCGCGTCTGAGATATCGTATGCTGTTTCGTGCTTGACCATACCCTCACGCACCTCGTAGGTGAGATTCAGGCCGGGGAATTGTGGAAACCTTCTTTCTAGCGTCGTCACAATGCGCAGTGATTGGCGATTGTGATCAAAGCCGCCGTGGTCACTCATTAATTCAGAGAGAGCATGCTCACCCGCATGGCCAAAGGGAGTGTGGCCAAGATCATGGGCAAGGCAGATCGCCTCCACGAGGTCTTCATTCGCGCCAAGTGCGCGGGCGATGGTTCTACCGATCTGCGCGACCTCGAGTGTGTGCGTCAGTCGAGTTCTGTAGTAGTCGCCCTCTGTGATTACAAAGACTTGAGTCTTATATTCAAGGCGACGGAAGGCAGTTGTGTGGATGATGCGGTCACGGTCGCGCTGGAAGGCCGTGCGGTATTCGCGCTCTGGATCGGGATATTCACGCCCTTTGGAATCGCGGCTGCGAAAGCCATACGGAGCCAGTCGTTTATTCTCCAAATCTTCGAGAATTTCTCTCAGGTAAATCATGCCGCCCTCCAAATTGGTTGGGCTTGCGAGTGTAACCGAGCATGGAGCGGCCTGTCAACGCAAAACGTTGACAGGTACGCATCTTATGACCCATAATTCAAGCATACTTTCCGGAGGCGTAAGATGGCTTATCCATTTCCAAGCGATGAATGGCTGCAGGTTCTAGTCGAGGTTCTCAATTCTGATGAGCGTTATGCTGAGGTGGCGGAGAACTGGGAAGGGGATATGACGGTAGTGATTGAACCTGACGACGGGAGTGAGCGCCAAGATCTTCCTGTAGCTGTGTATCTCGATTTGTGGCATGGGAAATGTCGCAGCGCCCGGTTCATCGATCTTGAGAAAGAAGAATTACCGGATGCAGCATTTACACTCCGGGCGCGCATAGACCACATCCAGAAATTATTCACCGGTCAACTGGATCCGATTCAAGCGATGATGACTCGCCGTCTGCGTGTTCAGGGGAATATGGGGTACATGCTTCGCAATGTGCCTACAGTGTTAGATTTTGTGCGCTGCTGTCAAAAGGTTCCGATAAAGGAATAAGCCATAAAGAATCATGCCCATGACCTGGAGGTCGAATCATGCCCCATTACCTTCTAGTACATAAAATTCAAATGTATCCGGAATCACAGGATGATTGGATCGAACAGTGGCGCGAAATTAGAAAGAAAGCCCACGGAGATGTTGAGTGGGTTCATTCTTTCTTTGATCCAGCCGAGGGGAAATTGTATTGCCAGTGGAAAGCGGAAAACATGGAATCAATCGTAAAGTGTTTGCCACCGGACATGCAAGAGCAGGCACCCGTTGAATATTCGAGCGTAATAATCCTCTTCGATACGTTATGGTTAGATTAGGCGCGAAATCTTAGCTTAGGTATCACGAGTAAAGTGCGGCATCTCCACGATTATATATTTAAAGAAAATAGGGCAATTCATGACATCAGAACTTCAATCATCCAAACAGATCTACGATTTTGTTATTATCGGCTCGGGTTTTGGCGGGAGTGTTTCGGCGATGCGCTTGGCTGAAAAGGGATATCGGGTCCTTGTACTTGAGCGCGGCTTACGGTACGAGGATGAGGATTTCCCGAAGAACAATTGGCTGTTGTGGAAATTTCTTTGGATGCCCGCACTTCGTTTTTTCGGCTTCTGGGAATTAACGCTTTTGCGAGATGTGATGGCATTCAGCTGGAGCGGGGTGGGGGGTGGAAGCCTGGGATATGCGAATGTGCTCGTTGACCCGGACGATAAAATGTATGAGGTAGGTAATTGGGCTGGGCTAAATGAATGGAAATCTGTCCTCGCCCCTCATTTCGATACAGCAAAGCGAATGCTAGGGCGCAGCATCAGCCCCAGCATTACTGAAGCCGACAAGATCATGAGATCGGTATCAGAGAAAATGGGCAGGGGGAGTACATTCAAAAACCTTCCCGTCGGGGTTTATTTTGGTACGCAGGGAATCGAGGTTGACGATCCCTTCTTTAATGGCCAGGGCCCTCTGCGGTCAGGATGCACTTTTTGTGGCGGCTGTATGATCGGGTGTAGAGAAAACGCAAAAAACACTTTGCCGAAGAACTATCTGTATTTCGCAGAAAAACTTGGAGTTGAGATCCGACCTGAGGCCCAGGTCACTGAGATAAGTAAGGCGAAAGATGGTGTCGGAGATGGCGCCCGGTATCGCCTTCGATATAAAAATCCTAAAAGTGTATATAGGTCTGTAAGTGGTGAAATCTATGCCAGAAACGTGATCGTCGCCGCGGGTGTGATCGGCACATTGAACCTGCTCCTGCAATGCAGGGACGTATCTCGCACGCTCCCCGAGTTGTCCGTGAGACTCGGAGAAAATGTGCGGACCAACTCCGAAGCGCTTCTGGGTGTTACCGATCTGGACCCAGCCAGCAACCATACGGAAGGGATTGCGATTAACACAGTTTTCCATGCCGATGACGTCACCCATATCGAGCCTTTTCGATTTCCAGAAGGCTCGTCCTTCTTGAGTCGCCTTTTAGTTGCGCCAATGATCGAGGCCGGGGAAGCTGGCGTAGCTTACCGGTTATGGCTGCTCTTGCTTGCCATTCTCCGCAATCCCTGGTCGTTTATTAAATCGAAGTTCGACCCTGCCTGGGGTCGGCGCACCTTTTTGATCCTCCTGATGCAAACCGAGGATAACCTCATGCGGGTGAAGTTGGGCCGCAGTCTACTGACTCTATTCCGCTTAGGGTTAACATCAGACCGCGGGAAAGAGAAGCAGGTACCCGCGGAAATACCCATAGGGCATCAGGTAGTCCGTGCGATGGCTGCGGAGATTGATGGTCTGCCAATGGGGAATATTGTAGAAGGCGCGCTGAACGCATCGATGACCGCACATATTCTTGGGGGGTGTCTGATGGGGAGTAATGATGCAGAAGGCGTGGTCAATAAAGAGCTTGAGGTGTTTAACTACCCTGGCTTGTATATCGTCGATGGGTCAATCATCCAGGCTAACCCTGGGCTTAACCCCACCTTGACGATAACTGCGATGGCAGAGTACGCGATGAGCGGGATTCCTGCTAAGAATTAGGTCATCTGGAAGACGTGAAGCGGCGAGAATGGAGTACAGCTTAATGGACACTCGATTTCGTCAACGACAGATCCATAACATACTGAGACAATGAGCAAATCCCAATTCCACACCTTAACGATTGATCTTTCAACGGGTTCAAATTCTGTTGGGATTATCAATAATGATGTTATGCAAAAGTATCTAGGAGGAAGTGGTCTGGGCGCGTATTTGCTTTACCCTGAGTTATCCCCAGACCTCGATCCACTGAGCCCTGAAGCACCTCTCGCTTTCCTAACCGGTCCGCTAACGGGCACGAGCGGACCCGCCGTGGCACGCTCCGTAATTTGCGGGAAGTCACCCGCGACGGGGATCTGGGCCGAATCCAATATTGGTGGTTTCTTCGGAACAGAGCTGCGTAAAGCAGGGGTTGATGTCTTGATCGTTCGCGGTCGATCCGCAGCCCCGGTTTACTTATGTATCCAGGGCAGCCAGGTAGAGCTTCGATCTGCTGCCCATCTCTGGGGAGCGGCAGATACGTACCAAACGCAGGTAAAAATCAAGGAAGAGCTAGGTCAGCCAGCAGCTCGGGTGGCATGCATTGGTCTTGCCGGGGAACAGCAAATCCCCTTCGCCCTGATCCTCTGCGATCATGGAAGAGTGGCGGGACGAACGGGATTGGGCGCCGTCATGGGTTCGAAGAACTTGAAGGCGATCGCCGTGCGTGGTCGAGGTTCGATCCACCTTGATAACCCGAGTAAATATGCAGCCATAAGGGCTCGAGCAAATAGAGAGCTCAAGGATGATACCGTAAGTGTGAGTATGCGAGACTTAGGCACTTCCAGCTCAAGCGATTTATTCGATTATATTGGGCTAATGCCTAAGAAATATTTTTCATCAGGCTCATTGGATGGCATTGACAAGGTTTCCGGATCAGAGATGGCGGAGACGATATTAAGCGGCATCAGCGCTTGTCATGGTTGTGTGATCGCGTGCGGTAGAAAAGTTAAATTGAAGGACGGCATAGAGCGCAAGGGTCCTGAATATGAGACGACAATTGGTTTCGGACCGAATCTCGGGATTACGGATCTATCGTTCATTACCAGGATGGGGGAGATCTGTGATCGCTATGGGATGGATACGATCTCGCTCTCAAACACAATTGGCCTAGTTTTCAAATTATTCGAGGATGGATTAATCACTTCAAAGGACTTCAGCGGCGATGAATTCCGGTGGGGGGATCACGCTAGTGTCGAGAAACTCGTTCACCAAACGGTGCTGCGGGAAGGTTTAGGGGAAATCATAGCCAAAGGGGCAAGAGCTCTAGGGGAGAATTTTGACTCGCCGAATTCTGCGATGGAAGTGAAGGGACTAGAAGTGCCTTATCATGAGCCACGAGGTGCATCAGGGGTGGGCCTTGTTTATGCCACCTCTCCTCGAGGCGCTTGCCATAATCAGGGACCGTACTACCTGGTCGAGCTCGGGCAGACGATTGAGGCGATCGGCATAGACTTCTTCAATCGGCAGGCAGGTGCGGAAAAGGTCAAGAACATCATCCGTCATCAGAATTGGACATCCGTCATCAACGCTCTCGTGATGTGCATCTTTGCCAACTTACCTCCAAGCGACACCAGAAAGTTGATCCAGTATGCAACTGGATATGAATACACCTTAAACGATTTACTCCTTCTCGGTGAGCGATCCTGGAATCTCAAGCGGATGATCAACCACCGCCTCAGCCCTGCTGGAATAGATGACTCGCTGCCAGAGTGCTTTAAAGTTCCTCTTGCAGAGGGCGGAGCTGCTGGATACGTCCCTCTTATTGATGGGATGTTGCTTGCTTACTACGAGGAACGTGGATGGGATTCAATTATAGGAATGCCGACGACGGAGAAGATGCAGGAGTTAGGGTTGGATAGTTTATCCGAAGGACTTTCCTTGCAGTAGAGGAAGGAGATAATCCAGTGAAGAAAGTTGTGACAGTTGAACAGATGCGTGCGATTGAGCAAGCGGCTGATGCGTCTGGACTGACGTACGACAAGATGATGGAAAACGCAGGTAAATCGATCGCCACTGCGATTCTTGAATATTGGCCTGAAGCAGAAAGGTGGAGCGTGACGATCCTTGTTGGACCGGGAAATAACGGTGGAGATGGGCTCGTAGTTGGGCATTATTTACACGAGGCAGGAGCGGAGGTATCGGTCTATCTCACTAGAGATCGAACTGACGAGGACGAGAACCTTCAGCGCATTATCCGGCATGGATGTCCGGTCACAACTGCAGAAAAAGACACGCGGCACAAAGTGCTTAGAGATTTGATAACTACCACAGATTTACTCGTCGACTCTGTTTTCGGGACCGGATTTAAACCTCCGATTAAAGGTGATTCAAAGAGCATACTGGCATTCGTCAAAAAAGTTCTAGAAGAGGATGTTTCAGCACCTTATGTCGTTGCGGTAGATTGCCCGTCGGGCATAGATTGTGATACGGGTGAAATTGCAGGCGAGAGCCTCGTCGCCGATTTAACTGTCACGCTCGCTGCAGCCAAGCCGGGGCTCCTGCGTTTCCCGGGAGCAGGGTATGTTGGCGAAATATTGGTAGGTGATATTGGGATACCCCCAGCACAAAAAGAAATCGCAGCGATAAATCTTGTCTTCGCCACGCGTGAGGATGTTCGAACATGGCTGCCGGATAGGCCGCGGGACGCTCACAAAGGCACCTTTGGACGAGTGATGATCGTCGCTGGATCGGTTAATTTCCCCGGCGCTGCATCCTTATCCGCGCTAGGGGCGTATCGTTCTGGCGCAGGCCTCGTAACGCTGGCTGTTCCAGAACCCATCCAAGGATTTTTAGTTCCAATGATTCCAGAAGCTACGTGGCTCGTCCTGCCGCATGAGATTGGAGTGATTGCTGGCTCTGCCGCGGATATCATCCTTGAAGAGCTTCCTCATTGCCAGGCGCTTTTGCTAGGTCCTGGTTTTGGACAAGAACGGCCAACACTAGACTTCATGAAACGGCTGATAAATCCTTCGGCGACCGCAAAACAAGGAATAGGTTTCATTCATCAGGAAGGTAACGATGTGATGGTGAAGCTGCCTCCTATCGTTATCGATGCTGATGGTTTGAAACTGCTCGCAGGTATTCCGGACTGGCATGCCCATTTACCCGGGCAATCGATCCTCACACCTCACCCGGGCGAGATGTCGGTTTTGACAGGGATCTCGGTAACAGAGATCCAAGCGGGACGAGAAAAAACTGCCTTAGAGTGGGCAGCTCAATGGGGGCATGTGGTTGTGTTGAAGGGGGCGTTCACCGTCGTCGCTTCTCCAACCGGGCAAGCAACGATTCTGCCTTTCGCAACACCTGCGTTAGCGCGTGCGGGTACTGGAGACGTATTGGCGGGTGCGATCGCATCTCTGCTTGCACAAGGCTCACAGCCATATCAGGCAGCGATTTTAGGCTGTTTTCTTCACGGATGGTCAGGTGAGATAGCGGCAGGAATGATTGGTTCAACAGCCGGAGTGTTAGCAGGCGATGTGGCCGAGCTTATTCCTGCTGCTATAAGTGAATTAGAGCGTGGATGAGTAATCGCTCACGATGATTGCGTTTGAAGGGCGAATATGAAACGGGATACATCATTGATGCGTCCCATTAATATTCAGTGAACCATGTGAAGCTATTTTTTCGCTGTATCGTCTTTCTTCTTGGGGGTAGCAGCTTTCTTCTCAGGTTCCACTTCTTTTTTGGACATCTTCTTCTGGCCCTCAGCGACGCTCTTGCCTCGTTTCTGAAGATCCTCTGCTAAATATTTTGCTTCCTTAGCGAGTTCTTCCGCGCGAACACGCGTATCATCAATGACGCCTCCGGCTTGATCCTTTAACTCAATGCCCTTGTCATAGATTAGGGTTCGGGTCTCCTCTCCAGACTGCGGGGCGAAGAGCAGAGAGACAGCCGCGCCAACCAGACCGCCAATTAAAAAGCCTGAGACGAAGGCACCGAAATCACTGTTATTATCTGACATAATCCGTTCTCCTTTTGTTATTATCTTAATCTAAATTTACTTAGGGCGGCGAAAGTCAAACAGCTCGATTGCGCGTCTTAGCGCCGCGAATGAGCTGTTCGCTTTGACAACAGGTGCTACAAGGTTATCGCTGAGAAATTGAGTAGTTCCGCGTAACGAACCAATCGTCTCGTTTGTTGCTTCGAGTATCGGTCTGATCTCGTATTGAAGGAGGTTCGTCAGCCGGGCTAGCTGAACAAGCAAGATCACAAGAGCTAGGCCGGTGATTAGAGATACGAAGGCCATAAAGATAATCATAATGTCGCGCAAGGTTTCAGTTTGTGCGGGGTTATTAATCATTGCGTTAACAGCGATGATTATTCCTGCGATAAGCAAAAGAACTAATACCACTCCCAGTACGATCCATAGCGTGGGGATCTTATCTCCCGAAGGGATGGCCTCGACAGGCGAAGATGTGTCATTGCCCGAAGGATCGGTCTCAATGGGCGAAGATGTGCCATTGGCTGGTGTGAAAGGTGCTTTTCCGGTCATCGACAAATTATAACACACGCGTAATCGCTGAAATTTGGCCTATTGACGGCGACGGGACCTATTTTGTGAGCGGGAATTAGGTTTTATCAAGACAGCAGTTAGAACAAGGCTCAGTAACGTTCCTAGAAGCGCAGGGAACAGGTTGATAGAGCCTAGCCTTAGCAATTGCCAATTGATTAGTTCGCCAAGTAGGTGACCTGAAAAGAATCCGACCCATGCAGATACCATATAGATTACGAGACGTTTGAGACTCCCGCCGCGAAGGATGTGAAAAAGGAAGGCACAAGCTGATGCGATGGTCAAACCCAGGATAAAGCCATGAAGAGTCACGGAAGGATTATCCCTCCTCCTAAGCATTCTTCCCCCTCATAAAACACTGCGTACTGTCCGGGAGTTACGTCAGGGAGCGGTGTACAAAGTTGGATTTCGGCATGAGCATGATCAAAGGGTCGAAGGGTTGCACCGACTTCCTCTGCCTTATATCGCACTCGTACAAGTATGGGGCTGCCGCTTTTAGGCGGAGAGCCCGAAATCCAATTTGCCTGTCCAATGGCGAAGCTCGTACGGCCGAGTCTATCCTTGGGGCCGACAACGAGAACATTATCCTGCATATTCTTGTCTATTACATAAAGTGGAAATGATTTCGAAACTCCGATACCTTTGCGTTGACCGATTGTGTAATTTGCTAACCCCGAATGCTGACCGAGAATTTTACCTTTCTCGTCGTGAATGGGGCCCGGAGGGGATAACTGAATCCCCTGGACGGAGAGGAATTCTCGATAATCCTGGTCGCCCACGAAACATAGGTCCTGGCTGTCGGCCCGGTCAGCGATTGGGAGATTGAGTTTTGCAGCTTGTTCACGAACTTTATTTTTGTTGATATCGCCCAGGGGGAACATCGTGCGTGCGAGTTGATGTTGCTGTAGAACACTGAGGACGTAGGTTTGGTCCTTGTTTTTGTCCATTGCTCGGAATAAGTGATAGCGATCTCCCCCATGGTGTATCCGTGCGTAGTGACCCGTAGCGAGGCGATTTGCGCCCATTGCGAGGACGCTTTCTAGAAGGAAACCCCAGCGGATTATTCGATTACACCGCATACAAGGGTTTGGCGTTCTTCCTTGCGCATAGTCATCAATAAAGGGATCAACAACCTCCTTTTTAAACATGTCCTTGACATCCAGGGTGTGGAAGGGGATATCGAGCTGACTTGCCACTTGCCCTGCAAGTGAGACATCTTCCGGTGAGCAACATCGGTTGCTTGTCTCGGGTCCAGCAGACCAAAGACGGAGCATTACGCCGAAGACATCGAAACCTTGCTCAACAAGAAGCGCGGCAGCAACCGAGCTATCGACACCCCCACTCATCGCTATGGCAACGGTCTTGTTTTGTGGAGCCATGGGTGGATTCTATCACGAGGATTTTGTAAAGTCGGTCAAGAAGGGATCTCGAATAGATGGATACGGTTTATAATTGTCGTTAAGAAATCAAAGGAGGCTTACTTCGATGCGGACAACTATTGAAACGATCCATGGGCGGGAAGTGCTTGATTCTCGAGGGAATCCAACGGTCGAAGTTGAGGTTTCGCTTTTTGATGGGAGCTGGGGCCGCGTGATTGTCCCATCGGGTGCATCGACAGGGGTTCATGAAGCGCTTGAAATGAGGGACGGGGACAAATCTCGTTTCGGTGGTAAGGGCGTATTAAAAGCTGTAGAGAATGTAAATTCTGAACTTTCAGAACTTTTTCTGGGATGGGATGCAATTGACCAGCGGGCGATCGATCTGGCCATGATTGAAGTCGATGGCACAGAGAACAAATCAAGGCTAGGTGCCAATGCCATACTTGGTGTGAGTTTGGCTGTCGCTAAAGCTGCGGCAAACTCTCTCCAGCTGCCTCTATACCGGTATATTGGTGGAGTGAATGCGCACCTCATGCCGGTACCCATGCTAAACATATTAAACGGCGGGGCGCACACTGGATGGCAGTCGACGGACGCACAGGAGTTCATGATCATGCCGTTAGGAGCGGAAACTTTCTCCGAGGGTCTGCGGTGGGGTGCGGAGATCTACCAGGAACTTAAAGCAGTGCTGAGAGAGAAAGGATACACGGCGCTTGTAGGTGATGAAGGAGGATTTGCACCGGCATTAAAGTCAAACGCTGAAGCAGTAGAACTCATCTTAGTAGCCATTGAAAAAGCCGGTTATAAAGCCGGGGAACAGGTATCGATTGCGCTCGATCCAGCAGCATCCGAGTTCTACGATATTGATCGAGGGGTATACCAGCTTCGCAGTGAGGGGAAGGAACTTAGCGGTGAGGAATTGGTCGAGTTCTGGGAATCATGGGTCAGGCAATATCCAATCGTATCCATTGAAGACGGACTTGCACAAGACGATTGGGATAGCTGGCAATTAATGACTGCGAAAATGGGAGATACAATCCAGATCGTTGGTGATGATTTGCTTGTAACGAATCCCGAGCGAGTAAGAAAGGGCGTTGAATTAAAGGCCTGCAATTCGCTTTTAGTAAAAGTAAACCAAATTGGCACACTGACAGAAACGCTCGAGGCTGTTCAGGTTTGCCGGGAAGCAGGCTGGCGAGCAGTGACATCACACCGCTCAGGAGAAACTGAAGATTCCACAATTGCTGACCTCTCTGTCGCCATTCACATGGGGCAAATAAAGACGGGAGCCCCTGCTCGATCCGATCGCGTTGCGAAGTACAACCAACTTCTTCGAATAGAGGATGAGCTCGGAGAGAGTGCTCAGTACGCAGGATGGTCCTGCTTAGGAATTGCTAGCAAAAAGTAGCGCATAAATAAATAAACAGTCAATAAAGTAGAAACTGGCGAGTTCTATTCGCCAGTTTCTTTTATATAAGAGAGTACAGGTGGGAGGGCTAGCCTGTTATGGGTGGAGTATCTGCTGGCTCAGCTTCTGTTGACGACCCTGGCACAGGTGTTGCGCAGTGTGGACAAATCTGCCAGGGGAGCTGTAGAAGCTGGTCACACTGAAGGCATACCTTTCGGAGTCGAGTGTGGCAATGAGCGCAGACTTGCCAATTATTTTCCGTATGACTTCCACATCCTGGACATAGCAAACGCTCCTCAACTTGAGAAAGGAGCGCTTCTTCTTCGAGCGTAAGCTGGTACTCCTCAGTGAGCGTCAAGGATGGGCGGATTATGAGATAGATGATAAGTCCAGGTAGATTCAAGATAGCAACCAGAATCACCGTGAGAATGTGTACAAATTTATCGTGGGACCTGGAGCGGATATCCCTGAGCGTCCAAAAAATCAGACTTAGCCACAAAGCGGCCAAGAAGGCACCGAAAAAGGCTGTGAGATATGTAAAGAAATTTCCTAATGAGGCGATTCCGAAAATGTCCAGCATGGGCACTCCTGACGAGCGGCATTATAGCATGCAGTGTACTCATGGCGATGCAAATTCTGGGCCACTTTGACAGCGAGATTCCACTGAAGTATAGTCGCAGACATCGGCTTCGGCACGCAATTTGCACTGAATGGGGGTGTGATATGGGGGATAAACAGTTGGGTTACCGGATTATGGATCTTGACTCTGGCGATCGCCCTCGTGAACGGCTCGCTGCTTTAGGTCCGGGGGCGCTGTCCAATGCAGAGTTACTGGCCATTATGCTTAGAACGGGTATCAAAGGGATGAACGCTGTTCAGTTAGCGCAGACACTATTAATGGAAGTCGGAGGCCTTGCCGGATTACATCGCATCTCGCTTCCTGAGCTTGAGAGTAAAAGGGGATCCGGGTTCGCAAAAGCCACTCAAATACAAGCAGCGGTTGAGTTAGGGCGTAGATTTGCGACTGTCAACCAAGAGGATAAACCGCGTATCCAATCACCGCAGGATGCTGCCAACCTCGTATTCTATGAAATGGGCGCATTAGAGCAGGAGCACTTACGCGTACTGCTATTAGATACACGAAATCAAGTCATTAAGGTTGTAGATGTATACCGAGGATCGCTTAATAGTTCAGTCATAAGAGTTGGTGAGGTCTTTCGGGAAGCAGTGCGGCGCAATGCAGCTGCAATAATTGTTGCGCACAATCATCCGAGTGGTGACCCAACGCCCAGCCCTGAAGATGTCGCTGTAACTCGGGCAATTGTAGATGCCGGAAAACTTCTCGACATTGAAGTGCTTGATCATCTTGTAATTGAAAAAAAAAACCGCTACGTTTCGATGAAATCAAAAGGCATGGGGTTTAATAACTGAGTATGGAACACCAAGTGATCTTACTCCCGCGTGAGAATTACTGGACATGGGTCCGCTCATGTTCTGAATATGTTCTGCAGTATGGGCCGAACTTGACTCAGGATCCTCAAACTGCAGCGCTATACATGGCACCAGCCCAGGTGATAACTTTCCCCGTTGTTCCGGGTGGATATCCTGAATATAGTCAACTTAAAGAATGGTTTTATTCGCAGCACCCTGGCATTCGTCTTGACCCGATTTCCACGGACACAGCAAAAGGGTTGCAGGAGGAATTCGCGCTGCGAATCGCCGATGAAGATCGCTATGGGCAAAAACGCAAATCTTTCTACTTGCTTTGGCCCACCGATTACTCATTTATCACTCAAGATTATGGAGCAAATCCACAGATATACAGCCGTTTTGGCATGCCAGGCCATGAGGGTGTAGATATCCGAGCTTTGAATAACACCAACATCTATTGCTGCGCAGACGGTGTCGTCTATCGGGTTCATACTAACCCAGATCCAAGGGTGCACGCTTATGGGAAACATGTTCGTGTCCGACATAAAGATGGATACAAAACCGTATATGGGCATCTTGCGCGGCCATTGGTACGGGTGGGACAGGAAGTGAAGGCTGGCGAGTTGATTGGGAGAGCGAACTCTACTGGAGCGTCTACCGGTTCGCACCTGCACTTAACGTTGAAAAGAGATGGAGCGACCGACCGCGGGGAAACGAATTTTCCAAAGGACATCATCGACCCAACGCCGTTTCTTATTTGGCCGGCGAAGAAGAAATCGTTCGATGCCTCCCGCTTGAACCATGAAAAATGTCTTATCGGTGCTCATGCAAGGGTGGGGGAGCCGTTACAAGACGAAGATCTCGAACTTATACGGATGGCGAGGTTAGAAGCTGTCAAGCTGGAGCTTGATGAAAGTCTAGATACGATCGAACGCATCCGCGGGTTGAACCCGACAATGCTCATCGTTGTGCGTGTGACGGGAGACTTTTCTGGGGAGGCAACCTCCGCAGAACGATTTTTCGCATCGATTGAACACAATTTTGGACGTCTATATCGATCCGGGATAAGATATTTTGAAATCCACAGTAATCCGAATGTCCAAAACTCAGGGTGGCGGCGGTCCTGGCGTGATGGGTTGGAGTTCTCCCAGTGGTTTATAAAAGTAACCCAGATGATTAAGGCGCGTTTCCCCGAGGCCAAGGTCGGATTCCCCGGTTTATCTCAGGGTGAACTTCTCCCAGGGTGGAGAGCCGATGATGCTCAATTTCTTAGTGAGGCGGTGAGCGCGGTCCAGAATGCTGATTGGGTTGGCGTGAATTGCTATTGGACGGATCAGGCCTCTCTAAGAGCTCGCAATAAGGGACGTGTATTCGAGGTGTATAGGGACAAATTCCCGGATAAGCAACTCATCATTACTGAGTTCTGTAACCCCATCCAAGGCGTAGCTGATCGTACAAAGGCTCGCCAATATTTAGAGTTCTACCGGATGGTTCGATCCCAGCCTGGAATTGCTGCAGCATTTGCTTTTACTTTGTCTGCTGATCGAGGCCATGATGCAATTGTATGGCGGTCAGAAGAATCAGACGGGAGCGATTTTGCGGAGCTGATCGGTAAAAGGTCACTATAAAGCGAACCCTGCAGATTATTGCCAGGACACCGGGATCTTCTTTTTGCTACCACTTCGATCACGCCGAAAAATGTGGCCGTGATCGCGACCATATCCCCACAGACGGTACGTAACCCAAACATCCTGTTTGCAATATGCCAAAACTTTATCAATCTCGCCTTTCTTGTACCATTTAACAGCGGCAAGCCCGTCAGCGGACTTGGATTCCCCCAGCGTTGCTTCTGCGAGATGATCGAGGCCAACTCTAAATCCAAGTGTTAGCGAGATGTCTGCAAGCATGTCTGTGGTTTTCTCTACCAAGGGCCGATCAATAGAAAGCCCATAGGGCCTAAGAACTGTGTAGTCAAAACGGATGAGGTTGAAGCCGACGACTTTGGAGGCGGAAGCAAGTTCGTCAAGGAGTGCACCAGCATCATCCTCTTTAAACAAGGACCAGACGTCCTCTTCGACGTGATAGGTTACACCAGCAGAGATGCCCATCTTATCGATATGGTCCCAACCGCCGACCTCATCTGCAAGGCGCTTTGTCTCAAGATCGAATACGAGTGTTTTCAATGAACTCATAGTATTCCTATCCCTTGTGTTGCCGGCGGCTAAGCAGAAGAATGACGCCGAATACGACGAGAACGGACAAGCCGAGTAGAACCCAAGGTAGAAGCGGCTGGGCGAAATCGAGCAGATTGGGATTGGAGAGTGTCGTCCACCTCCACTCATTTTCTAATTGAGAGATGGGACGTTGATACACCCGTTGAACACCGCCTTCACAGCTTGTTCCTTCCTGATAAGCATCTAGAAGCAGTGCCACACCGCCAACACCATAAATGTCGAGCAAATATTGTGTGAAGGATGCGCTCTGAGCGTAAGCCAGCAAGGCATCCTCCTCGGAAATCGGGAAAGATGCACACAGGGAGTGCATTGAAATAAGCGCATTCTCGCGGGCGGCGCGATCCAACTCGAAGATGTATGCAGGATTTGGTACGCCTTCTTGGAGCGTGGCTAGCCCTTCGTTGAGCCAGGTGGGAAGGTTGTGGTATTGATCACCCATACGTTCGTAGAGCAGGATGTGAACAAGCTCGTGGGGGAGATCCCGTTCCAGAGAAATTTGACCCTCAACCCCAGTTGGCGCGGTCAAGAGTACGGTTCTCAATTCTGGTTGGGCATGCCCACCGACCCATGTCGCACCGCCCATACGTATGCTTGATTGAAGCTGGCCAGCTGTAGGGTAGGTGTAGATGGACACATGGTCCAGGGCTGGCAAGGCGAGATCGCGCTGAATTTTCAAAATGGAATCACTTGCTAGGTTGAGGATATCCTGACCACGCGTTAGTTCGCCTTCTATCCAATGGACGGTGATGTTGGAATTGCCCAAGGAATGCCAATCGAAACGATTATCCTCGTAAACAAAGGACACGGGGTCTGTGATGTAGTTGTCGCCATTTGCGAAGTCGATCTGCCACCAGTAAGTGATTGTGGAAAATGGCTCGACTCCGAGCGCCTGAACTTCTTCAATTACTTCCGCCGAGATCGTAGAGCCGTCTGAAAGGACGGCAATGGCGACGTTTGGAAATTCAGATGAGCCCTCGCGGATGAACACTGCTGCACGAATGACTTCGCTTACGCCTTGAATTTGTGCGCTGAAGTTGATTGTTGAACCATACTTATACTCGGTATGTGTATCGACGTGAATCTCGTCCGCTTGGCCTGAAACAGCTTCCAACGGAGAAAGAAGTAAAATTACAACAAGCAGGATGGATGGCAGTTGTCTTATGGCTACACTCCGAAAAAATAGAGAAGCGGCGTCAATGTGATTGGGCTTAACAAGGTTGATACAAGAATTGCGCCAGTGACAAAGTCAGGCTCTGAATCGTATTGAATCGCAAGGATAGAAGCAAGGACTGCAGTTGGCATAGCGGACTCGATAACGCCTACTTGCATACCGATCATTGGCATGCGAAGTGCGCTTGCTATGAACCAGGCAACGATTGGAGAGAGAACTAAACGAAGGGCTACCACGATAGAAAGTAAACCGAGGTGCTTAGGATGGCTCGCCTTGCCGATCTGCATTCCCAGAACCAGCAGCATCATGGGAATCATTGCCGCTGCCAGAAGCTCGATCGGTCTGGAAATGGCTTGCGGGAGGCTAATGTTGAGAGCGCGAAGAATGAGGGATAAAAGGATGGCATATACGGCAGGCACACTGGCCAGATTCTTTAACGCACGCAGAGGGTCCATTCTCCCAGCGCTGGCGATGTAAACACCCACTGAGTTCGCCCATAAAGCACTCGTGATGAAATAGATACTTGCCAAGAGTAAGCCGGCTTCGCCTAACGCAAAGTGATTAAGCGAAAGACCATAATTCCCTGCATTGATAAACGATGCGCTGAGTATGAAGGCGGATGTCAGCGCCTGGGGTAAGCGAAGTAGTTTTGATAGCGCCCAACTAAGTAAGACTATGACGAAGAGCACGCCTGATGCGAGGATTACCATATTTACGATATCATTCTTGGGAATTTCTGTTTTGAGCACTAAATCAAAAACGAGGGCGGGTACGAGGATGCGAAAAATTACAGCGGAGATGGGTCGGGGATCAAGGCTCGTTCTCCGCTGGAGTAGAAAACCCGCTCCAGCGACAGCGATGATCGGGAAAATATTACTCGTAAAAAGGCTTAGGAATTCCCTCAATCCGTGGCATCCTCTGTAGGGTCATCGTAGTCATAGATCAAGAGATCAGGTGTGCCTTCGAGAAATGCCAGGTGCTCTAGGGCTTCATCGGCTTTCTTCACTGTCTCGGGATCTGGTGCTGAGGCCTGGATATCTAATAGTGCTGTCCTGCCCACGTCGCCACCAATCTGCCCCAAAGACCATATCGCGATGTGAATTACTTCATCGCTGACATCTTCAAGAAGCTCAACAAGAGGCTGCGCTGCATCGTGAAGCTCAAGTTCACCTGCGGCGCGAGCCGCTTCGGCGCGAACTCGTGGTGAGGGGTGATCTAACTCCTGGAGAATTTCGGGTCTCCAGACAGGATTGGCCGATCTACCCATGGCTATTAGGGCAGACTGTACTAAATCCTCATCTTCTGAAAGGTATGCATCGGCGATGATCGCTTGCGCTTCTTCACGAGAAGAGAAACCGAGGGATTTTACACAAGCGCGATGCAAATCAGAAGAGGCGCCATCCCTTATTGTTCCCAGAAGATCGTCCACGATCTGGTCTGACTCTGTCAAGGAATCATCCTCGAGTTCTGTTAAAAGGACGAAACGTCCAAGAGCATCAGCGGCAGCAGTGCGAACTTCTAGTGAGCTATCCTCGTTGAGTGCTGTAAGGAAAGCTGCAGGGAGAGATGGATCTGTAGATTCCCATAGATTGCCAATTGCAATCTTTCTAATGGTCGGGTCGGGGTCATCGAGACCGAGACGGTTGATACTATCGAATAGAAGCTCGATATGTTCATCGGCTTGTTGGCCGAGTATCGCTAGTAAGGTGCGGCGCCGTAGAGGAGACAGTGATTGCCAGCAACTCGAAAAACGGTCTAGCTGGCGGGTGTCCAAATCAGAAAGGGCAGAGAGTTCTTCGATCGGCAGAAGCTGCTCTTCGTCCATCAAAAGCGAGAATAATTCGTCTAGTTCTTGAGCCATAGGATGTCGCAGCAGGAATACTAAGGAAGAGAAATTGGATTGATGAAATCCTGTAGGTTGATATAGACCATAAGAAATATTAAGATGGCAAACCCGATGGCATGCGCGATGCCCTCGAATCGAGGAGATATTCGGCGCCGAAAGATCGCCTCATAAAGGACAAACATTAATCGCCCGCCATCGAGAGCAGGGAAGGGCAGTAGATTGGCTAGTGCCAGGCCAATACTGATAACCCCGATTAAGTTCAATGTGATGAAGGGCCGGTCGGATGCTCGATCGATTGTGCTTGCCCACGACAACATATCATGAATGCCTTTTAAACCGCTGAGACGAGCTTCCTCAGGTGAGGCTTGACCGCTTAATAGTCGACCTGGGAGTTTGATAAGCGCGGAGATCTGGGTCACGACCGAATCCACGCCCCACTTGGAGGCTTCGAGCCACCCCATCTGCGCGGTAGGGAAACTCAATGTCACACCGATGGGTCCTTGATCGGCAGGGAATTCCACGCGAGGGATCATGGTTAGTTCAACAATCTGTCCGTCTCGGTCAACAACAATAAGCGTAGTTTCGCCGAGCTGGGCGTGAATGGCTTCCTGCATATCCCCTATTCCCTGAACGGGAATGTCATCAACGAATTCGACGATGTCGCCGGCTAGCATCCCGGCAGCGTAAGCAGGTGTCTCTTTAAGGACTTCAGCGATGAGAACGCGGTTTACATCGGGTGCAGCAAACTTGAATGCAAAGAGAAAAGCAAGGAAGCCTAAGAGGATATTCGCTGCAGGGCCGGCTGAAAGGACGAGCGTGCGTGTCAGTATGCTCGACGAAGAGAGACCGTTCTGTATTTCTGGATCATCCTCTCCCGCGAAACGGACAAAGCCACCAAACGGGATCCAGTTTAGAGAGTACTTAACACCGCCTGATTCGAATAAGGTCAGAATTCGAGGCGGGAACCCTAAGCCAAACTCATCGATTTTTACACCGCGCCATTTACCAACGAGAAAGTGGCCCAACTCGTGGCCTATTAACAACACCGAGAGTACGATTAAGAACAGAAAAAAATCTGACACGAATATCACCTACGCCTTTGTTTTGCTGCGATTATATCACTGGGGTGATTGTTCATTGGTAACGGCCAGAGCCACGCCATTTCCGGGTGAGCATCGGTAAATATCTAAAATGCCATCGATAGAACGGAGTTGACGCTCGACTTCAGGGGAGTCCTCAAGAGAGCAAATGCAATGAACATTGGGCCCAGCGTCGATTGTGTAACACACTGCTAGACCATCCTCTCGCCAGCGGGTTACATGCTTCATGACACTGATCGACTCCGGTTCCAAGTATAGAATCGGCGGATCGGATGTCATCATTACGGAATGCATCAAGTTTGAGTCCAGCTCAACAATTTGAGCGAGTGTTTGAAAGTCCTTTTGCATAATCGCTTTTTTGCAGATTTCCAGGCGACGTGCTGTATCCTGAACACGGATGGCTTGAATTGAACTTGTGGGCGCAAGCATGTGGCCCTCGGATGATCCTATAGATTTGTGTTCTTTTGTGACAACTGCGATGAGATTGACCAAGTGCCAATGTTCTGCAGGCGCAAGCTGCTCAGCGTACCCGTCCGTGTTAACTTCTCCCGAGAATAATTGCACGAAACCACCGAATATGGATCGAGCGGCAGAGCCGGAGCCACGTCGGGCAAGGATGGATAGCTGCTTCTTATCTAGCTCCAGTCCGGCTGCCTTGCTAGCTGCTGCAGTCAGCGCGGCGAAAGCTGAGGCTGAAGAGGCGATGCCTGCGCCGGCGGGGAAATTGCTTAGACTGTGTATGTTAGCGAAGGTGGGATTCCCTGAGAGGGTGCGGATGAGATCCAAATGCTTCGTAACGCGGCTGGCGGCTTTATCTGAGGCGGGGCTGCCGTCGATTTCGATTTGATCGGCTTCAAGGCGATCATCGAAAAGTACGGTTGTATTCGTTTGAAGATTCGAGAGTGTCATGGAGAGTGAAGCATTCGCTGGAAGGCGGAGGGCAGGATCGCGGTTGCCCCAATACTTGATAAAGGCGATGTTTGGTGAAGCGGTCGCTGTTGCGCGTCTTTCGGGCATAGGGTAAATTCCAGTCTTAAAAGTGAAACGTCACTTCAAACAAACGAGATTGCTAATGAAAAAAATGCTCATGCTTCAACAACCAGGATGCTGGTCCCCCCCGGCATGGACACGGTGACATCGCCGGGATCATAGTCGATGAAGGGTGTTGTCCAGCGGAAGATCCATTGTGCATCCTGCGGCCGCGCGTTAACACAACCGTGGGACATGGGGACACCGAAATTGTTGTGCCAGAAGGTTGAATGGATCGCAACACCATTGCCTAAGAAGAGGGTCACCCAACCGACTCCCAACAGATCATAGCCAGCTCTTACTGTTCCGCCGCTCATGTGGAGCGAGATTAGCTTACGCCAGATCTGGAAGCCACCAAGCGGAGTGGCCCAATCATCGACCGGCTCGCCGGAAGCGTTAAATTTATGGCCGGATGAAATTCGGCAGAAAAAGACCTCACGATTACCTTCGAAACACGATAGCGTCTGAGATGTCAGGTTGACTACGACCCGTTTATCTTCAACATCAGGGTGGATCGGAGATAGATCTTCTTCAATAAGCGGTCGAAATGCATGGGCATCAGCCCAGAAAATGTCGCCATATCCGTAACGCTCATTGATACGGTATAGGGGGTTGTTGCCTGAACCGTCGGTGCGAATTTGGTCAACCCACAATATTTGACTGTAAGATAGACGCGGTGTTAGGCTTTTTTTCAACCAGGGAGAACTGGCAGGCGGGTTATCCAAGACGAGATCCACCCAGGGGACCGTCACCTGAACCCACATCCCTTCACCGAGGCTCGTCAGGGGCAGTAGATCTACGGGTTCGTTCGGCTCATTTTGGACGGGCTGAACTGTTCCAGACCACAGATAGCCATCTGGAGTTTCCACCCAGCGTTGGTTAAAGCGGTATGGATGGTACCCGACTACCTCTCGCAGCCAGGGAACGACGGCATCCTCATAAAGTGTCCCAATCGCTTGGCTGCTTGAATCGGGTCGTATGTGAAGTTCGACATTGGGTGATGCGACTCTGCCGAGACGTTCTGCGCTTGGAAATTCCGGTAGAGCGAGTCCTCGCAGGAATCTTTGGGAGGTAATACCGCCCAATCCCAGGGCAGACACTCTTAGCGCGTCTCGACGGTTGAGGCGTGAGATAACTCTTGAAGATGATTTCATTTGACTAATATTATCTCGTATTTCTTAATAATTGGTGAACAGAAAGAATGTATAGATAATAGTGAATATCAATTCTCCACGTTTGGGGGATATGGTCAAGGGCTGCTTACAGATAGTAGAATAGTGGACATGGATGGGAAAATATCTAATGCGATTCGCTAACAATCACGCGCTTAGAATTACCTTGCTTGGATTTCTTGTTATGCTTGCCGCTTGCGGCCGGCCAGGAGAAAACGGACAGGCTTCAGCAAAACCTACACTGGAACGGCCGATCGTGCCAACAGCATCGTCCACGGCTGAGCCTGGTCTGGTCTATCTAGTTAGTGGGGGTGAGAGCCCAGAGAGGATGACTTCCAGGGTGGAAGACCTCATTACCACGCTTTCGACAGCTGCAGGAAATGAGTTCATCGTCCTGGTCGAAATTTCCGACAGCGATCTCGAGCAGAACGCGAAGGTAGTTATTTATCTTCCACCTGATCCGGGATTAAATGACTTGGTGGCGCAGCATCCAACTGTGCAGTTTGTGGCTATCGGGATCCAAGGCTTAAGCGATGCACACAATCTAACGAGGATCGGTCCAGATGGTATGGGTGCAGATCAAGTTGGCTTCATCGCCGGCGTTATCTCGGCTGTGGTCACACCTGATTGGCGGGTAGGTGCTGTCTCAGTGCTGAACTCCGGCGAAGAGCATGCTAGTAATTTAGCGTTTCAAAATGGGGTGAAGTTCTATTGCGGATTGTGCAGACAGGCCTATCCACCTTTTCATTCATATCCGCTTGGCGTTGAGGCATCTACATCTGAGATTGCAGCAGTTCAGGACGCAATTAATTTATTATCTAACTTGGATGTGGATACGATTTTCTTGTCACCTGAATTGAGCGCAGCAGCATCAGCGGAAATGCTCGAAGGTCCAGGATTGAGCTATATTGGCGGCGAGTCACCAGGAGATGATCTTGGAGAGAAATGGATCGCGACGGTGCGAGCTGCTCCTGAACTGGCGATCGCAGAAATCTGGGATCGGGTTAGGGCGGGCGAGCGCGGCGGGACTGTGCCCATGCCGGTAATCATCGAAGATATCAATCCTGATCGATTAACGCCCGGACGAGAAGCGTGGGTGAAGGAGATACTGCAAGATCTGATCGATGGCTATATTGACACGGGGGTGGACCCCATAACCGGGATCGCTCGCTAATATTACAAGTAGGCGCAAGCAAGCAAACGACTTCTCGAGAAGAACGGATCAAGACCAGCGTTGAATTGCTGCCTGAGATGATAGAACTTATGGCCCCAATCTCAGCGCAGTCGGGAGCACCGCAGACACCTGGCCACGTGGAAGATCCTGGACGGCTTGTTTAGGGAATTCGCGGAGCGCCGAATGAAGTAATATCGAAATCCCTAAATACCGGCTTATCGATAAACCGTAACACGTTTGGAGAGGTGACATATGGAACAAAGAGAAAGCCCCCTAGCTGTTGGCATTTCCATTCTTGTCGGTATTGTTTTCTTCGTAATCATCCCCCTTTCTTCATGCGGCTCACCGTCTGCTTTGTCGAATAAGCCACCATCAACAGAAGTCTTGCAAGACCCCACACAAGCCTCACTATCAACACCCTCTCCCTCGACGAGACCTACTGTTCATCCAAGCCCGACAGCAACCTCTACTTCAAGCCCGACAGCAACCCCTACTCCTATTGGCGGTTCGGGAGTATTGCTCTTCGA
>SOJU01000108.1 GCA_004376465.1 Anaerolineales bacterium | reverse complement strand
CTAAGCGGATCACCGCGGGGACGTTCAATGGGACTTCAAGAAATGCCTTTGCGAGACCGCGGGCGCTGTGGAACTGCTCCTGCGAGGCGACACCTGAGCCAGATGCAAAATAACCATCGATGGGTCCTTGGGCCAGGATGATTCTAGCGGCGCGATATACCTTCGATGCTGGAGGATTTCCGCTTGTGTCAACGAAGTTGGCAATCTTGTACCCTTTGTTCAGGATAGCGTCCATGCTCATCATCGATCCCCCGCCGCCAGCGCCATGAAAGCCGATGACTTTATCCCCACGTTTGAAATCCTGCTCCATCTGGATGAAGTAGAAGGTTCCGCGATAATCACCCTTCTCAACGTCCCAGGCGATGCGCTCGAGCTCGGTTGGCGGCCGGTCGAACTCGCGGGCGACTTCTATCTCCAGCCGCGGATGCCGGAACACGGCATAATCATCAACGGTGATGCGGCAGTCGGCGGCGATGAGTTTTCCATCCTCCGTGAGCACAATGGGGTTGATTTCGGCTGCGCGTGCATCTGAATTGCGAGCGACGAGATAGAGTCGTGATAGCAATAGCCCCAATGCCAGTTGGAGCTTTCCGTGAATGCCAACCTGGCGAACAAGATCGCGTGCGTAATAGTCAGGAAAACCTGTTTGGATATTTACAATCGTCTGGGCAAGCGCATCAGGATGTTCGCTTGCGATCTGCTCAACACCCGATCCGCCTTTTGCGCTGAAGATAATTCTGGGTGCCTGGGCGATATCATCGATAATGACGCCGGCATAAAATTCCTGCTTCACATTAAGTTTCTCTTCAACCAGCACTGTGTCGATTTCAAACCCGCCGACTTCCTTTCCTAGAATCGAACTCGCCGCATCTGCGGCGGTTTCGGGTGAGTCAGCAAATTTTATCAACCCGAGAGATGCACGCCCGGTCACCCAAGCTTGTCCTTTAACAACAACTTCACAGCCAAGCTCTTCTGCGATCTTTTTCGCTTCTGATGGTGTGCGCACGGCCTCGCCTCTGGGGATGCCGATCTTTTCGCCTGCGAGCAGGCTCTTACCTTGATGTTCGTGCAGTCGTGCCATGATTATCCTCGCACGTTCGCCATCAACCTAAATGACCATAAATCTGAAGAGAGGCAGGGGTTCAAAATACCCGATAGGAGCTTGGAAGCTTTGCGGTAATGTACGTCTCCTAGATTTCAATAATTTACAACAGGAGTGGATTATACAATCAGCATATGCGGGGGTAAACTCGGTCCCCGTTTGCGGACCTCCTAGTAAATAATATTTTAGATGCTTAATTTCTGTAATTCATTGACGTTATGCTTGATTTTCTCTGACACTTAGTACTTGTGAATAAATATGTGAAAGTCTAATCTCCGTTTATGCTCGGGGGCGCTTCCTATATATCCCGTCTGTTTCTACCGAATGCGAGGGCAGTATGAAGGTCTTCGCACGTACACCCGTGAACCTGGGTGAGTTTAAAATACCAAGAGGTCGCGTTTACCTCATCCTCGAGCGTTGCAAGGGCTGCAACCTGTGTATTGAGTTCTGTCCCCAGCAAGTTCTTCAAGTTTCAGAAATGACCAATGAAAAAGGTTACCACTACCCTGAGATCCGTTCAGATCGTGAGGACGCGTGTGTAAATTGTGAATTCTGCACCATGGTGTGCCCCGAATTCGCGATCTATACACTTGAGGTGGAAGAATGACCTCTAGCCATATCCTGACGGGAAGATACTTCATGAATGGTGATCACGCGTGCGCAGAGGGAGCGATTGCTGCCGGCTGCCGTTTCTTTGGGGGTTACCCCATTACACCATCTACGGAAATAGCAGAACATCTTTCTAGTCGGATGCCTCAAATTGGGGGTGTATACATTCAAATGGAGGACGAGATGGGCAGCATGGCAACTGTGCTTGGTGCTTCTGCAGCTGGCGCAAGGGCAATGACGGCGACATCGGGTCCGGGCTTCAGTCTCATGATGGAAAATATCGGGCTGGCGGCGATGATGGAGATCCCATGCCTCGTCGTAAATGTCCAGCGAGGATCGCCTTCTACGGGTCTTCCAACACTGCCGGGTCAGGCTGACGTCATGCAAGCCAGGTGGGGATCGCACGGTGATTACGGTGTTGTTGCTTATGCTCCTTGGTCACCGCAGGAGTTCTTTGATCTAACCGTACACAGTTTCAACGTCGCTGATCGTTACCGTATCCCGGTTTTGCTCTTGGCGGATGAAGTCGTTGGGCATATGGTGGAACGGGTAGAGATCCCAGAAGCCGATAAGATACCACACTGGGGACGAAAGCGTCCAATCGGATCTAAAAAAGAGTTCAAACCGTTTGAAGCAATTGATGATGACCTTGTGCCGCCCTTGGCTCATGCCGGAGAAGGATATCGGCTTCATTTCACGGGTTTGACGCATGACGAACGCGGCTACCCGGATATGTCTGCCGATACGCATCAGGTTTTGGTGTCGCGACTAGTTGAGAAGATCAACAGAAACCCGAAGGATTTAATTCGCACAGAAACTTTCCATCTCGAAGGTGCGCGCATCGTGGTCATCGCTTTTGGAAGTACTGCACGATCCGCAAGAAGAGCTGTGCGAGTTGCCCGTGAACGTGGCCTACCGGTGGGGTTCCTTCGACTTATCTCTATCTGGCCGTTCCCGGAGCAACTCATTCGCGAGCTGGCACAGGATGTGGATGCGTTTGTTATGGCAGAAATGAATCTGGGTCAAATGATTCGTGAGGTTGAACGACATGTCGAACAGCCGGTACTAGGCGTAAACCACGCCGGTGGAGCGATGCTCGCGCCTGAACCGATCCTTGAAGCGATTGAAAAGGTGGCCAATAATGGTTCAACCTCTTCTCGTTGAAGAGCATCCACTTGATGGCCTGATCCGCGCAGATCGGATGCCGCATATCTGGTGTCCTGGTTGCGGGATTGGGATTGTGATGCGCTGCTATGCACAGGCAATCATCAATTCAGGAATTGACATTGAGAAGCATGTCGTCGTTTCTGGAATAGGTTGCTCTGGACGTGTGGCAGGGTACATGAATATCGACTCCTACCATACGACTCACGGTCGCGGGATTCCTTTCGCAGTGGGATTGAAATTAGCCAACCCAGAATTATGCGTAACCGTATTCAGCGGCGATGGCGATCTGGCGGCGATAGGGGGAAATCATCTCATTCATGCCGCTCGCCGCAATATCGATATCACAGTAATCTGCGCGAATAACTTCAATTATGGAATGACTGGGGGACAGATGGGACCGACGACTCCATATGGTGCGTTAAGCACAACCTCAGTGTACGGATGCCCGGAGCATCCCTTTAACCTCGTCAACCTGCTCGCGGCTGCAGGAGCTAACTTCGTCTCACGCTGGACGACGATACATGTACGGCAGGTCATCGATGACGTACTTTACGCATTCAATAAACCCGGATTCTCTTTCATCGAAGTTCTAGCGCCATGCCCCATTGGATTTGGCAAGTCAAATGACCTTGAGCAGGGGGTCGATGAGACGCTTCTGTATCGGGAGCGCTGTGTACATGAACCGGATACAGCTCTGGATAAACTTGGGATCGATTTAAGAGAGGACCAGCCGATTTACGTTGGTCGTTTTGTAGATCGAGAAGCCCCTGCATATCAACCAATACGCTTGGAGGTTGAGAAGTGAGGCAGGAGATACGCATCTCAGGTTTTGGGGGTCAGGGTGTTATCCTGGCGGGATTCCTGCTGGGGAAAGCATTCTCCCTCTATCAAGATCTGGAAACCGTGATGACCCAAGCGTATGGTCCTGAAGCGCGTGGTGGTGCATCTTCTTCCAGTATCGTTGTCGCCGATTACCCGATTGCCTATCCATTTGTGCAGAAGGCAGATGTTCTGATTGCACTCTCGCAGGAGGGATATACACGCTACAGAGGAGAGACGAAACCAGAGGCCACAATCATTATCGATGAAGGTTTGGTGACGCCGAAACCAGAGGATCAACCATTGAGGATTCCTGCAACGAAGTTAGCGGAAGGCTTAGGCCGGAGAATTGTGGCGAACGTTGTCATATTGGGATATTTCTGTGCGATCTCAGATATCGTCAGCCGGGAGGCGGTGGAGGAGGCAATTCGAACGTCTGTAAAACCGAAAACCCTTTCGCTTAACTTGGAAGCTTTCGAAGCGGGTTTCGCTTACGCTAAAATTGAGGAACGTAACTCATGAGTGATACTGTCTTAGTTCTAGGCGGTGGTATCGCTGGGATTCAAGCTTCGCTGGATCTTGCTGAAGCTGGCGCACATGTGATGCTCGTCGAGCGTGAGGCGACCATCGGTGGGGTCATGGCTGTTCTTGATAAGAATTTCCCGACTCTCGACTGCTCTATCTGCATCGAAGCTCCAAAAATGTCGGAGGTAGATCTTCACCAGAATATCGAGATCATCTCGATGGCTGAGTTGGCAGAGGTTGAAGGTGAACCTGGGCGGTTTCGTGTAGCCATCCGGCAGCGTGCACGTTATGTGACGGATGCATGTACACGCTGTGGTGAATGCACCGAGGTTTGCCCAGTGATCCTGCCAAATGAGTACGATTCAGGAATGGCAGCCCGGAAGGCAATCTACACACCAATACCCCAGGCGGTACCTGGACCCTACGTCATCGACATGGAATCCTGTATGAATACGCCACCGAACTACATTCCATGTAATCGGTGTAACGAAGCCTGTCTGCCAGGTGCGATCGATTTTCTCATGCCACAGGAGACGATCATCAGAGCTGAAGTGGCCGCGATTGTTGTCGCTGTTGGATATGACAGTTTCGACCCGCGTAAGATGCGTGAATTCGGTTATGGGACACACCCAGATATCCTCACTGCGCTTGAGTTTGAACGCTTGGTAAACTCTGCTGGTCCGACAGGCGGTGAGATCTTCCGTCTCTCTGATGGTGAGCACCCGCATAAAATCCTCTTTGTGCTTTGTGTTGGCTCCAGAGACAAAAGGCACCATCCCTACTGTTCCCGCTTCTGCTGCATGTACTCACTCAAGCATGCTTATCAAGCTGTGGATCATGGTATTGAAGATGTAGATGTGATGTATATGGATTTGCGAGCATATGGAAAGGGTTTCGACGGTTTTCTAGAACGCACGAGAGATGAGGGAGCGAACTTCATCCGGACGCGGCCCTCAAGAATTTCCGCCAATGGTAATGGCAAGATTCGCGTTCGCTATGAGGATACAAAACGCTCTGAGATGGCTGAGGGTGATTACGACATGGTTGTCCTCGCGAATGCGGCCTCACCGCCGTCGGGTCTCCCTCAATTAGCAGAGACACTCGGCATCGAACTCGATGGGGACGGTTTTATACGCTCACTCGAAGAGCAGGGTGGTTTGATCGTGACTACTCGAGCGGGTATATATGCGGCTGGATGCGCTAGCGGACCCAAGGATATCCCTGATAGCGTGGCCGAAGGGAGCGGAGCGGCATCTCTTGCACTAAGGTTCTTAACCGATCGATCATGGCCAGAAGAGCCAGAAATCGAGCCTATGGAGGACATTGATATTCCCCGTGTGGGTGTTTTTGTCTGCCACTGCGGCAGCAACATCGCTGGAGTTGTAGATGTTGAACGGGTAATCGAAGCCGCAAAGGATATGCCTGACGTTGTTTACACTTCAAACCAAATGTTCTCGTGCGCGGGTAATACGCAGAAAGAGATCGAGGATGCGATCCGCGAGCATGGGATTAATCGTGTCGTCATTGCGGCTTGTTCACCCAAAACGCATGAATCGATATTCCGTGGTGTACTCATTCGAGCTGGTCTGAATCCTTTCCTATTGGAAATGTCCAATATCCGGAATATGGATTCTTGGGTCCACAAGTTCGACAAAGAAGCGGCAACAGTAAAAGCCATCGACATGGTAGCGATGGCAGTTGTGAAAGCGCGCAAACTTGAACCACTTGAGATCAGCCATTTGCCGTTAACCCAGCGCGTTCTTGTTGTAGGCGGAGGTATTGCAGGAATGAGTGCTGCTGCCGCGCTCGCCCATCAGGGCTTTGAAACACACCTTCTTGAGAAAACAGACCGCCTGGGGGGTACCCTTAATCACCTGCATCAAATCGCGCCGGCTAATATTCCTGCAGAGGACCTCATACAGGCGAAAATGAAAGATCTAGATGCGAGCGGTGCTCATGTTCATCTTGGTACAACGATAGAGACGATCGGTGGGTACGTGGGTAGTTTCACAACATTACTGGATGACGGGCAAACTCTTGAAGTTGGTGCGGTTGTCATCGCGACCGGATCTGTACCCTATGTCCCGCAGGAATTTTCATACGGTTCGAATTCCAATGTAATCACAAATTTGGACCTCGAATCCTTGCTTGAGCAAGAGGCGTTGGAAGCGGAAAAGATCACGTTCATTTCCTGTGTCGGTTCGAGGCAGGATGGAAAAGGTTGCTCGCGTTACTGCTGCACCTCGATGATCGCGCAAGCACTGCAGCTGCGACAGATGGGGAAGAAGGTCCGCATCGTCGCCAAGGATATCCGCACCTACAGTCGTCAGGCGGAGGAATTGTACGAAAGTGCGATGTCCGCGGGTGTACAGTTTTTCCGGTACGATGCGGATCGTCCTCCTCAGGATGCGATCACGTTTCAAGATCAGTACGTCGAATTAGATGATGAGCTGCTTGGGGCGAAGGTGCGAATTCCCACAGATTTGCTTGTCCTGGTTGTAGGCTTGCGGCCTGAGGAAGACACGCTCTCCGATCAACTCAAGCTCTCTCACAGCGAGGATGGATTCCTGATGGAACTGCATCCTAAGTTGGGCCCTGCAGAAACCGCGAACCAGGGTATTTACTTGGCTGGAGTAGCCCAGGGAGCGAAGGATGTACGCGAATCGGTCGCACAGGCACTCGCTGCGTCAGGGAAAGCTGGGGCGCTGTTATCTCGCGGTGTGATTGCGAAGGAGCCGCTCACTGCTGTTGTTAACGAAGAGCTATGTATCGGTTGTATGCTTTGTGTCAAGGTGTGTCCATACAGCGCCATCGAGGCGACAGGTCCTGTGAAAGAGGGGAAAGTCCGAATCCTTGAGGCTGCCTGCATGGGTTGCGGAACGTGTGCAGCTGAATGCAATTTCGACGCCATAGACATGCCTTATTTCACAAAATCCCAGATTATGGCACAGGTTGATGCCGCTCTGGCTGAGAAAGCAGAGGAAAAATGTCTCGTCTTCACCTGCAACTGGTGCTCTTATGCAGGAGCAGACCTAGCAGGGATCGAGAAGCGGCAATACCCCACATCGGCTCGGATTATCCGAACCATGTGCTCAGCACGTTTTGAGGAAGATTTTGTTGCCCGAGCATTTGAACAGGGAGCGGGGGCAGTCCTAATAACTGGTTGCCGCCTTACCGACACCGGATCTGATTGTCATTATAACTACGCCAACCGATTAACATGGAAACGTTTCAAACACTGGCAGAGGAAATACGAAAGGAAGGGCATTGAGCCCGACCGACTGCAGTTGCAATGGATCTCTGCAGCAGAAGGGAAAGAGTTCGCAGAGAAGATCGCAGAAATGGATGATATCATCCGCAAGTTTTCAAAAGAAACTCTTACAACCGAAGGTGCAGATTGAATGAGAGCTATCACCAAGCTGAATCTCTCGAAGGAATGATCAAACCTATGACAGTTGACCAGAGACCGATCGAAATCGATGATGCTCTGTGGGAAGAGCTGATCGAGATCACGGATGGCAAAGCTGCCCCATGTTTTCAGTGTGGGGTTTGCACAGCGGCCTGTCCCTGGGGATTAGTCCGCGGCGATCCTTTATCAGTGCGATCTATTATGCGCGGCGCGCAGTTGGGGTTCTTGGAAGCCCAGGAAGCGATCTGGCTCTGCACTGCTTGCGGGCAGTGTGAAATTTACTGCCCGAGGGAAGTGCCTATCGTAGATGTCTTTCAGGGTCTTCGACAACTTCTCTGGGAAAGACGTAAGACACCTGCCGGATTAACGACAGTTCTTTGGTCAGTTTATTGGAATAACAATCCACTGTCACAACCACCCTCACAGCGGATGGGTTGGGCAGAGGGCCTCGACCTCCAGGCATATGACTCTTCCAAACATGAGATTTTGATGTATTTCGGTTGTACGGCTTCCTATGATAGTAGAGCGCAATCTGTTGCTCGAGCGATTGTGCAGCTGCTACGAGCTGCAGACGTGAGTTTCGGTACTTTGGGAGAGGAAGAGCCATGCTGCGGGGAAGCTGTCCTACGGCTTGGACACTCCCCGTATTTCCAAGATGTGGCACAGCATGCCACGGATATCTTCGAAAAAATTAAAGTGGGCAAATTGGTCACGGTATCCCCGCATTGCTTCGATGTGTTCAAGAATCACTATCCGCATATAAATGAATCTTTTAAGCCCATCCACTACACCGAGTACATCGCCGGCCTGATTGAAGGGAATCGTCTCATATTAGAGGGGAGCCTGTCCTCGAAAATTACTTATCACGATCCGTGTCTGCTTGGACGAGTGAATGAGAGTACCCATTACCCAAGAGTGATTTTAGAAACCGTACCAGATGCACGTGTTATTGAGATGCCACAATCCGGACCCGATACGCTCTGCTGCGGTGGTGGTGGGGGGCGTATGTGGATGGAGACACCACCTGGTGAGCGCTTCTCCGATTTACGCATCCAGGAGGCCCTAGATGTTGATGCTGACATCATAGCGACAGCATGTCCTCTATGCATATCCTGCTTAGAAGATTCCATCGGGAGCATGGGGGTTACGAAGCTTAAGGTGCATGATATTGCAGAGATAGCGCAAATGGCTTTGGGTGAAGTATCGAAGAATGATCCGGTGGAGGAGTAGGATCGGTGGTTGCCTCGCTGTACGCTCCGTCTGAAGCGAAAAAAGCTCTTTGGGTTTTCTTGGAGATTGAAGGTGGTGATTTCGCTGGTGTTTCAATTGAGCTTCTATCAAAAGGGCGCGATCTAGCGGGTAAAGCCGGGTGGACAGTTTGTGGTTTGCTATTGGGGAATGATGTATCGGATTTGGCGAATCAAGCCTATTCATACGGCGCTGACGAGGTTTGGCTTATTGATCATCCGTTGCTGGGTGAATTCGATGTCTGTGGTTATTCTCACGTCACGATGCAGGCTATTAAAGTGGGGAAACCCAGTGTATTCTTGCTAGGCGCTACACCGAATGGCCGTGATCTGGCAGGACGACTTGCGGTACGGCTGAGGACTGGATTGAATGCGGACTGCACGGATCTAATCTTGGACGAGGATCGAGGTGTACTCATCAGCGAGGTGACGGGTTTTGGCGGGGGTGTTATCGCACTACTCGAATCGGCAGAACATTGTCCGCAGATGTCAACCGTTCGCCCTGGGGTATTCGTTGCCAACGAGCCTGAGGATAATAGGCAGGGGGAACTGGTGAATATGAAGGTGAAGCTCAAGAAAGCAGACATCCGCTCCACTGTTGTCGAACGGCACGTGGGCGAAGGGGTCGATCTCACGCAAGCGCCGGTACTGATCTGCGGTGGGCGAGGGATCGATGGTGATTTTGAAATTTTGCGTGAACTGGCAGCGTTAGTAGATGGTGAAGTCGGTGCAACAAGACCGCCAGTTGATGAAGGGCATATTGAGAGGGAGAGGCAAGTAGGCCAAACAGGCGTCGTTTGTAGACCGAAAGTAGCGCTTAATTTTGGCATCAGCGGGGCGTTTCATTTCATCGTTGGGATACAAGATGCTGAAACGATTATCGCCATTAATACAGATCCGGAAGCCCCAATATTCGAGCATGCTGATTATTGCATTGTCGAGAATGCACATAAAATCCTACCCGAACTCATCAAAGTACTAAGACGTGAACGGGAGTCGATCCATGCCTGATCTCGAGATCGTCGTATGTATGAAGGTCGTGCCGAAGTCGGAAGAGGTTAGGGTTGATACGGAGACATTACTCTTAGAGCGTACTGGAGTGCGATCGGAGATCAACCCTCCCGACATGAATGCGCTCGAGATGGCACTGACACTGAAGGATGACCAACCCGCGCGTATTAGCATCCTCTCGATGGGACCGCCATTCTTCGAACCTGTTCTGCGTGTAGGTTTGGCGATGGGAGCAGAGCGATTCTTCTTGATGAGCGATCGCGAGTTTGCCGGAGCAGATACATTAGCCACAACTTACACGCTTGCTCAAGGGATCGGAAAAATCGGCAAATTTGATCTCATTCTATGCGGAGAGGAATCAGCGGATGGAGCTACCGGGCAAGTCCCTCCTGGACTTGCTGAATGGTTGGACCTACCTCAGGTCACCCTGGCTACTGAATTATCTGTTGATCAGAAGAAGCGAATCGCGCGAGTAAGGCGTGAAATTAAAGGCGGGTATGAAATCCACGAGGTCAAACTCCCGACGGTGATCTCTGTGAAGACTGCTTCGAACGAACCAAGATTTATTGATTTCCATCGCAAACTCTGGGCGTTTGAGGAAGCTGAAGTTGTGATCTGGAGTCATGCAGATGTCGATGTTGAGCATGGATATATCGGGTTGACGGGTTCGCCAACGGTTGTAGCGGGTTTACGCGAGGCAGAGGTTCGCGAACGCCGTAAGGAATTCCTGCGGGGATCGCCCGAAGAGGTAGCCAAGGAAATCGCGAAGCGTTTGCGGGGAATTCTTAACTGACAATATTTTGAACAGCGTAGAGACGTTGCATGCAACGTCTCTACATGTGGAGGATGCCCCTGATTCAGCGGAAATATTTGTCGTCTTCCCATTTCTGCGGATTGTTGTGTATATAGTTTCTTATTTGGGACAGGGCATCCTCATTCCTGATGATGTGGTCATAGAATCGAGGCTGCCAGGCGAACGCAGTTGTTCCTGTACGACGGATTCGTTTCGTTGAGATTGATTTAAATTGGTTGATAATTGCACCTAATGTGCCTGGTTTCCATTTCGAAGTAGAGACGCCCCGGCGGGGCGTCTCTACGCTGGGCATCCGTTCAGTAATTACAAGAATTCCATGAATATGGTTGGGCATGACAACCCATTCGTCCAGCAAAATATTCGATCTGATTATTGCGGTTTTCATCCACTCTTCAGAGACAATTCTACCGACTTCGGAAAGATACATTTCCCCAGCAATGACATCACCAAAGATGTTTTCCTTATTTTTCGTACACACCGTCACGAAATACCAACCTGGCGAGGCGTAATCCCAGGAACGAAGTCGAACAGACTCAATTCTGTACTTGTTCTTGAATTTCATGTTCTATCCCCCTTACGTATCTCCGATTCGTGGATCTACTCGATCGTATGGAGCAGGGTGAAATTCGGGGGGCCCATCTCGCCGATCGGTAGGCTTGCAACAAGCACAATTTGCTGACCATGGTTCACGATGCCGGTTGCCAGGCATGCGTTGCGAACTCGAGAGATCATCTCCTCGACTGAATTTGCTTTCTTAACCAGGTGAGGGATAACACCCCAAGCCAGCGAGAGTTGATGGAAGGATTTCACCTCTGGTGTGAACGCTACGATCGGGACCCTTGGGCGAGTGTACGACATAAGTCGGGCTGTTCGGCCAGAACGCGTAAAAACAGCAATGGCAGCGACGTCGCGATCGCGCGCCAGGGCTTTTGCAGCCTGTGTTGTAGCGACGGCATCATCATCCGTGATCAAAACCTCATCCGTGAGTACACAACTCCATTGCGGGGCGTGGCTCTCTGCGTCGCGGATAATCCTATCCATAGTTTCAACAGCTGCGACAGGATAATTACCGATGGCTGTTTCACCGGAAAGCATCAAACCATCACTTCCATCAAACACGGCATTAGCCACATCAGACGCTTCAGCCCGAGAAGGTCGCGGGTTTTCGATCATCGAATCCAACATTTGAGTTGCTGTAATGACGAATCGTTGTGCTGCATTTGCGTGTTGGATGATGTGTTTCTGAAGGGATGGCACTCGCTCCGGTGCGACTTCCACGCCAAGGTCCCCGCGTGCGACCATTACGCCGTCGCAGACAGCGAGGATCTGATCAAGATTGTCAATTGCCTCCGGTTTTTCTAGTTTGGCGATAATTAATGGGGTGACACCATCGTGGGTCGAGGATGAGATAGCCTCTCTTAGGCAACCAATATCCTCTGCGTGGCGCACGAACGAAAGCGCAATCGAATCAACGTCATGTGCGAGTCCAAACTCGATGTCTTGAAGATCTTTCTTTGTGAGGGAGGGTGCGGATAAGTTAACTCCGGGAAGGTTGATCCCTTTCTTGTTTCCGAGCATACCACCGTAGACAACCTTCGTCGCAACATCAGTGCCATCGATCGAGGTGACGGTCAGCTCGATGCGGCCATCATCCAACAGGATCCGGTCGCCTTCAACTACATCTTGCGCTAAGGAATCGTACTTAACTTGGATCGTGTCCTTTGTGCCAATAACATTGCGTGGCGTAAGATTGAGTTGCTCACCGGAGGAAAGTAGGATCGCCTCGCCGTCCTCGAGCATTCCGGTGCGCAGTTTTGGACCTTGCAAGTCCTGTAGGATCGCAAGCGATCTGCTTTCTTCCTTTGAGAGCGAGCGAATTTCCTTAATAATTTTCGCATGGTCATCGTAGTTTCCATGCGAGAAGTTCAAGCGGATGGCATCCACACCTGCTTGTAGAAGGCGTTTGAGCTGGTTACGACTGCTCGAGGCAGGTCCAACTGTGGCTATGATCTTTGCGTTGCGGGTCATAGGTAATTTAACTCGCTGGCTTCCTGTTCCAGCGCTTCACGAAAATCTGGGTGAGCGATTTCGATGAGCGCTCGCGCCCGTTGTTTGATCGTTTTGGCGTAAAGATTTGCAACGCCGTATTCTGTGACGACGTAATGAACATGGTTGCGTGTAGTCACAACCCCCGAACCTTGTTTGAGCATGGAGACGATGCGGCTGATCGGGGCACCACCGCCGGGCGTAGCTGTTGAGGGGAGGGCGATGATCGGTTTTCCACCTTTACTGCGCGAGGCTCCATAGACAAAATCCAATTGACCACCGACACCGGAGTAGAGCTTGGGGCCGATGCTATCGGCAACGACTTGCCCCGTGAGGTCGACCTCAATCGCGGAGTTGATGGAGACCATTTTCTCATTTTTTGCGATGACAAATGGGTCGTTTACATATTCCGTAGGATGGAGTTCGATAATGGGGTTATCATCGACGAAGTCGTAGAGTTTCTTTGAGCCTAGGATAAATCCTGCAATGATTTTTCCAGGGTGCAAGGTTTTCTTCTCGTTCGTAAGAACTCCGGATTCGATTAACTTGATCACACCATCAGAGAAGAGTTCGGTGTGAACGCCCAAATCCTTTTTGTCGTCAAGGTAGTTCAAGACTGCGTCTGGCACAGCGCCAATTCCCATCTGCATCGTCGATCCGTCTTCGATCATGTCAGCGATAGCGCGGCCAATTTTCATGCTCAAATCCGTGGCTTTACCCATCGAGAGCTCAGCCAGCGGATAATTTACAGATACGGCATAATCGATTTTCGAGAAGTGGATGAAAGAATCTCCAAGTGTCCGCGGCATCTGTTCATTGATTTCAGCGATAACGACACTCGCTCCCTTCGCCGCGCTTTTGACCAAACCGGCTTCAATACCCAAACTACAAAAGCCATGCTCGTCGGGAGGACTAACTTGTAGAAGGATGGCGTCCAGCGGAAGATGGCCATCACGGAAGAGAAGCGGAACTTCTGATAAGAATGTTGGCGTGAAATCCGCCCGCCCTTCGTGAACAGCCTTTCGGATGTTGTGGCTGATGAATAGGGTGTTTACCCGGATGTGACCTTCCATCTCAGGATCGACATGAGGCGCCGGTCCAATGGTCAATACTTGGACGATTTCAACGTTTTCCAATTTCTTTGCTCTCTTTACAAGCGCAGAAAGGAGTTTTTGGGGCACGGAGCAGTTCCCCGTTAGGAAGACACGCCAGTTCGATTCGATTGCTTTAACCGCGTCATCAGCACTCATTAAGCGTGATTCGAATTTTGTCAGCCAAGTCATTTGTTTTGATCCCCCACGCCACCCAGACGGCTTAAATGGACTACTTCGCCATCCCTTGTGTTCAGCCCGCGATACAGTGCAGGCATATCAGCGAGCGCTCCATCGATACCTTTCAGCGCGATGGCCTCGAGGTAGGGATATGCACCCAGGAATAATGCGTGCGAAGCGGTACGACCCAACACGCCTGACATATTTGGAACGCAGTAATGGATGATTCGTTCCTCCTCGTAGACAGGGCTCCCATGATTCGTCGGGCGTGAAGTCTCCACACATCCACCCTGGTCGATGCTCATATCGATGATCAGCGCACGCGGCTTCATCGATTGTACAGTCTCTCTAGATACCACTGAAGGCGCTCTTGAGCCTGGAACAAGCACTGCGCCGATGAGAACATCGGCGAATAAACAAGCACGCTTAACATTATGTGGCGTAGAGAGCATGGTAACGATAGGATATGGAAGACGTTCTTGGGTCTCACGGAGACGTTGGAGATCGGTATCCAGCAAGGTGACATGTGCGCCGATACGAGTGAAAGTATCTGCCGCTGTACTGCCTACAATACCGCCGCCGATGATAACAACTTCTGCGGGAGGGACACCAGCGGCGCCTCCAAGCAGGATACCCCGGCCCCCATGATCGTTCTGCATAAAACGCGCTGCGACCTGAACCGCCATGCGACCTCCGATTTGACTCAGAGGGGCCATGATCGGCTTATATTCGTCATCCTCTTCAACTTGTTCGTAAGCTATGGATGTTATCTTTTTTTCCAGAAGCGATTCGATTTTGTCCTGTCGTGACGCGGCAAGATGCAGGAAGCCGGTGATGCATATCTCGGGACGCATCATATCAATCTCGTCTCGCAGGGGACGTGCGAATTTCATAATGAGGTCCGGGCGGCCGAATATTTCCTCCTGGTTGTATACGATTTGACCTCCGGCTGTTGAATAATCCTCGTCTGTAAAGCCTGCGCCTTCTCCAGCTTCCGTCTCGATATAGACTGTGTGACCATGTTTGGTGAACAGGTTCACACCCGCCGGGGGGAGACCAACGCGGAACTCAAAGGGTCTTCTTTCTTTAGGTACGCCGATATGCATGGTTCACTCTCCAGGGAAAATGCTTCATGAAATATACGCGTATGAAATCTGAACAGGAATTCGCATTATGAAGAAAACAGGACTTTTACCAGAATTTCCTTCTGTGCGAGCAAGCCTCTCGCAGAGCGTTTAGCTCAGCGTTAGATTAATCTGAAAGGGCGATAAAATGACGCTTTGATATCTCCTCCACACACTAATCAGGATGCCGATTTTATTCAGAGGAGTATAGCATAGGACCAACCGAGGGTTTAGCCTAAGAAGGGAAATCGTGGAGCCGTTTACTGGTCTAAATTGGAGGACCCGATATTGTCTACGGGTGATTGTTTGCGAGGCATGGGGGGACGTAACCAGTATAACCAGCCACCAGAGCGCCTTGAAGGGGGGTCTAATCGGTCAAACGCCGCGAGCAGGAGAGCGGTGATGAGAACTGCAGCCCCGATCCACTGCACCGGTGTCAGGGTTTCGCTTAAGATGACATACGCCAGCGCTACCGTGACGAGAAGTTCAGCGAGCCCGAAGAGAGATGTTTGGATTCCACCGATCAATTTTACGCCTGCAAAAAGCGTGAGGCGTGACAAGAAGGTCACGAAGGTTAAGCAGATTACGGGAAGGATTGCAGCTTCAGGAAGGGTGGAGTAAGGCCTCGAGAGAATGAGAAAAGCGGGGATAGTAACAACGGTCATTGCCAGAAGCGTATAAAGAGTGACCGTTGGCGCTGGAACCTCGAAAAGGACACGTTGGTTTATAGGGATGTGGATTGCGTATAGACATGAGGCGCACAGCATTAGCAGAACTCCCCGTACGTCAACAGCGCCATCGCCTGCTAGTGTGAGAAGGTACACACCCGGAATGCTGAGCAGGAGGCGGATGATTGTGAGATTGGTGGGCCGGCTACCATCAAGGAATAACAACCCAGCAACGAAGATTGGATAGAGCGTAAATAAAAATTGACCCAGGCTAGCGTCTAATCTTGCCAGTGACGCAAAGTAAAACAGGGACCCCAGACCGTTCAAGGCACCAGCGATTGCGCATCCCAGTAGGCCGAGGGGGAAGATGTAAAGATACTCACGTTTAAAAATATAAATAACGATGAATAACAACAAGGAAGCGCCAGCGGTTCTCGCCGCAACTACTGCTGTCGGGTGAAGACCTGCCAGGATAGCCTGCTTGCCGAATATGGGAGATGTGCCAAGGAGGATGGCGGAGACGACTGCAAAATAGACGCCAGTGTTCTTCTTAGTTACTCTTCGGTCCAAGATTAACGCTCCTGACTCAGTGCGTTCTCGATCTCCTCTACGAGTTCTTCAACGAAGAAATCTCCCTTGGTCATCAGCTGTTCAATGCGACCATCGAGGCGTTTCCACTCAACTGATGTGAGTTCTTTTGCAGTAACCACGACAATTGGAATATCGTGTGTGGGCATCTGTGCCCGAAGTAGATCGAGAAGTGCAAAACCATCCATCTCCGGCATCATGAGATCCAGGATGATCAAATCTGGAACTGATTGTTTTACGAGTTGCAGCGCGATTGGCCCAGATTCAGCCTCGTCTACCAGGAAGGTCCCTTGCGCTTCCAGGAGCCGGCGGATTAAACGACGAGCATCTGCCTGGTCATCGATGATCAGCACATTCCGCATTTGAGTTTGATCAATCTGGGTAAGCGCAGCAACAATGCCCTCTCTGGGATGAGAGGGAAACGCGAAGTCATCAACGGAAATATCCTTCGACCAAGCGGGCCCCAGTAGATGGCTCTCGACTGGCATCGTGTGGCCGGAACAATTTATAACGACTACATCATCAGGGTGTATGACTCCTTGCCGTGCAAGTTTGATCAAACCTGCAAACGCCACGGCTGCAGCGGGCTCAATCGAAAGCCCCTCCACCTTGGCTACAAGGCTCAGCGCGCGGAAGGCATCCTCATCAGAGACACTGTCGATTGTCCCCCCGCCTGCTTCAAGCATCCTTTGACGAAGCAGGGTGTAGGCTCTACCAGGATCGCCTGTTGTGAGCGTGGTGATGTGGGTTTTCGGAGAAAGCACCGGCTCAGCGACATCAAGATCTGCTTCCCATGCTTTGGCCATGGGCGCACAGCCAGCACTCTGGATGCATGCAAGAGCAGGGATTTTATCGACAAGTCCAGCAACATGCATCTCCTGAAAGCCTTTTATAACCCCAAGAGGCCCGATTGCGCCGCTGACGGCTTGGATGTACCAATCAGGAGAGCTCCAGGTGCTTGGTTTCCTTGTCGGTAGCTGCAAACTGGATAGCTGCTCGGCGATTTCGAAGGCGATAGTTTTCATCGATTCCAGCGCTGTTATGCTGCGCACTCCGCGGTCCAGAAAGAGACCTCGCTCCAATGAGAATTGAGCGGCCAGTTTCTTCGCCTGGTCATAGGTTCCCGTCACTTTAATGACCTGGGAGCCGTAGATAGCTACTTCGTGCATTTTATCGGGGGGAACTAGACTGGTAATGAATGCCCACAGTTTCAAGCCCGCGCGTGCAAATGCAGCTGAGAAGGCGATGGCGACATTTCCTGTAGAGCAGATAACTGCCTCGTTAATGTTATGTTCCAGCAGAGCTGCAACCGTTACCGCGGCTTGCCGGTCTTTGAAAGAGCCCGTTGGGTTCTGGCGTTCATCTTTGATGTAGAGATTGGGGAGGCCGAGCAGCATACCAAGTTGGTGGGCTGGGAAGAGCGGTGTCCAACCCTCTCCGATCGATGGATACTGGGATGGATTATGAAGAGGGAGAAGCTCGCTGTATCTCCATAAGCTAGCGGGGCCATCTGAAAAAGTTGCGTCCCGGAATTTGCCGGCGTCAAGATCGTAGCAGGCTTCCATCCACTCGCTGCCGCATTCTGGACAAGAATTTGTGAGTGGGTGGTAGGGTGTGTGAGCTTCACAATCAAGGCATTTTGCTGCAAATGATGGCATGGATTGACCTATCGATTATTGTGGTTCTGCGAAGTACCAACCTCGTATCTAGTGCAACCGCTCATATTAAGGGACCCTGGGAGGAGGAGATCGGTCACTTTGCAGAGATTATCCCTGGGGGGTAATGCGTCTAATGATGGCTGAAACTCTTTTGTTGTGGTCTTCAGATGGCCTGACCGCCACTTCTTCCAAGGTTTCGGAAAGGTTGATGAGCTTTTCCATGTCGCTTGCGGTGAGTTTGCCCGGGAGAATACCTATGATAGGAGTTTCATCATCGATTTTCTGAAGGAAAAAACCATCATCGTATTCTGAGAGACCTGGATAGGTAAGGCTGAGAATGACAATCTCGGGCGAGCTTCTTTCCAATAATCGGGCAGCTTCATCGAGAGAATCCGCGACTAGTACGGTTCCAAGTCTCCCGCCTTCGATACTTTTCCGGATGCGGTCACTTTCGTTAGGTTGTTCTTCCACAAGGAGGAAAGTGGATTTTTGATAACAGTTCAACTCTTGCAGAATGTGGCGCAGGGAGCCTTCGTGAACCGGTTTTGTAAGGAATCGAGTGATATCGAGGATCACGCCTTTTTCTTGTCCATCATCATATTCGGTTAGCAGAATCGGTATTGCATAAAGGGCATCGTCGCTAAGAATCTCAATTAGGATTTGCCAGACGTCAGGGTCGGGGTGGAGTAGATCTAACAGGATTGCGTCAGGGTTTGTTGCTTTCGCGATCTCAAAAGTATGGCTGGGTTGTGTGACCACGCGAAAACGGTACCCCGCATCTTCTAGAATGGCGCGGTATTGGTAAGCAACATCGGAATCTCGATCTACGCAAAGGATTAGCGGTGCGAGCTCTTCTTTTTCCTGATCCGTAATTTCAAAGGGAATTGTGAAGGCAAAAGTGCTGCCCTCGCCGGGTACGCTCTCAACCCACAAAACGCCTCTGTGTAGTTCGACGAGGTACTTGCAAATGGACAGGCCCAAGCCTGTACCACCAGTCTTTCTAGTCGGTGAAGCGTCAACCTGTGAAAATGGTTCGAAGATTTTCTCGTGGTCATCAGGGGAAATTCCGTACCCTGTGTCGAATACTGCTATGACAACTTCGGATTGGCCGCTGTGCTCGATCACTCGTACCGAAATGCCGATATGACCTTCCTCGGTAAATTTGGTTGCGTTCGAAACGAGGTTTAGTAGGATTTGGCGCAGGCGTATGTTATCCGCATAAATTCTTGGGAGTTCGTCCGGCAAATCGATGACTAGCTCAATGGGTTTGTCTTTTACTAGACCAACAGCGGTTGCCATCACCCCGTTGACAATCTCAGAAAGGTCCACCTCTGAGAACGTCAGTTCCATTTTGCCGGCTTCAATTTTTGAGAGATCGAGGATGTCATTGATTAATCCAAGGAGGTGTTGACCGGCATTGTAGATTGCGGATAAATCTTGCTCTTGATTTTCAGTTACGGGACCGTCAATTCCCTTGAGGATAACCCTGGAGAAACCGATGATGGAGTTTAAAGGTGTGCGGAGCTCATGGCTCATGTTTGCCAGGAATTGGCTTTTCAAGCGGTCGGCTTCACGCATTTCCTCGAGGGCTTGCGATGTAAGTTGGTGAGACCGTGCGTCCTGAAGCGTTATGGCAAACTCGTGCGCAACGGCCTCGGCGAGGACGCGGTCTTCTTCAGTCCATGGGTCGTCAGATTCTTTTCCGTCGAGCTCAATGACCCCAATGATTTCATTTTGGACCCGGAGGGGGATAACCAGGCGATCTTGCGTGTGAACCGCGAGTATTGGGGAAGGCTGATCTGAGTCATCGATTGGTTTGAGATTGCCTCGATCATCCTCGTATCCCAGGATCTGACCCCACGAAGCCGCAAGTTCGGGGGCAGAGACTGCATCTATAGCATCTTGGGGAGTTGGCAGCGTGACCGCCATGCGAGTTTTTTGAGGACGTTCAGTATCGACGATCTGAAAAATCCCTCGATATCCCTTAAGCATTCCTTGCTTATCAATGCGTTGAGTAGAGCGGATGAGGATTGTGCATTGCTCACCCTGAGGGTATTCGAAATCCAGCAATAGATGCTGGATTGGCTGGCCTGAATCTATCAATTGTTTAAGTTCAGCGGCGGCTTCTGAATTAAACCCGGAACCGAAAATCTCTTTCCCGAGGAGATCATCCGGCGTCAAATGAATAGCTTTTTCTACTTCAGGACTGCACCATGTATAACGCCCTGCACGATCGATCTCCCAAGACCAGCCGCGCGGGCGGTCAGCTTCGGGAGGACCGAGAATTTCTGTTGGAACAGTTCCTGTTTTTGGGGTGTCTTTTGAGATCCCCGAAAACAGGTTTTCAAGGCGTCGTCGTATACCTTCGATTGAGTTCATTCGAATAGTGCCCTGTTTCCTCTGCTAACTCGTGATACTGTTTCGTTGCCCGACTTTCTGGCGCGTATTGGTTAATCGGCTGACCAAGGATCGCGCTTTCGCGTAACCTGGTATCAATTTCAATCTCGACATCATAGATTGCTTCGTTAAATGCGGTTCTTATCTGCTCTGCAAGGCTGCGGTGGATGCGGTTGCGCTTGTCAAGCATTGTGAGAAGAATTCGATATCTAAGTTTCGGATTGTTTTCTTGACGAATCGCTAAGATCAAGTTGAGCATATCGCGCAGCGCATGCGCAGAGAAATACTCCGGTTGGGTTGGAATAATGAGTAAGTCCGCTGCAGCGAGCGCGTTCTTGGTGAGCGTCCCCGTGGTTGGTGGGCAATCAACGATAATCGTATCGTAAGATTGGCTGTCCTTGAGGGTCGTATCTAAAAGCATCATATAGTCAGCGCGCACCAATAGATGAGGTTCAGCCATGTTTAACTCGTGATTAGATGGTACGAGTTCCATATCACGGAAATTTGTAGGAATTACTGTTCCGTTTAGATCATCATTCCCTAGCAGTAATCCGGCAACTGTCCTCTCAAACGAGGTGGGCTTAAACCCGAGAGAAAGGGTTAGATTGGCGTGTGGGTCTAGATCGATGAGGAGTACTCTCCTTCCCATCTCCGCAAGCGAAGCACCCAATGACAATGTGGTTGTTGTTTTCGCAACTCCACCTTTAGCGTTTGCGATGGCTATGATGTGGGTCATGCGTTGTCCTCACCCCGTTGGTTTCTTATGTTAGACAGAAGCAGTTTCGCTTCTATTTATTTTCTCGTCGATCTGTAGGTGGTTGGCTACTCATGGTTATGGATTGTTCCAGCAATCGAATCCGGCTTCGCTCTGCACCGAATACGCGACGCATTTCTTGCACGGCAGTTTGAAGCATGCCTTCTACATCATCGCTAGATCTGATTACGTTGGTTAATTCAAGTACTGTTTGCTCGCGCTCAACTCGGCGCAGTGTTTCCTGGAACAAGCGGGCATTCTGTACAGCTACAGCCAGCTGGTCCGCGAGGATCTGTAGAACTGAAATATCGTCCAAACTAAAAGCGTTAGTGTTTGTGTGCTGGAAATCGAGAGCGCCAAGCACCTGCTCACCGACTATAAGTGGGATCGAGAGCTCGGAGCGCATGTTTATCAGAAGTGGATGGGGTTGATAAAGCTCATCCTGGTTGACATCGGATGCCAGGTAGTATTCACCGTTTTCCACGACGAAGCCAATAATCGTTTTCGAGCCCACAAGCAGTTGGTAGCCGGTAGAGAGCATTTGTGCACCAGCTTCGCCAGTTGCGGCTCTGACTTCAGCAATTTTCTGCGTCTCGTCGAGTAAGAAGGCAGCGACATGTGGGTAACCAAAGCGATCGCTGATCAGACTTACAGCCCTTTTTAGAAGCGTTTCTGTGTCGAGCAAACCGGTGGCGTCACGTGCGACCTCAGCTGCCGTTTGTAATTGGGCAGCACGTAGCTGGACTTCTTCAAGCAATCGCATCTGCTCGACTGCATTTGCGACCTCGTCCGCAACGGCTTCCAGGATTTCACGATCATCTTCGGTCCATTCACCTGGGCGTTCTGCGAGAAGCCCGAGGTTGCCAACGATTTCACCTCGCACAGAGATGGGTGCATCCATTGGATCTCCGCCATCCGTCACTGCATCTGGGTAGCGTGAGCCGGTATATTCGGCAAATGATGCTTGTTTGTCATCTTCAATTATTTGGAATAATTCTTCCCAGGATTCTGCAGTCTGCCGGCGGTACAGACTGTCGATTTGCTCGAAACTAAGTTGGGTTTCCTCAAATAGGCGGGCGCTTTCGAGCGCAACCGAAACCTGATTTGCTATCAGTTCGAGGAACTCAATATCACGCGAATCTAGACCATCGAGGTCAGCGCTCTCAACCGCGAATGCGCCAATAGCTTCACCGCGGCTGATGAGAGGGACAGAAACCGTTGTGCTGGCGGAACGGAGGGTTTGGCTGGATCCCGGGATATCCTCGCTGATGGCTGTAACGGGTTTCATGGTTACGACTGCACGTCCAAGAGGGCCGCGCTCGAGGGGGACAGGGATTCCAGTGGGTGTCGGTTGAACGCCCTTGGCGGACGAAGCGCTGCGGACGACAATTTCGTTGCCTTCAACGAGCCCAATGATCACGCGATTGAAATCAAACATCTCGCGAATGATTTCGCTGGCTTTGACGAGCAATGAATCGTAGTCTGTTTGTTCACTTATGCTGGTGAACACATCGATGACCTGCCGGTTCTTCGCGGATAGCTCGGTGAGTTCGCCGATGAGGCGCGCGTTTTCGATGGCTACGGCAAGCTGGTCAGCCATTGTTTGCAGGACTAGGATATCCTCATCATCGAAGGCGTTCGGATCTTTGCTTTGGACATCAAGAGCGCCAATGATTTGGTCGCCTGCACTTAAAGGAAGCGCCATCTCGGAGCGTGTCTTGGAGAGGTCGGGATTGGCAAAGTGCACTTGATCTTCACCAACATCGAGAGCAATGCGGGGCTTCCCTGTGCCAGTGGTAAAGCCGACGATTCCGACCTTGCCCACAGAAAGGCTGTATCCTTTTGCGATCATACGCTTGCCACCTTCCGAAGAAGCGGCGCGTAATACAGCGTTTTCGCGCTCTCGATCGAGCAGAAAAACTCCCGCATGGTAGAAGCCGAAACGGGAGGTGATCAAATTTACTGTCTCGCTAAGCAGGGATTCTACATCACGGATTGCCACGGCATCACGAGCGACTTCAGATGCTGTTCGTACCTGGCGTGTGCGTTCCTCGACGCGATCTTCAAGCGATTGATAAAGGCTGTTTAGTTCATCTGCCATGCTGTTAAGGCTGTTAGCAAGTGTACCGATTTCGTCATCACGGTCTAACGGAACGCGGAAGGACCAATCGCCGCGAGAAAGTCGTTCCGCAAGCTCCGTTAGGTTTAGAAGAGGGCGTAGCAGAAAGCGGTTGGCGACGAAGCCGACGACCACAACCGAAAAGATTGCGGCGCCAACGATCATGGCGATGGTGAAGGGGGCCAGGGCGTTCACCTCTGCGAAGATATCGGATTGTGGGAGTTCAGTGACGATGCCCAAATCCCAATCAGGGATCCACTCATAGGCTGCGAACACCAGGTCGTTTTCTTTGTTGGTGTATTCGACGGTTCCAGAAGGGGTATCGACGGCGCTGGTGAAAACAGGATGAGACTGACCGCTGACAACTTCGGGTTCGGTGGCATAGCGGGGAAGTTCAATGAAAACGTCTGGGGCGAGCAGAACGAAGGTCCGACCGCGCTCGACGCGATAGATGCCGCGCTGCTCCCAGAAGACCTGCATTTCTTCGAGCAGGCTGCCGAGGCGCGTATCGCTGTTGACGCCGATGAGCAGCAGATCTCCATCCTGTGCGCCGGATGTACGCAGTGGGGAGCTGGTGATCAGGACGAGATTGTCGGGTGCGAAGAGCGGGTCGTCGTAGAAAGGATACGTAGCCAGGGCGAGAGGGTCGATGGCATCGGGAGTGAGGAAGGGGGATGCCTGGCCTTCCCAATCAGGGTTGGTGGAGGCGAGAACGGTTCCGTCGGAAGAGCGAGCAAGGAGCACGCCAGAGAAGAGAGTCTGGCCCTGACGCACGCGGAGATCTTCGAGCTCAGTTCGAGCGCTGTTTAGAGCGGCGCGATAATTGGAGGAGGAGGTGGGAAGCCGGAGTAAATCGGATGCAGCTTCACGAAGAGCCGTTCGTTGACTGCCAAGTTGGAGGCGCTGCTCGGTGGTGTCGGTCCATTCCTGTAGGACCTGGACCTGTGCCTGTGCAGCCGAGACCATCTGGCTCGCGGCCTGGTCCTCCATAAGATTTCTAGAGCTGAGGAATGCGCCAATCCCCAAGGCAAATAGGGGGATGAGGATGAGAGGCAGGATGAGGAAGGGAATCCGACGTATGAGACTTCCACGTTTCTCAGGCTGCTCAGTGTGTTGTGGATGGGTTTCCATCATGATTCGGAATCCTGACTATTCAGGATGCCACCCTCGCTCTCAAGTGCGGCGTCATCAGCATCGGACTTGCTTGATCCTAAAGAGACCGTGGAGCGGATTGCGTTAAGTGCTCTGCCCAATTCACGTGTGCTCGTTGCGAGAATAGATTTCATATCTGGAGCACGACGAACTTTACTTGTGATCTCATGAATCAAACGTTCGCGACGCGCTGTTCGCTGGACTTGGTCAAGCAAAATGGCATTCTGAATGCCTGCTGCGACTTGGCTGGCGACAGTCGCCAGCAACGCGGCATCATCCTCTGTGAATCGGTTGTCTTCGTCGTAATCTTCCAGGATGATCGTACCCAGAATATCATCACCGAGTAGCATGGGCACACCCAGCCAAGATTTGATTCCCTCACCAAAGTCGCTCACCCCCAGCATTGCTGCTCGCTGGGCTGGATTGTCTGTGAGCAGTAATGGTTGGCGGGAACGGATCACGACGGAACTAAGATCATCCCCGAGAGGCTCAGTAGTGGCGCGAGCGGGTTCAGAGCGGCGTGAATCGTAGGAGATCGTCAATTGATCTTCTTGGGGATCGAATATGCAAATTTTAAGATCAGTATCACCAATTGCCTGTATGAGCTGACGACGAACGATTCGGAAAAGCGTATCTTGAGGCACCATCTGGGAGACTGCCTGGCTGATACGATTGATGACCTCCAACTCTGTGACTCGACGTCTTTCCTCTGATCTTTGGCGAGCGCCCTCCAAAGCCTGAGCAGACTGGCTGGCGACTGCTTCCATCAGGGCAATCTCTTCATCGTTCCAAGGTTCAGAAGGTTTAGCCCGGCGTGCAGCGAGCGTCGCGACGGTCTCTCCACGTACTTGAATTGGGACGGCGATGTCACGCCCATCTGGGCTGAGGACAGTAGCGTCTTGGATGATGGCATCTTCAATGACTTGAAAGACTTCATCAGTTGGAGATCCGATTTCGCCGCTTGTATTTAGGTGGATAATGGGCACAGATCGAGAACGGGCGATCCGTCCCCAAGCAGCTTGTGTTTCGGCTCGATCAGAGCGTTCTATACGGTCAAGATGTTCCTGCATCTCGCGCTGGATGCGGGCACTATCGACCGCGACTGCTACCTCGCTCGAGATTGCTTCTAGGGCTCGAATATCATCCTCGGCGAAGGCATGCGGTTCAATGCTTTGAACATCGAGAGCTCCTAGAAGACGCTGTCCAACGAGCAAAGGTACGGCCAGCTCTGATTGTGTCTCTGGGAGGAGGAGGTTCTTGAAGTGGAAGGGGTCTTGCTCAACGTCGAGCGCCACGCGTGGAAGCCGGTTGGCTGTGACCCAGCCGATGATGCTTGCGCTGCCCAAAGCAAGCCTGTGATGCCTGGCGATCATCTTACTCCCTGCTTCCCCTGTGCTTGCAGTGAGATCGGCCCAGTTGCCGGTCTCATCCATGATAAAAATAGAGGCGTGGTAATAACCGAAGCGGGAGCGGATGAGTTCGATCGCCTGGGACATCAACATTTGTGGTTCTGGGAGTTCAGTTGACAGTTTGGCGATATCGGCAGTCGTTTGCAATTGGAGTGCCCTACGTTCCAGGACGCGAGTACGTTGAGAAACTAACTCCTCGAGTTCTCGACTCTGAACCTGTAGTTGATCGCTGATCCCGCGCTCCATACTCAAAGCCCGGGCCATTTCCCGATTAGAAAGCCAGATGAGAACAACAAGTACGGCCAATCCGAAGCCAAGAACGAATACATCAGCGAGCACAGTCGCTTGTGGGAGGGTCGCAGATGAGATTAATCCACTGTTTTGAGCCCAACCCGCAAGGACGTAAGCTAGAATACTCAGCAGAACAAAAATAGACGCTGCCCAAGTACCAATCAGGATGCCCGCTGCGGCGACAACCATGGCCATGCCTATTGTGGAGGCATGCCCAATTCCTGCCTGGAATAGGGATGCCACTATGATGATGAAAACGGTAGTTGTAGGTATGATTCCAGCAATTCGCAACCGACCCTGACGACCAAGCCAATAAGAGAGCAAGATGAAGGGTAGGACTCCTAATCCAGCAATGGCGCCGGACGGTGGGACATAGCCAAGAATCCACAGGATTAAGAGCACAGTTCCAAACAGTAATCCAGGGATCGCCAAACCCAGCAAGACGATATTCAGCACCATTTGGCGCTGGGCAATGTTCGGATCTGGCGACGTGGGAGCGATAGCTTCCCGTAGGCGATTAATCATATGGTTTCTTCATCCGTATCATCTCTACCAACACTGCTGATCATCTCTCCAAAATCAGATGGATTAAATTTCGGGTCCTGTATACGGCCCTGTGGTTTCTTGGTCATGTATTTTAATAATCACTTCTGGGTTGCCCAACCCACGCTGCAAAGCTCTGGCTGCTTTCTCTAAAACGTCTTCGATCTCCAGTGAGCCGCTCAATTCTGTCGTGATTTCACTCACCAACCGTGCTCGATCTGCTGCAATCGCAGATATTTTAGCGAGGCGAGCATTGAGGATTGCCGCGCTCAATTGATCAGCCAACGTCTGCAACATTTCCACATCTTGAGGGCGGAACTCGTCAGAATTGGAGCTCTGCACGTTCATCGCGCCGAGCACGCGACCACTGGTCTGCAGTGGAACAGCTAACTCGGAACGCATGTCGGTCATGAGATCCCTTCGTAGTTTTGTGTCATCTGCTTGAATATCCGTTACTAAACGCATCTGGTTATTGCTTGTGACCCAGCCGATGATCGATGCAGAGCCAACTGGAACGATGTATCCCTCGGCTGCTAATGCCTTCCCGATCTCTCCAGTGGCTTCATGGAGCGCAGCGAAGTCACCATCCTCTTCGATTAGAAAAATGGATACATAATCGTAATTAAATTGCTGTTGAATGAGGTCGACTGCGCGCCGTAGCAAGTCGTCAAGTGAAGCGATTGATATTACCGCACGTGCGACTTCCCCTGCTGTGCGTACCTGGCGTGTGCGTTCCTCGACGCGGTCTTCAAGCGATTGATAAAGACTGTTTAGCTCATCCGCCATGCTGTTAAGGCTGTACGCAAGTGCGCCGAATTCATCATCACGGTCTGAGGGAACGCGGAAGGACCAATCGCCGCGAGAAAGTCGTTCCGCAAGCTCCGTTAGGTTTAGAAGAGGGCGTAGCAGAAAGCGGTTGGCGACGAAGCCGACGACCACAACCGAAAAGATTGCGGCGCCAACGATCATGGCGATGGTGAAGGGGGCCAGGGCGTTCACCTCTGCGAAGATATCGGATTGTGGGAGTTCAGTGACGATGCCCAAATCCCAATCAGGGATCCACTCATAGGCTGCGAACACCAGGTCGTTTTCTTTGTTGGTGTATTCGACGGTTCCAGAAGGGGTATCGACGGCGCTGGTGAAAACAGGATGAGACTGACCGCTGACAACTTCGGGTTCGGTGGCATAGCGGGGAAGTTCAATGAAAACGTCTGGGGCGAGCAGAACGAAGGTCCGACCGCGCTCGACGCGATAGATGCCGCGCTGCTCCCAGAAGACCTGCATTTCTTCGAGCAGGCTGCCGAGGCGCGTATCGCTGTTGACGCCGATGAGCAGCAGATCTCCTTCCTGGGCGCCGGATGCACGCAGTGGGGCGCTGGAGATCAGGACGAGATTGTCGGGTGCGAAGAGCGGGTCATCGTAGAAAGGATACGTAGCCAGGGCGAGAGGGTCGATGGCATCGATAGTGAGGGAGGGGGATGCCTGACCTTCCCAATCAGGGTTGGTGGAGGCGAGAACGGTTCCGTCGGAAGAGCGAGCAAGGAGCACGCCAGAGAAGAGAGTCTGGCCCTGACGCACGCGGAGATCTTCGAGTTCGGTACGGGCGCTATTTTGAGCGGCGCGATAATTGGAGGATGATGCGGGAAGTCGGAATAAATCGGATGCAGCTTCACGAAGGGTCGTTCGTTGGCTACCAAGTTGGAGACGCTGCTCGCTGGTGTCGGTCCATTCCTGCAGGACCTGGACCTGTGCCTGCGCAGCCGAGACCATCTGGCTCGCGGCCTGATCACGCATAAGATTTCTTGAGTTAAGGAATGCACCAACGCCCAAGGCAATCAGGGGGAGGAGGATGAGAGGCAGGATGAGGAAGGGAATCCGACGTATGAGGCTTCCACGTTCCTCACGCAGCTCAGTGGGTTGTGGATGGGTTACGGGACTGACCACAGTTACTCAATCTCCCAAACAGGATCACCATTAAGGATGCGGCGTATTTGAGCAGGGAAACGATCCGGGTCGAGTGGCTTGCCGAGGAAGCCGTCAAATCCTGCGGCTCGAGATCGCTGCATCTGTTCCTCGCTCGCGTATGCGGTGACCGCAACGACCGGGATGTCACATAATGCCTCCGAGGCGCGTAATTTGCGAAGCGCTTCATACCCGTCCTCGTATGGTAGTCGAATGTCCATCAGGATGAGATTGACCTTAGGTAGTGTGTCGGCATACTCTACGACTTCGTAGCCGGAGGTTTTCCATTCACAATGAACTCCCATATGGTCGAGCAAGCGGGCCATAAGGACAAAATTCGAGACATTGTCTTCGACGATCAGGATTGTTGTTTCCTCAGGATCACTCGTCACTTTGCTCTACCCCTCAAGGATGCTGCGAATTATGTCTTACTGGTGCAAGAAGCGTGCAATTTGCCTCGGGAGTTGGTCTACATCGATAGGTTTTTGAATATAGTCATCACATCCCGCGGTTAAGGTCCTTTCACGATCGCCGCGCATTACGTTTGCCGTTATGGCGATAATGGGGGTTTTTTCAAACTGCGCATCTGCTTTTAATTCCTGAGTCATGGTCAGCCCGTCGACTTCTGGCAAATTAATATCTACCAGGATCAAGTCAGGTTGATGCATCTGTGCGAGCGCAATCCCATCTGCGGCGTTATCGGTACCAATAAATTGAAACCCTGCAGCTTCAAGAATGCGCTTCACAAGGTTGCGGTTATCGAGATTATCTTCGACATACAGAATCGTTCGCGATTTATCAACCATAAGAGATCAATTCGTATGAACCCCTCAAGCCAGTGGAGTGGAATTATAGTCAAAGGTGCGTCCATTTGCCAGCAGAGCCCTCGTCGTCACAGCGAGGGCTCTTGAGGAGGAGAACATAGAGCTGTCCATAATAGGTATCTGGAGGCTGTCGGTAGAATTTTGGGGCGCAGGTCGGCTGCTCATTGGCGCCGATTCTCTAGACACCCTTTCCTTAAATAATATCCTGTTGTCTCCGATACAACTGTATGGTTCTCTATGCAATTTTAGCTTAGCATTCTTTGGTGAGGATGAACCTTTCAATCTACTTACAAATGTGAGGCGAGCAATTTAACAAAGCGTGGGCTCCATAGAGTTCACATTTTTCATTGAGTATAAAGGCAAAAGCCTCCAGAAAATTCCAGGAGGCTTTACGTTTAGAGCGGGCAGCGGGATTCGAACCCGCGACATTCTGCTTGGGAAGCAGACGCTCTACCACTGAGCCATGCCCGCATCACCGTTCCGGATTATAGAAGTGCGCCTAACGTCTGTCAAGGAACATGCCTTCAGGGGTTCACAAAGAACCAGCAAGGAATCCTACGACGCCAATAGCAAGCGGCGGAGCCAATGGAGTGCGTAGCTTACGGACCGAATTTTCATATTCACGAAGTGAGCTTCGTAGGATTTGTGCTCTGTATGCTCGTTTCCGGGAAGTAAGACATGGATCTTCGCTGTGCTTCCCTCCCCAGAATGTTGCATCGTTAGCAGCAATCCTGCTTGGGCTTTAGCTTTTTGCATATCCTCTTTCAGTGCCGCAGAGAGAACTTCATCCGATCCGATTTCTGAGAGGTTCTGTTCGCTGACGATTATCTCCGGGAATTCTGCTAATGAAGCCGCGAGGGCTCCACCTGTTCCCGCTTCAAGGAGCGCGAGATGCATTCCCTTTTCCTTCAGTAAATCAACAACAGCGGATTCGAGAGTCTGATCGTCTTTACCGTAGATCGCTCTTCCAATACGCTCCTCGAGCGTCGCCTCGACACTTGAGATCATCCTGTCCGCTTCTCGATTTGTCTTAGCCTTAGCTGTGATACGGATGTCCACACGCCCGGGATGAGCAGAGAGACCGACCGTCGGATTATGGAGCTTCTCCAGATCTTCGATTATTTGGTCTAGCATTGACTCACCGATCCCTGAAGTGCGGACGATGCGGCTCTTGATGATGCTCTGTAAATCAAGGTGCTGCTTAAGATAGGGGATGACGTCGTTAACAAGCAGGTGCTGCATTTCAGCGGGGACGCCGGGCATGGAAATAACCACGGAATGGTCAGTCTCCACGATGAAGCCCGGAGCGGTTCCCACGGGATTTTCTATGGGGATGGAACCTGCAGGAATATACGCTTGACGACGGTTGTTCTCGGTAGGAACACTCCCGAAACCCGAGAAACGCTCCTTGATCTGCTGCCATAATTCGGGTACGAAGATCGTCTCAACGCCACAAGCCTTTGCTATTCCTTCACGCGTGGGATCGTCAATTGTCGGACCTAAGCCGCCGGTGGTAATTACAGCGTCTGCGCGCTGCATGCTTGATTGAACTTCTTCTGCGATCCTCTCGATGTTATCGCCGACGGTGCTGGTTCGATAAAGGTCGAGGCCGATTTCGCGCAGTGCATGGGCGATATAACGCGTATTCGTATCAACGAGTTCGCCCAGCAGCAATTCCGTTCCAATTGTAATAATTTCAGCTTCCATATCTCTACACCACGTTATATTCGAATATTAGACGATTCTCATCAAAACGTGCCAAATCCAAGGAGGAGACATCCACCGTATACGATTTCCCCTCCAGGATTCTTTCCGTCATTAACTTCCCGGCGATGGGTCCGTGCATAAACCCATGTCCTGAAAATCCGCCGATTAGGTAAAAACCATCGATGGGCGTCTCGCCGAAAATGGGATGAGCGTCGGGAGTTACTTCGTATAGCCCTGCCCAGCCTGTCTGGCGTCCGGCCGTTTCCAGCATCGGCATCCGCTCCGCAGCAGCTTGCATGGCGACCAATTCCCATTCTCCGTCAATCGTTTGATCGAAGCCAGGTTTCTCGTCTGGGTTCGACATTCCGGTAAGAACACCGGTTCCTTCTCGATGGAAATAGAGTGATTGTGCGAAGTCAATCACAAATGGGAAATCAGCAGGGAGGTCGGGGAGGGGCGTTGTGGTCAGCATCTGCCGTCGGATGGGTGTGATGGGGAGCTCCAAGCCCACCATGCGCCCTATAAGCCCCGCCCAGGGTCCGGCAGCGTCAACGACGACCTGGGTAGCGATTGATCCCGAGCTGGTTACGACGTGCTGAACCTGGTTGCCCATGGTATCAATGTCAAGGACGCTTACATCTGTGAAAGCGGTTACGCCAAGCTGACGAGCGCGCTGAATATAGCCCATAACTACGCTGTTAGGGTCGGCTAAACCATCATTGGCATGAAGGGTGCCGGCGAGTGCATCCTCGAAGCGCATCATAGGAAGACGAGATTTGACATCTTCGGCCTCTAGCCATTGGGTATTTACACCAAGTCGGTTCTGCATGGCGACATTGCCTTTGAATTTAGCCACCATCCCATCCTGGGTCAGTACGAACAAATAGCCGCATTTACGGTAGAGTGGATCCTGACCTGTATCCTGCTCAAAGCTTTCAAGCAATGCCAGGCTGGCGATGGATAATTGCACATTGATTTCGGTAGCAAATTGATAGCGCACGCCCCCGGCACAACGACCGGTGGCGCCCTGTCCGAAATAAGGTTCTTTCTCAAGCAGGATCACTTTTCCAGCACCAGCAGCGGCCAGGTGATACGCAGTGCTCGCACCCATAACGCCGCCGCCGACGACGACGATATCGGCTGTGCTTGGAATGTCGGAAGTCATAGTTTAACCTTTTTACGATTATTGGAAGAGCCTTACCGTACAGGATAGGAACTTCCCAGAGGCACAAGTCGACACTCGTGGATCTATTCTAATCCAAGCTGTCTGAGAGATTGAATCCACATAGGATTTGCATCTAAATCAAGAACACGATGATTCTGTTGAAGAACCACCGTGTTCTTGAGAAAGACGCTGGTAATTTGGGTTCTTTATTCCATCCCGAGATAAGCTTTTTGCACCATTGGGTCTTTACGGAGACCGTCGGCTGAGTCACTTAATACAATTTCGCCGGTTTGAAGAACATAGCCGCGTTGTGCAATTTGCAGCGCCATGTGTGCATTCTGCTCAACGAGCAAAATAGTCGTCCCTTCTTTATTAATCTCCTGAATAATATCAAACACGCTTTCCACAAGAACCGGCGCTAATCCCATCGATGGTTCGTCCATCAACATCAGCCGAGGTCGAGCCATCAGCGCCCTCGCAGTAGCGAGCATCTGCTGTTCCCCGCCGCTGAGGGTTCCGGAGATCTGACTTTCTCGTTCTTTTAAACGAGGGAAAAGTTCATAGGCGCGTTCGAGATCCTGTTTAATACCATCAACATCGCTGCGGCTAAATGCGCCCATGTCCAGGTTCTCACGGACAGTAAGTTTCGAGAATATCCCTCTGCCCTCCGGAACCATGGCCACGCCTTTATAAACGATCTTGTGCGCAGGGTAGGGAGCGAGGTCTTCCCCATCGAGAATCACTGATCCGGTCCTAGGTTTAAGCAGGCCAGTGATGGTTCGGAGGGTAGTTGTCTTACCGGCGCCATTGGCTCCAATGAGCGTGACGATTTCACCCTCTTCGACGGTGATCGAAATGCCTTTCAGAGCGTGGATATTGCCGTAGTAGGCATGTACATCATTTAGTTCGAGCATCGGCATGGGAGCTGGCTCCTCGTTATGAGTCTGCTGAAGTAGTTTCTAGACCTGTCGCCGCACCGCGGCCCAGGTAGGCTTCAATAACTTGCGGATTTCTCTGAATTTCTTCGGTGGTACCTTCTGCGATTTTCGCTCCATAATCAAGGACAGTAACTCGCTCAGAAATTCCCATAACCACGCGCATATCGTGCTCAATAAGCAAGATTGTGATTCCCAGGTCATCTCGAATCCGCTGGATTAAGCGCATAGTTTCTGTTGATTCCTGCGGGTTCATACCGGCAGTTGGCTCATCGAGAAGTAAAATCCTCGGTTGGTTGGCCAATGCCCGAGCGATTTCAAGGCGGCGTTGATCCCCGTAGGGCAGATTCCTCGCTAAAAGATCTCCACTGCCGACCAAGCCCATATATTTGAGTAGGCGACGGGCTTCTTCGACGGCGTGTTCTTCTTCGGCGCGAGTACCGGGGGTGTTGAGAATTGCACCATACCAATGTGAATGCAGATCCGGTTCCATACCTAAGAGGATATTTTCAATCGCCGTCATGTTGGAAAAGAGGCGAATATTCTGATAGGTGCGGGCGATGTGAAGTTGGGCGATCTGGTCTGGAGATTTACTAGTGATGGATTCGCCGTAGAAGAGAATATCACCCTGGTCGATAGCGTAAAAGCCGGTAACACAGTTAAAGAAAGTTGTTTTACCGGCGCCATTTGGCCCGATTATGCTGACGATGGAATGTTCAGGAACTTCAAAATCGAACTCGCTGACAGCCACAAGTCCACCGAAGTTCTTTGATACAGTTTTTGAAGCCAGGATTATATTGTTTTCTGTCATGGATTCAATCTCCCGCTTCAGCGCTGAGCATCTCAGACTCTTCATCGATGTGTAGTTCGCGTTTCATGATCTGCGACGGCCAGAATCCTTCCGGTTTAGCCAACATCATGACGATCATAAGAAGGCCATACATCAAGAGGCGATATTCTGCGAATTCACGAAGCAGCTCGGGCAGACCGACAAGGATCAGGGCGCCTATTACCACCCCTGGAAGGCTTCCCAGACCGCCGATGATGATCAAAACGAGCACATTGATGGATATTTCTAGTTTGAAGCTGTGAGGGAAGATTGAAGTTAATTTGCTGGCCAAAAGTGCACCAGCAAGACCTGAAAATGCAGCTCCAAAAGAGAAGGCCAGCAGCTTAGTTGTTACGAGGCGAATGCCCATTGCTTCAGCGACATCTTCATCTTCTTGCATCGCCAACCACTGACGACCGAGTCGGGCTTTACTCAATCGCCAGGATACGAACCATGCGATCAAGACTCCTGCGAGGATGACAAAGTAAAATTGCTCGGGTTGTTTTAACACCAAGCCGAAGATCTCAGGTTTAGGTATTTTCAATATCCCCTGGGCTCCACCCAGTACGGGTTTGAGCAGATCGGAGAGCACCAGAATTCGGATGATCTCACCGAAGGCAAGGGTCACAATCGCCAGATAGTCACCTCGCATCCGCAGAACTGGGATCCCCAGCATGAGTCCAGCGAAAGCTGCCATCAACACACAAAAGGGGAGCGCTGCCCAGAAGGACAAGCCGAACCCAAGAGGTCCCTGGGAAGTCATGACAGCCATGGAGTAAGCGCCGATGGCGTAGAAGGCGACGTAACCGAGGTCAAGGAGCCCGGCAAAGCCAACGACGATATTCAGTCCTAAACCCATCAGGATGAACAGTCCTACGTTGTTCAACACTTCAGATAAGTAGGAGCCTAATAACAGTGGGAGGATGAGGAGGGTAACTACGACTCCTGCATAAGTCATCCAGCGAAGGCGAGATTTCCTCGAGGTGGAGACACCTTCAGGTTCTGTATGAGTGGTTTGCCTGCGACCCTGCCAGACCGTTAGTCCAGCAGCCAAGAAAAATATGAGGGCGGCCACAAATGGGTCCAGCGCCTTACCGGTGAAGATGAGCTTGTTGAATTCTGATCCGAAGAAAAATCTCACACGGCTGGAGATGTTCTCCGAGAACAAACCAATGGTGAACGTCCAGAGCAAGCCATTAAAGATCGGCCGCTTGATATTGCTCGGCAGCAGACTAAACGATGCAGCAATAAGCCCGACTGCTGTCATCGCGGCAAGGAAGGCGAGGCTGCCTGCAACTGGAGGGAGGCCAAAGGAAAGGATTTCAATTAGAGCAGGAGACACATTCGGCATAAATTGGCGTAAGTTTACCGCTGAAGCGAGGAGGATTAATAGCGCTGACGGGATGCCTGAGATTACGCCGGTGAGAGACCCATAGAGAAGAGCGATCCCTCGCTGCCCTTCTGCATGGTCACGCGCCGCTATGTAGGCGAGTGCTGCTGTTGGTGCGAAAATCAAGATTTGCCCCATCGTGATGACGCCTGCGATCAGCTCCCGTTCGCTAAATAGGACAACAAGACCGATTGCGCTTGCGCATACGGAGACGACCCCGGCGATGATGCCGAAGCGGAGAGGTGTGCGCAATTGAATGCTTTGTTTAGTTATCATCGTGTCACCTTACGCCTTTTTCTCAGCTAAGGGTTCGCCAAGGATGCCCTGTGGTCGGAAGATAAGGACGAGGACTAACATGATGAATGCAATCACGTCCTTCAGTTGATTGAAAGCGGGAATTCCAAGACTCTGCAAGAAGAGACTCGGTCCAATCGATTCGAATAAGCCCAGGAAGAGACCGCCGATGGCGGCACCAGGGACACTGCCGATCCCGCCCAGGACTGCAGCCGTAAAGGCTTTGATCCCGGGAGTAAAACCCATAAAAAAGTGGACTTGCCTGAAGACTAATGCAAAGAGGACTCCAGCAATACCGGCCATGGCCGCTCCTGTTGCGAAGGTGATGGTGATGGCTCTATCCACATCGATACCCATTAGAGCGGCAACATCCTTGTCTTCTGAGACAGCTCGAATGGATTTGCCAGTCTTGGTGCGCATGATGAAGAAGTTCAAGCCGATGAGCATGATGATCGTAACCAAGACGACGGCGATGTGTGTCTTCAGAACTTGGGTTCCCAGGAGAGGAATTGAGCCAGCCAAGATGTCAAACTGGGGAAAGGGTTTTACATTTGAGCCGAGCATACCCCGATAGAAGTTCTGCCAGAATAAAGATGCACCGATCGCAGTGATCAGCGGAACGAGGCGAGGCGCTTTACGCAGAGGTTTATAGGCAATCCGCTCTGTAAGAATTGCGACGCCCACCGAAACAAGCATTGAAAAAAGAGCGATTATTAAGAGGGAAATAATTGGGTGGCGGTTGAGGAACCCCGTCGCTGCCATCGGACCGGCGATAAAAACCGTTGAGGTCATGATGCCGGACATAAAGAATTCGCCATGGGCGAAGTTGATCATAAAAAGCACGCCGTACACTAAGGTGTAGCCAATTGCGATCAGAGCGTACATGCTGCCCTGGGCGACGCCAAAAATAACGAAGTCCGTCCACTGTCGAGTTGAGTAGGGGTTATCCAGAATCGTAGCGACTGTGCCCCAGATGACAATAATGATAATGGCGGCACGAATAAGCCATAGGAATAAATCGATGTACTCTATCTTCTCAAAGAGTTTTTTCATCTGGGTACTCCGGAAAGGGATAGGATGGACCCGAGAAATTGGCTCCGGGTCCATCCTTGAAGAGCTTACTTGCTCAGTACGACAGGATGCCGTCGAACCACACGGTTAAGGATTACGGCCAGATCTTGACGTACTCGCCGCCCTGAAGTTCAGAGACTGAGATCTTCGGGTCAGCGCAGTCACCGTATTGATCACAGGTCAAACTACCAGTGAGGCCAGTGAAATTCACGGTGGCGTACAGGCAGTCGCGCATCGCCTGGCGGCCGATGTGGAGTGTGCCATCTTCATCTACGCCAACTTTCTCGACGCAGGCAAAGATCATGTTCGCCGCATCGTAAGCGTGCGCGTGGAAGACCGATAGTGTCTCAACACCGTATTTATCCTTGTAGGCGGCTTTGAAATCCTCGTACTCGCTGCCCGTGAAGGAGATATCCGGTCCAGAGAAGTACATGCCCTCGCCGGCTTCACCGATCGCAGCTGCAGCTGCGTCAGAGATGCATCCATCAGCTCCTGCAAGGACTGTGTTCTCCAGCCCAGCGACTTCCTTCGCCTGCTTCGAGACGAAGGCGCACTCAGCCGTGAAGATCGGGTAATACAGGAACTCAGGTGGTCCAGCAGCCGAAACAGCGGTGAGAACCGGGCGCATGTCGGTGTCGCCGACGATCACGGCAGTGAATTCGACGATCTCGCCGCCAAGTTCTTCGAAGGAGTCACGGAAGGCAGTCGCAAGGCCCTCGGTGTATGGATCGCCGTCATGGATCGCAGCGGCAGTCGTCAGGCCGAGTTCGCTATAGGCGAAGTCGGCAACAGCAGCGCCCTGAACATTGTCGTTGTGTGCAGTTCGCAGGTAGCCAAGATTCCACGCAATGTCGGGGTCGGTGAGTCTTGCAGCTGTATTCGACGGTGAGACCATGAAGAAGCCGGCCTCGGAGACGACAGTGGACATCGGGACGCCAGCGCCGGAGCAGCTGGTGCCGACGACGCCAAGGATCGTTGGGTCGGCGACGATCTTCTGACCGGCAGTCTGGCCGCCTTCTGCATTGCAGCCATCATCCTCTGCCTGGAGTTCAATATCATGCCCGAAGAGTTGACCCTGGTCATCCATGGCAATCTCAACGCCGTACTGGGAGTCCATGCCCAGATCGGTGTTGGGGCCTGAGATCACGAGCGCCGAGGCGATGCGGACTG
>SOJU01000270.1 GCA_004376465.1 Anaerolineales bacterium | reverse complement strand
GAATCCTGGGTCCATAGAACTGCATCAGATTCTCGTGCTGTCGCAAGCATCACACTATCCGCCATCGGGATTTTCAACTCAGTCGAGATTTTCGCAGCGTGGAGTGCGATCGTGCTCGTCAAATCGATAATTTCTCCAGATTGCATAAATGCGATCGCTCGCAGAGCTTTACTTTCATCTCGCTGTTGTAGAACCCGCTTGAATACTTCATAGAGACTTATAGTCGGAACAAGCAGTTCGGATGGTTCTTCGATCGGCTCACTGAAAAATTCGGCATTGGGTCCACTCGCAAAGTATTCAAGCCAGCCTGATGAATCCACGATGTTCATTCGCGATCTGGCTCCCTATCGATTTTCGTATCTATCCCTTTCAGAAACCCGCGACTCTCCCTAACAGACAGGACAGGGATTAATTCAATTCGCCCCATATAAGGAATGACATGCACTTTCTGCCCGGGTTTAATCCCTAGTTTGTCTCTGACTTTCTTCGGGATGACTACTTGATATTTAGGAGATACAGTGGCCCGCTCCATACCGTTCCCTCATCGATCTAGTTATCGTATTACGCACTATTGTACAACAAAAAGAATGTATTTAGAAGATTAATAGGGCATCCTCTACTTAGTTGCCCCATAGATTTCTCTCCTCAGAATAGTCACGAATTGTTCCCAGTGTGGATATTCAGGCGAGCTTCCGATGAGCCCCACAATCAGGGGCTGGTTCTATCGCATCGCCGCGTAGTCCCGCGCTCTTTACGAGGGTTAAGCGCGAACCATCCTGTTGATCTCCAAGAGGTTCAGCCCGCCTTTGGTATTCACGATTGCGCAGGTCTTTAACAGCCCGATCGAGGAGATCCTACTGTCATCGGAAGAAATGCCCGATCAAACAAAACGGACCCCCGTACGCTCTCGGGGGTCCGCAGCTTCCTTTGAAATATTTAAATCACTTGCCGTAGAATACGGTATATGTCTGTGAAGTGAGCGGCGATCCACCCGCTGGATTCTGTGAGAAAGCCACGAGACGACCCTCGATTCCCGTCGCAACGTTCACGTTAAGCGTAACGGACCAGGCGCCGGGTCCGCCGACATCACTGGATGAGTAGGTCGTGACCTGCTCAGCCAGCACCTTGCCGCTAGCGTCTTGAGCCTGCACCACTACGCTATTCTCGAATGCGCCCTGCCCCGATCCCTCGACCGTGAACGAGCTGGGGTTCGTGATAACACAGCGGTTCCCGGGCTCCTCGATGGTGATGTGCTGATCGTTGCGATCCGGATTGGCAGTGGCGAAGATCCCGGCTGATCCGCCGAGGCTGCCATCATCGTTCAAAACCACCGCGATGACCTTACCATCGGTCGGTGTGTTGACTGGGGCAGTCATGCGCGTCTGGTAGGTCTTGATGTTATTGGCGTTCGCCGGTCCTAGGTCCGCACAGGCGGAGCCGTATATATTGCGGCCCTCATCAACGAAGAACACGATCACTTCGTCATTGGGCATCGCCCGCGCAGATCCGGTCACATCTAAGAAGTCGGTGCTCTCCCATGCGGTTCCATTCGAGGGCGAGATGATTGCCAAGAACACTGCCGGATTCCCGTCGTCCGGAGTCGGCTCAGCCGTTGGTGGTGAGACAGTCGGGACTCCCGGTGGTTCTATTTCTGGTGTTGGTGTCGCTGTTGAGCATGCGGCCAACCCCAGCATCATCAACGTGACGGCGACTAGTAGAAGCTTCTTCATGATTTATTTCCTCCAAGTTGCATTGATTCTTAAGGTCGATATTATAACTCGAATTCACGAACTTACGTTTTTGGAGTGACGCCTATCGCCGCTGTCTTGGCTTTCGATCTTGCTGCTCAAGAGATTACCCAGGTGGAAGGCGAGATACAGGTATTTACGATTGTTCCCATAATCGGGCTAGTGAATGTGGAGAGGAATAACCGATCCTTGGTATTGATGGCTTAGGTGGTAACAGGAGTCTGATCGGTACGGCCTTATCGATAAGCCTTATCTCTACGCACAACATCCAATATTAATACAATGACGCGTTCATCCTCAATCGCGTAGAGAACGCGCCAATCACCTTCACATATACGATATAGGTTGGCGTATCTGCCGCTTTTTAGTTTCTTGCACGCTGCAGGGCGGGGATCCTTCGCGAGAGAGCGAATTCTCTTATCGAGGCGCCCAAGCAGTTCTTTATCCTTATTCAACTTCTTCAGGCTTCGTTCTGCGTGGGCAGTCACTTCAATGGAATAGGTCCTTGCTTTGCTCATTTCCCCCCGCCTTCAGTCGTTCAGTATCTCAGCTCGTGCCTCCTCATAGGGTCTTGACGATGTCTTTCCCTCCAGGTAGTTCTCATAGATGTCCTCGGCGAGTCGTGCGAGTCTGATTTCTGCTAGCTCATCCAGGATGGCGTGGTAGTCACGCGCTGGTATGAGGGCAGCTATTTCCTGCCCGTGACGCGAAATCAGAACATCGCTATCACCGGTCATGACGGTGTCCAATATTTCGCGCCATTCCTTGCGCGCTTCACGACTACCTATCTCGCGTACGCTGGCCATCTCGATCTTGTTCCTTTCGTTGGTGGTAAATTACACATCTGTACATGGTGTACACAATATACACATACTGTCAAGTACTCGCTAATGGTCCCGTTTGACTACTCGCTGATAAAATGTGGATGTGCAAGCCCCCAACCGGGCACATTTGATTAGATTCATCCTGCTCTTTCTAATCAGGTTGTTGACCTCAGATTGGAATACTTCTCAAACCAATTGGCAACCTCTTCTATCGCGGTTTTCTTCTGTGCGATCTTCATTGTCAGGTCGAGGAGTTCCTGGTTAGAGGCAGTTAACACATATCCGTTCAATGACAGGAACAAAACCGCTGCTCCAATACCAGTGCGCTTATTCCCATCCACAAACGGATGATTGTTGATCATCGAATCAGACAGTGCAGCCGCTTTTTGGTAATTTGTCGGGTGAAGTTCTTTCCCCTCAAACGTCGCCTGGGGACGTCCTAGGGCAGAGAGCAGCAGTCCCATATCTCTTACGCCATGACTGCCGCCCGTTTCTTCGATGAGACGTGCGTGAAGAAAGA
>SOJU01000196.1 GCA_004376465.1 Anaerolineales bacterium | reverse complement strand
CGGGGAAAGACGAATTACCTGCCGAAAGATTAAACTCCCGCCGAAGGCCGGGGCTGATGAACGCAAAGAAGATTGAGAGTATATAATATATTATCGTGCTGTTACAGCAATTAGTTACAGTGGAGCTGATATGTTTGATGGTTGATACATCAATGGATTATGCTATGTCATACAAGAAACGCACTAAAGGATTTACGCTCATAGAGCTATTGGTGGTTATAGCAATTATCGCGTTATTGCTTGCGATCTTATTGCCTTCGCTGAGTAGAGCCAGGGAGCAGGCCAAGGCAACGAGGTGCCAGAGCAATCTGAAGCAGATCGGTCTGGCAATGCATGCATATGCAAGTGATTATGATTATTTATTGCCACGGGCTGAGTTACGGCCGGGTATTGCTATATATACTGGTATAGATATGAGATGGCCTATCCTGTTTATGCCTTATGTAGGTGGGTTATCCGACAAGGTCGAAAATTATCATGAACTCAAGATATATGATTGTCCGAGCTACCCGCTTAAGGAACAAACGGTCGATTATTGCAGTAACGCCTTCGACTTAAAGGGCACTTTGACGGAATATTTCGGCTTTACCAAGCTGGATGATTTTCCCCGCCATGCGACCACGATTTTTCTGGCCGACTACGAATATACTCCAGATATGGGCCATATTAAAATCATACTAAAGGACGATTCACCAGATACCATGAAAGTTAAAATGCAGTCGCTGGATGCTTGGCACACGAATCATTTGCCGTCAGCCCAGGACAGTTCGCGGCGAGTGGCACGCGACCGTCATACCAAATGGATTAACTGTCTGTTTATCGATGGCCATTCTACTAAGATGGATCCTTTTGAAATTACTACATACGATTATGGCCTGCCGGTGAAACCTGAATAGCCGTAATTAAGGAGTGTTGTATGTTCAAACATTTGAAAATGCTATGGTGTGCTGTCTGCTTGATGTTGTTCACAGTCGTCTGGAGCCAGGTTTCATCAGCCGGGCAAATCAGTGGAGAGCTCAAGAAATGGCACAAGGTCACGCTGACATTCAATGGACCTGAAACGAGTGAAACGGCCAAACCCAATCCGTTCCTGTACTATCGTCTCAATGTCACCTTTACTAACCAAAACAGTGGCAAGTCCTATCTTGTCCCGGGTTATTTTGCCGCCGACGGCAACGCGGCCAACACTAGCGCTGGCAGCGGCAGCAAATGGCGCGTTCATTTCGCGCCCGGACAGGTCGGCACCTGGAAGTACAGTGTTTCATTCAGGAAGGGGCGGAACGTCGCAGTTAGTGATGAAAAAGCTGCCAGCGAAAGTGCGGGTTTTATGGATGGTCAGACCGGTTCTTTTGACATCGGACCCACCGACAAAACCGGCAGGGACTTTCGAGGAAAGGGCATGCTGCAATATGTCGGCAAGCATCATCTGCGTTTTGCTGAAACCGGAGAGTATTTCCTCAAGTGTGGTGCGGACGCTCCCGAGAACTTCCTGGCTTATAAAGATTTCGACGGCGATTTTAAGACCGACGGCCGTAAAGACAACTTCATCAAGGATTGGGCCCCGCATATTAGAGACTTCAAGCAAGGCGATCCGACCTGGCAGCGCGGAAAGGGAAAAGGCATCATCGGGGCTGTCAACTACTTGGCATCAAAAGATATGAACGTCTTTTCTTTCCTCACTCTAAACATCGGCGGCGATGACCGAAACGTATTCCCCTATACCACCTACAACGAGCGGCTGCGAATGGATGTTTCACGGCTCGATCAGTGGGAAATAATCTTCGAACATGCAGACAAGCTCGGCATGTACCTGCACTTCAAGACGCTGGAGACTGAGAATGAGCTGCTGCTGGACAAGGGCGACCTGGGCGTAGAACGAAAGCTCTACTACCGCGAGCTGATTGCACGTTTCAGCCACCACCTGGCTTTGAATTGGAACCTCGGCGAAGAGATCAACGACGCCTCCACGGAGCAGAAGGCGGCCTGGGCGAACTACTTCTGGACACACGACCCTTATCAACACCACATCGTGATTCACAACGGCGCCGACCATTACGATCTGCTCGGCAGCGCATCGAAGCTGACCGGCTTCTCTTTGCAGACCAACAAGCCCGATTTCAGACGGGTACACAACCAAACCACCAACAACCTCGCCCGGCCCCCCGCCGGCGCAAACCGGGGGTGGGTCGCGGGCGAGGCCCCTGGCGACGCCAGCCACGGGCTGATCACGGACGCCGAAGATCCCACCCGTGACAACGCCCGTAAGAATGGCCTGTGGGGAAACATCATGGCCGGTGGAGCAGGCATCGAATGGTACTTCGGCTACAAGCATCCCCACAGCGACCTGACCTGCCAGGACTACCGCACTCGCGAAAAGATGTGGAACCAGTGCGCGCTGGCCCTGGAGTTCTTCAAAAAATATGAAATCCCGTTCTGGGACATGAAGTGCGACGATGATCTGACCGCGAACACCGATGACTACTGCTTCTACAAGACCGGCCGGACGTATCTGGTCTACCTCAAGCATGGCGGAAAGGTCCAGCTCAACGTGGCCGCCGGCAATTTCACCTATGGCTGGTTCAACCCGCGTAACGGTGACGGCTTAGAAGCGTTGCTCAATGCAGGTAAGATAAAAGGGCCCAACAAGCTCAATGTTTCTGCTCCTGATGAGAATGACTGGGTTCTGTTGATATCATTCAATCAAGGTTTATGAGCAGCATGAGCAAATACAGAATCGCTGTAATTCCCGGTGATGGTATTGGCCCGGAGATATTGCCCGCCGGTACCAAGGTTCTCGATGCCGCGGCTGAGAGATTTGGCTTTCGACTTAAGTACGAAGAGTTTCCTTACGGGGCCGGTTACTACAAACAGACCGGGACATTCATGCCGGAAGATGCCCTGCAAATCCTGCAGGAATTTGATGCAATCTACTTTGGGGCGGTCGGGCTGCCGGACGTAGACGACACACTTCCGGCCAGGCTGCTCACATTCAAGATTCGTACCGGCTTTGACCAATATGTAAACTACCGTCCCGCCAAACTTTTGCCGGGGATCGAGGGGCCGCTTCGCAACAAGACACCACGGGACATAGACTTTGTAGT
>SOJU01000224.1 GCA_004376465.1 Anaerolineales bacterium | reverse complement strand
TAGGGGTTGAGCAGGTTCCAGAAACCGCCTATATAGGTCATATTGGCATCAATCGGGGTGCCAAGCAGCAAGTTTGCCATGGCGATGCCCCATAGGAGTGGAGGAAATAGACTGCCGGCGAAAATCAGCCAGTCCCATGTGGAGCGCCATTTCGGGCGGATGTCCTTATTGCGGAATTCAATGGCTATGCCGCGCATGATCAAGGCTACGAGCATGAGTAGCAGAGCCATATAAAAGCCACTGAACATTGTGGCGTACCAATTTGGGAAGGCAGCGAACATCGCACCCCCGGCAGTGATGAGCCAGACTTCATTCGCGTCCCAATGCGGGCCGATGGTTGCGATGATCCTCCCCCGTTCTTCCTCGTCTTTACCGAGGAAAGGCATCAGGATTCCCACACCGTAGTCGAAGCCTTCGAGAAAGAAGTAGCCGGTAAACAATACTGCGATAAGGATGAACCAGATAGTGTTCAGATCCATGACAGACCTCCTGATAAAAAGCTACGCTACAGCGTCGCCCAGGCTTTCGTTGATTGGCGTTTCATCTTTTGCATATTTCGCAAGCAGGTAGACATCGACCACGATGAGCACGCCGTAGAGCAATGTATACACGATGAGCGACGTTAGCAGCATACTCACGGACACATTAGGCGATGCAGCATCCTCTGTACGCATGATGCCGAAGACGATCCATGGCTGACGGGCTACCTCGGTAAAAATCCATCCGGTTGAAGTGCCGATGATGGGCAGCGCAATGGCATAGGGCATCCAGCGTAGGAATCGCTCTGCCTTTGGCAGACGTTTGGTCAGCATAAGAAATAGTGCATAGAAGGCAAGGAGGAGCATCAGGGAGCCTACTCCCACCATGGCGCGGAACGACCAGTAGCTTATGGCTACTGGTGGAATGTAATCCCCTGGTCCATACAATGACTCGTACTCCTGCTGGATGTCATTGATCCCTTGGACCTCTCCATCGAAACGATTGTAAGCCAGCAGGCTGAGCGCTCGAGGGATGCGGATGTCAAATACATTGCGCTGCTGGTCCTCATCAATGATGGTCACCAGCGAAAGATCAGCGGGATCTTCTGTTTGCCAGAGCGCCTCGCCCGCAGCCATCTTCATCGGCTGGGCCTCAACCATGTACTGGGCTTGGCTGTGGCCGGTGAGGCTCACCAGACTAATACCGATCACCCCGGCAACCGCACCCCACTTGAACGAGCGCAGGAAAATCTCTGAGTCACGCTTCTTGTAGAACAACTGATATGCGCTGATCCCAAGGATGAAGAACGCAGCGGTCGTTATTCCTGAAGTGATCACGTGGGGGAATTGGACCCAGAGGTGGGGATTGCTCAGCAGGGCAAAGAAACTTGTCATTACCGCTCGACCGTTTTCTATTGCGTACCCGACAGGTTCCTGCATGAAGGAATTGGCAATCAAGATCCAAAAAGCGGAGAGATTCGATCCGATCGCGACCATCCAGATCGTCGCTGCATGCATGCGGGGTGAGAGGCGATCCCAGCCGAAGATCCAGAGTCCAAGGAAGGTGGACTCCAGGAAGAAAGCCAGCAGAGCCTCGATCGCAAGCGGTGCACCGAAAATATCACCGACGAAACGAGAGTACTCAGACCAATTCATCCCGAACTGGAACTCCATCACGATGCCGGTGACCACACCCATGGCGAAATTAATTAAGAATAATTTTCCCCAGAATTTCGTCATCCGTTTGTAGAGTTCGTTCCCGGTCCGGACGTACATGGTTTCCATCAATGCGATGAGGATGGACAAGCCCAGCGTCAGAGGTACGAAAAAGAAGTGAAACACGCAAGTGATGGTGAATTGCAGGCGGGCAAGTATCACTGGGTCCATAGGATTTTCTCCTTTAAATCGGCGGTCAGGAGGGGGCGAAGATTGGGAGCCTTGATGCGGCGAGGACTCCAATCGAGTCTAAGAAATATCGATGAAAAGCGGATGGGAAATCCGCAATGAGGAACGTTGGTCGACATGTTGTTAATATGTGGCTCCGGTTTGTCGAAGTTCGATTGAGAGATGTCCCCGGTACTTCAACAGCTAATTTGGAGTAATGATATAAGCGAATTTGATAGAAACCAAATAGGTCACGATGTTCGAATGTGGAAACCACTTAGCGGTGTCTTCTCAATTCGCTGGTCTGGCTTCAAACCCCTATTAAGTTGCAATACCATACTCCGGTAAGTAAAAGATTCTTCATCCCCGAGAATAAATATGTCTATGCTCGAGATGAAGATTGAGTTACAGGTTCAGATTCAGCGAGGCGAGTCTACACGCTTGATAGCAACTCTTTTCAAAAGTGTTGTTGTCAAATCCTCATTTAATCCTTATAGTCATGAAGTGCGGACGATAGTCCGCGGAATCACATGTTAGCCCGCCGACTAGACTCTATACAATGACAGGTTTCTCGAAAAATCAGCAATTTGGGAACAGCCCGATAATGTAGAATGAGATCGGGTCTTGATATTGGCGCCGAGAAATTATATAGGATAGGAGGTGTCAGATGCCAAAATACCTTTACCAAGGATCGTACACTCAAGAAGGGGTGAAAGGGCTTCTTGAAGAAGGAGGCTCAAAACGACGTGAGGCGGCGGAGCAGATAATAAAAAGTGTAGGTGGAACATTGGAAGCATACTATTTTGCTTTTGGTGACAATGATTTTTACGTCATTGTAGATATGCCTGACAATGTGAGCACCACAGCCGCATCACTATTTGTCAACGTAAGCGGGGCGGTCAATATCAAGACCGTAGTTCTACTTACACCCGAAGAGGTTGACGAGGCGATTAAAAAGAGCGTTGATTATCGCCCACCAGGACACTAGCCGCATCTAGCGGGGTAGGTGGTTTTCAATTTGAATTGTCCTCATAGCTTGGTTTCTGAGCGTGACGGAGAGTATTGAAATATCACGCCAGGACAACATTGAATCATAGAAACGCGATATTCTCCACACACATTGAGCAAGCCAATGGTGGATTGGTTTCCAGATTCGCTGCAGCCGACCCCGCGGGCTGGGCAATGTGCAATTGAAGGTTCTTGATGGAGAATCTTTAAAAGCAAGCGGAGGTACGAGCGGGGCGGCTGAGCTCAAAGCCGTT
>SOJU01000144.1 GCA_004376465.1 Anaerolineales bacterium | reverse complement strand
CTATCGCAACCCAGGATGAGACCACAGGCAAGTAGAAGAGTGTGCGATAGACCGTAGTTCCGCGGATCTTCTGGTTGAGGGCGCTAGCTACTGCTAAACCCAGGGCCATTACGAGAGGGATATATCCGAGTATGAAGGTCAGCGTGTGTTGAAGGGCGTCAAGGAAGGCACGGTCTTGGACTAACCGCTCGAAATTACCCAAGCCAACGAACTCCGGCGATGTAAGCAAGTCCCACTCGAATAACGTCAACCCAAGCGAGGCGAGAATGGGAATCAGCTTGAATATCAATAATCCACCCAAGCTAGGGAGGAGGAAAAAAGCTATCCAGAATATTCTTTGGAGACCCCTTTCACCCGCCATCCGATGTCCTAATACCCACTTTCTTTACTGGTCGAATTAAGTAATCCGAAAAAAATATATAAGCACCTACCCACTCATTTGGGGTACTGCACTAGGCACAGCGTTTTGGACAGGGGAACGAAAGACCTCGCCTAACACCAGGCATGCAGCGCCAATCGCCCAGGCATCATCACCCCAAGGATCAACTAGTATTTCTGTATCCGGGAACAGGACGGGCATCGTATGTTTTTCAACGGCGGCATGCATAGGATCGAACAACATCTCTTCGGCGCGCACGCCCTCTCCACTGATCAAGATCAATGATGGATTGAGAATGTTGATCAGGTTGGAAATCCCGCGTCCAAGCATGTCGCCAGCAGTAGCGAATATCGCCATTGCAGATTTGTTACCCGCGAGCCCCAGGTCAATCAATTCATCCATGGAGCGAACCGCAGGAAGGTCGTCGCATTCAGCAGCTGCCCGTAATAAGCCGCTCTCGCCCACGTATGTTTCCAGACAACCGTATTTACCACAATCGCAGAGAAGACCGTCTTCCTGAACGATGGTGTGACCGAACTCACCCGCTCCGCCATGAGCCCCTGAATAAACCTGGCCGTCTAGCACCATACCGAGTCCTACACCCCGGCCAATCGTAACCACGATGAAGTCATCTACCCCTCGACCATGCCCAAATAAGCGTTCTGCGAAGGTAAGGGTATTTACATCGTTATCGATGTAGACCGGCACATGCACATGAGATTGGAGCAATCCGCCAATCGGCGCATCGCGCCAACCTAGGAAGGGATTTTGGCGTGATAAGCATTGCGATGCGTTAACTAATCCGGATAATCCAACCCCGACGCCTAGCACATCCTCCCGTGGAATACCTGCCGCATGACATAGGGAATCGACCTGAGAAGCCAGACACGCAGCGACCGCCTCTGGCGAAGTCCCCTCAAGGCTATCCTTTTGCTTTTCAAGAACATCTGCGGTCATATCGGTGAGGACCCCAATGACACCATACTCGGTGACTTTCAGGCCGATCACATAGCCACCGGTGGGGTTTATCTCGAGCAGGATCGGACGACGTCCTCCGCTGGATTCCCCAGTGTCAGTCTCTAGGATCCCCCCTTCTGCCAGCAGGTCTCCTGTGATTTTCGTTATGGAGGCAGGTGAGAGCCCAGAACGTCGAGCGACTTGGGCTCGTCCGATGGGTCCGTGCTCCTTGATCATGTTAAGCACAATGGAGCGATTGAGATCGCGTATGAGGTGGCGAGAGCCGAGCGGAGACCTAGACAACTTAGTTCCTTTACTAAAGGAAGTATGATTACTATATACCTCTTGTGTGGATGAGTCAAGCGCGAGGGCAGAGCGCAAGATATTTGCATTGAAACGGAGTCTCTATTCGCTTCTAACGTCACTCGAGATTCAGCTGCAACGATTAACTCTTGACACAGATCGACTGGTTTATCCAATAGATCACTTACTCATTCGGTATTCTAGGCCTATGCTGACGCTCTTGGGATTCGAACCAAGGATCCAGAGCTTCTTCATTCGAATCCTGTAATCAATGGCTTGGATAACTATGCCGAACTGATTGGGCCACAAGTTATTGCGAATTTATCCACCTAATTTCAGGGGGTACCCTATTCCTTTTGGGTCCAGGAAAATGAATTCAAATAATGTTAAAGCCTGACGGTCTACGTTTCGTCCGGGAGGCCGAAATTCAGAGCTCAAGAGCCAGGCTCATAACCCACAGGATACGGGTTCGAACCCTATACAAGGGGGCTTGGAAGGAAAAAGGCACCATTTCAGGTGCCTTAAGGTAGCGGGGCTCAGATTCGAACTGAGGACCTTCAGGTTATGAGCCTGACGAGCTGCCACTGCTCCACCCCGCAACGTTTTGATGCTGTCTGACAGCGTCGAAGATTATATCACAGCGCCAGAATCAGCGTCAAGGCATGTCGTCTACACAATCTGGGAAAGCGTATTTTAATGGATTATTCGCTGTTTCAAGTTGATAAACTCGATGCCAAACAGGTCTTAACCCCCAAAGATCAAAGCCCACCAGACCTGCCATTTGCTTGGCGTCTCGAGGTCATGCCCGGGCACGGGAGTTGCCACAGATATTTGACCCGGCGGTGGCAGTGGGATTATGAGCGTCTCCCCCTCGCGCACAAGCTTCGCATCGCTATGAGCCCACTCAGCGATGATGGACTCGCTCGTTGCCTCGGCAACACTCGTCATCAACTGCACCCGCTCCGTCGCCATTACCACAACTTCCGTCTCCAGCTGCACCGCATCTCGCTCCAGACGGCGCGCATTCGCCATGCGGCGGTTCAGATCCCCAAGGATGAGAATCCCGGCGATTACGGCCGCAAGTATCAAAACACTCGAGAGGCGATTACGCCCTTCTCCATCTTCGCTCATTGTGGGGTCATCTTACCCGAGGGAACGCCGCTCCGCAAGACAGTTAAATTAAAAAGCCCCACACGGGGCTTTGAGTGCCGAAGGCGGGAGTCGAACCCGCAAGAGCATAAAGCTCACTGCGCCCTGAACGCAGCGCGTCTGCCAGTTCCGCCACTTCGGCTCGCTTCGCTATTCTACCTGATGTAGTCTTAGATATCAACGCAGGGCGCTCAACGATCACCTTCGGGGGCTCCGATGGGTTCCCGAACTAACCTACTCCTACTGTCTAAGTGGCAAGCTCCTTCTCCAGTTCATCCAGCTTGAGCCCAATGACCTTGCTGGTTGTGTCGGTGCCCATGCTGACCCCATACACGACCTCT
>SOJU01000294.1 GCA_004376465.1 Anaerolineales bacterium | reverse complement strand
GCGTTGTCTCCGCCGATACTGGTTTATACCTGCCCGATTTCCGCTCAGCCGAACGAACGTTTCAAGTACTCACGCAGGTCGCCGGACGCGCCGGGCGCGGTCTCCTGGGGGGGCGGGTCGTTCTTCAAACCTACCAACCTGATCACTACGCCATTCGAGCTGCATCCAAGCACGACCACGACGCTTTCTACCAGCAGGAACTCCGCCACCGCGAGGAATTGAGATACCCTCCCTTCACCCGATTGGTACGACTTGTCTACAGGAACACATCCGACGCCAGGGCTGAAGAAGAGGCGGCGCGTGTTCATGGCACACTGAATGCAAAGATCCAATCTACGGGCAAGAAGATTGATTTAATTGGTCCCGCCCCCTGCTTCTTCAAACGCATTCGCGGCCAGCATCGTTGGCAGATCATCCTGCGGGGAAGAGACCCGACGTCTGTCATCGCGGACGAATTTCCCAAGGGATGGAGCATCGACGTCGATCCAATCAACTTGCTGTAAAAGCCCTTCCCAAATTCAACCCTGGAGCCCACCATGAGCGAAGTTCGATCTTTTCTTGAGCGCCATCTGCAGAGTATTTTCGAGAGTGACAGCCTCACCTACCGCGAAACCACAGTCGTAAATCTGACTCTTTACGAATGGTATGTCACGCCACATCGTATCGAAGGGCTGCCGTTCCACGACTTCATGATGACCGAGGCTGGTCGAGATGATACCGCCAGGCTTGCACTTGACCCGCACCCAGAGGGCAGTTCCCCGCAGGATAAAGGACGCGTTCGTTTTGATTTGGCCAACTACCAGGAGCAAGTCTTTGGCGAGTCGGCGGTCTGCTCTTACACCCTGCTCATCTCAAAAGGAACAACCAGCGGGGTGGAAGTTCTAAGCTACAACGAGAGTCGTGTGCTTGTAAAAATTGACGGTTCCTGGAAGGTTGTCCACGTGCATAAATCTCCGAGTTGGAATGCCCCATTCCAGCCACCGGCAGGGTGACAACGGCGACCTTGAATTAGGTGTTTAGCCAAGTAATGATATAAAATAAAAGTGTCAATATGAACCATCACCACTTTCATCGAGCTTCTCCCCACCAGCATCAGATCTACAGCACCCGATCTCGTCTTTTCATCGAAGGAGTACAAACCCATGTTAAAAGTCATTGCGGACAGCACCTGCAACTTACCTCAAGAGACCCTAGATGAATATGACATCCGAATCGCCCCGATCCCGATTCAGTTCGGAGAAGAGACCTTCGAAGAAGGGGTGGATATCGATCGCGATCTCTTCTATAGAAAGATCGAAGAGACAGGCATCATACCGACCTCCTCCCAACCCACGCCTGCCTGGTTTAGTCGCTACTACAAAGAACTTCACCAGCAAGGGCACTCCATCCTGGTGATCACAGTCACCGGAAAACACAGCGGAACCTTCAACTCCGCAACCATGGCAAAGTCGTTAGCCCCCGAGGCAGACGTGCACGTCTTTGATTCAAAAAGCATTTCTCTTGGTACAGGCTGGATGGTATTAGAAGCAGTTAGAGCCATCCAAGCAGGAGTTTCTCAACCCGATGTTGTGAGCCGTATCGAGGCGATCCGAGAACGGGCAAAGCTCTTTATGACGCCGGCGACATTGAAGTACCTGCAGATGAGCGGTCGAGTTGGGACACTTCAAGGAGCGCTGGCATCTCTTCTCAGCATTAAACCGATCATCCATCTCAAAGATGGTCTCCTGGAAGTTATGGAAAATGTTCGCACTCGGGGAAAAGCCCTAGACCGGCTAATCGATCGTCTTGAGGAAGCCGTAGGCACAACAGCCCCCGTTAATCTGGCCGTCATCCATGCAAGAGCACAGGAGGAAGGTCTTTCTGTGCTCGAAAGAGCGAAGGATGTCTTCAACGTCCAGGAAACTCTCTTCGGCGATCTCGTCGCCTCGCTCTCTGCACATGGCGGGCCAGGGATTATCGGCCTATTCGCCTATCCGCTTTGATTCGGGAGAAGCCTTAATCAGCCTGGCGCCCTCATCCATCCTGGAGGAGGGCATGCCGACTCTATCAACTTCCAAGAGTGGGCTCTGCCAATCTACTTCGAGTTGCGCCTCATTGGAGGAGAGAACATGAGGTAGAGATTATTAACTCTGCTTGGATTTGATAATAAGTTTGGGCTGAGAGCTTGATGTTTGATCCGGGGGGTGTGGGGGAGTGGAGTCCCCCACAGTCCCCCTTTGGGGGATTTAGGGGGAAGAAAAGAAAAAGCGAGCCATCACATCTGCAGGGTTCGGTATATATAAAAGATCCATCAACTGGGGTGTCGGCGTTTATGTACCCCTTCCATGGTAAATGGAGGAGAACTTCATTTAATGGGTGGGGACACCCAAAGAATTCCACGCGTGAACGAAGACAGGCTCGAGGTAGATGGTTCGTCTAAACAATAGGGGGAGTGTTGGTAATCCGCAGCGCTAATGGGAATAGATACGGTCTCGCAGAGCCACAACCTGCCGGCGCAAGGCATCGTCGACCTCAAGCTGGTCGGCAATTTTCCCACAACCATACATAACAGTTGTATGATCGCGTCCGCCGAGAGCCTCGCCAATCTTTGGCAAGGAATTGCTCGTTTCCTCGCGGATCAGATACATAGCAATCTGCCGCGGGAAGGCTACTTCTCTCGAGCGTTCACGGCTGAGAAGCCGACCCTCCTCTATCCCAAATTGGTCTGCAACCACGGAGATGATCTGCTCAGATGTCACGCTGCTTGTGTGAACGACCATGTCTGCCAATGCCGCATCAACAAGGTTGGGGGTTAAGATTTCGCAGCGAAGGTCGGCGTAAGCGAGAACTCGCGTGAGTGCGCCCTCAAGTTCGCGAATGTTGCTCTGCACACGCTCGGCGATCTCGCTCAATATTTCGTCGGGGGCTTCCCGCCCTAATCGTTCCACCCTCGAATGAAGAATTGCTAATCTTGTCTCATAATCTGGCGCATGAATATCCGCCGTCAAGCCCCATTCGAAGCGTGAGCGCAACCGCTCTTCAAGCGTCACAAACGCCTTCGGCGATCGGTCTGAAGAAATTACGACTTGTTTTTCCTGCCCATGGAGTGTGTTAAAAGTGTGGAAGAACTCTTCCTGGGTCGCTTCCTTACCGGCGA
>SOJU01000114.1 GCA_004376465.1 Anaerolineales bacterium | reverse complement strand
AAGCGCTCTTCGGTGCCGCTTTCCTCAGCTACATCGGGGTGATATTGTTTCGCTAAAGCACGGAACGCATTCCGAATTTCATCGGGTGATGCGCTTCGGGATATCCCAAGAACTTCGTAGTAATCTCGTTTGCCAGTCATAAATATTGGATAAGGAAAGGCGCCCAAAGGCGCCTCTCTGCATAGGGAAGTAACCGCTTAGGCATCTTCAACTTCACCGTCAACGACATCTTCCTGATCCGAGGGTTCATCGCCCTCAGGAGTGCTGCCTCCAACCTGTTCCGCCTGTTGGGCGTTCATATCGACCCCTGCAGCTTCGATCATCTGGCGGAGTTCGTTTGTCTTCTGCTCCACTGCATCGTAGCGATCGGCGTTGATGTCTGACCGCAGCCCATCTATCTTAGCTTGCAGGTCGGCTTTACTTGATTCTGAGAGCTTGTCGCCGCTGTCGTGCATGATCTTTTCAGCGGTGTAGATCGTCTGGTCAGCACGATTCCGGGTCTCGGCGGCTCCGCGCCGCTCAAGATCTTGATCGGCATGTGTTTTTGCTTCATCGCGCATCCGCGTTACTTCATTTTCAGAAAGCCCGGAGGAGGCATGGATCGTAATCTGTTGGCTCTTTCCTGTCGCCTGATCCGTGGCGCTGACTTTCAGTATGCCGTCGGCGTCGATATCGAACGTAACCTCGATTTGAGGTAGCCCGCGCGGCGCCGGCGGTATGCCCTGTAACGTGAAACGGTCGAGTGATTTGTTGTCCGCGGCCATGGGCCGCTCTCCCTGCAAAGCGTGGATTTCGACCTCCGACTGGTTATCAGAGGCAGTGGAGAAGACCTGGCTCTTGCGGGTTGGAATGGTCGTGTTGCGATCGATGAGGGATGTAGCAACTCCTCCCAGCGTTTCGATGGAAAGGGTGAGAGGTGTGACGTCGAGCAGGAGGATATCTTTCACCTCGCCGCCAAGGACACCGGCCTGGATCGCTGCTCCGACTGCTACCACCTCATCAGGGTTTACGCCTTTATGGGGCTCGCGGTCGAAGATCTTGCGTACTGCCTCTTGAACTGCTGGCATGCGCGTCATCCCGCCGACGAGGATGATCTCGTCAATATCCTCTGCGGTGAGACCTGCATCCTGAAGGGCCTGCTTACAGGGTCCGATCGAGCGTTCGATGAGATCATCGGTTATCTGCTCAAGCTTCGCTCTAGTAAGTGTAACGTTCAGATGCTTGGGACCTGATGCGTCTGCAGTGATAAAGGGGAGATTGATGTCGGTCTGAGTCACGGTTGAGAGCTCGATCTTTGCTTTCTCAGAGGCCTCTTTAAGGCGCTGGAGTGCCTGGCGGTCGCTGCGCAGGTCGATGCCCTGTTCACGCTGAAATTCATCGGCAATGAAATCAATAATGCGCTGATCGAAGTCGTCGCCTCCGAGGAAGGTGTCACCGTTGGTGGACTTCACTTCGAAGACGCCGTCGCCAACGTCTAAGATGGAGATGTCGAAGGTGCCTCCACCCAGATCGTAGACGGCGATGGTTTGATCCACTTTCTTATCGAGACCGTATGCCAGTGCGGAGGCCGTTGGTTCATTGATGATACGCAGGACTTCAAGCCCGGCGATCTTCCCCGCGTCCTTTGTTGCATTGCGTTGCGCGTCGTTGAAATATGCGGGGACGGTGATGACGGCCTGAGTTATGCTCTCCCCGGTGAATGCTTCTGCGTCGGCTTTAATCTTGGCAAGGATCATGGCCGAGATTTCGGGGGGGGAGTATTCCTTTCCCCCAATCATGACGCGCACATCACCATTGGGTGCTTCAGAAACCTGGTACGGAATGAATTGCAGACCGTGCTGAACTTCTTCATCGGAGAACTTGCGCCCCATGAAGCGCTTGATTGAGAAGATCGTATTTTCCGGATTTACTATTGCCTGGCGCCGGGCTACCTGGCCGACCATGCGTTCTCCGGTAGTTGGATTCTGAGACACAACCGAGGGGATCAGCCGGCTTCCCTCGGAGGAGGGGATGACCGTGGGGTCTCCTCCCTCAATGATTGCAACGACAGAGTTGGTTGTTCCTAGGTCAATTCCAATTATCCTTCCCATAACGGACATCTCCTATTTGGCGACTCGTACCATCGCGGGACGAAGCACACGCTCGCCCATCTTGTATCCTGGTTGTGTAATATCGATGATCAATCCTTCTTCGTGATCATCGCTTTCCTCAAACGAAACTGCCTCGTGCATATTCGGATCAAAGCGCTCGCCTTCAGCCTCGATGCGTTCGACGCCTTCCGCATCCAATAATGCCTGAAGTTTCTGGTGGATCAACTCGATCCCTAATGTCCATTCCTGGAATTCATCCGTTTCAGGAGCTCTCGATAGCGCACGCTCGATATCATCTTTCACTCCGAGGAAATGGGTGATGATTTCTCCGGCGATCCGATCCCTGGCATGTTCGTTCTCGCGCTGGGTGCGTTTCTTGAAGTTGGCAAATTCTGCTCGGGCTCGCTGCCATCCATCCAGGTATTCCTCGGCTTCGGTATGAAGGCGCTTAACCTGTTCTTCCAAGGATTCTTCTTCTGAGGTTCCAGAAGTTTCCATGGAGTCCTCTATCTCACGTACATCTGCGTTGATGATCTCATCCGACTGCAGCTTATCGTTGAGTTCTGAGTTCTCAATTTCTTCAGCGGCTTGCTCTTCGTTGTTTGTTTCATTATCTTTCATGCTTTTGGGTTTTCTCCTCAGTGAATTACCTTGGTATCGGTCTGGACAGAAAGACAGACAGAAATATTATTCTGCGAAGGTCTCGATCACCAATTCGCTCAATAACCCTGCTACATAGCGAACGGTTGAGATCGTTCGACCATAAGCCATCCGTGTTGGTCCTAAAACGCCGAGAGCACCGATCGCGATGCCGGGAGCGCCGTAGCGCGTCAGCACCATTGAACAGTCTCTCAATTCCTCCCATCCACCTTCGCCGCCGATCATCACTTGCACGCCGTTGATATTGGGGCTGAGTACATGGGCCAGGACCTCGTCTAAAAAGCCACGTTCTTCGAGCAGGCGCAGCGCAGGTCGGGCAGCTTCGGAGCCAGCGAACTCCGGTTGTGCGAGGACGTTGGTGAGACCATCCCGATAGATCTCCCCGGTCCAAACCTCATCGGCGCGGGCCATCATTTCTGCGACCAGGCGAGAGATATCCTGCAGAAGGTCGGATTTTTGGTCCGAATGCAGCTGGATGTCTTGGGCGTCCATGCCGGCGCACAGCGTGGTGATCTCAGCGGCGGTCAGGGCGAGCTTGGCCTGATCCCAAATATCAGCTAATGTGAGCATCTGCTGGCGCACATCGCCCCCTTGCAAGACAAGCACCAGAAGCACCTGGTGATCTTTGATGGAGATCAACTCGAGGTGTTTGAATATTGCTCGTTCGGGTTGGGGTGTAGTCACGAGCGATGCGACGCTAGAATGTTGAGCCAGGATGGAGGCTGAAAGACGTAACCACTCATCCATATCAATCGGTGCCTGGTGGAATTGGTGGCTGATCAAGCGTTTTTCAGCCATTGGAAGCTCGGTATCACCGAGCAATCGACGGACGAAGTAGCGATAACCGATTTCCGTTGGGATCCGGCCGGCAGAAGTGTAGGGCTGACGGAGGTAGCCTGAGTCGGTCAACGCGGCCATCTCGTTGCGGACGGTCGCTGAACTCACCCTCAGGCTGTAGCGGTCAATAAGGCGCTTAGAACCAACCGGTCGAGCGGTTTCGGTGTACTCCCGCACGATGAGCGCGAGAATTGTCTTTTGGCGATCCGTGATTGGTGACACTGTTTTCCTCATAATGTTAGCACTCTCGGACTGAGAGTGCTAAAAAGGGCATTTTTTGATGATACCATAGCCGCAACCAGACCGTCAAGAAAACAGGGGTAGCATAGAAGTACTTTTTTCAAACCTGCATGGAGAATTGTCTCCAAGACGGCAGTTCTTTTCCGGTTTATGTGCAGCGGAGGTAAGAGCGAGGTAGTTAGAGTTGTCTCTGGTGTGAGGAGATGATTCTTCCCGAGGGGTTGACTTTTCAAGTCCGCCTCGATAGTATCGGCACCATATCTCCATAAGGAAGTGAATTGAAACATGGCGAAAATTGTAGAACTAAGTGATGCGACATTCGAAACGGAAGTCGTCAAATCCAGCGGTATGGTCCTGGTGGACTTCGGTGCGGAGTGGTGTCATCCCTGCAAGCAGTTAGATCCAATCGTTGAGGAACTGGCTGAGGAGTGGCAGGAGCGTGTAACAGTTGGAAAGGTCGACATCGATACGAACGTCAATAGTGCGATGAAATATGGGGTCATGGGTGTTCCGACGTTGATCTTGTTTAAGGACGGCGTACCGGTTGAACGATTGACGGGTTTTGTACCGAAGAAGCGGATTCTCGACAGATTCAGCCCTCATATCCCTTAGCATACTGATCGGTGAAGGTATTGACGAGCGATAGGGCGCGGCATATACTGGAATCTCAATAGAATAGAGAAAAGCGAAGAAGAGGACGAGTAGCCGTTGTAAGGTCGCCACAGAGAGCGGAGAGGCTGAGAAACCCGCGCGGACGCCGACGGATGAATGGACCTTGGAGCTGTTGGGCGAACAGGCAACGCCAGGAATAAGGCGAGATCCCAGTAGTCCGAACCGGGTTGGCCTCCGTTATCAGGGCCGGCAGCCTTAAATATGTGTTCTGGAGGTTGCCTTAAGCGAGAGCAGTTGATCGAACTTGGTCTTCACGGTTCAGTTGCTCTAAGCGGGGTGGCACCGCGGGCTATTCAGCGCTCGTCCCCAATCGGGACGAGTTTCTTTATTTAACAGGACACATAAAGAGCTGCCGAGATTATTAAACTGGGGAAGGAAGAAGGAGAGAAAATGACGAAGAAGAGGATCCTCACTGGGGACCGCCCAACAGGGCAGATGCACCTCGGGCACTATGTTGGAACGCTCGAGAATAGGATTCGACTGCAGGATGAGTATGAGTGCTTTTTTATCGTCGCCGATCTGCACACACTTACAACCCAGCCTGATAAGGAATCGATTGAGCAGATCGAGGAGAACATCATGCAGATGATGCTGGATTACCTGTCTGTGGGTATCGATCCGGAAAAATGCACAATCTTCCTTCAGTCGGCTGTACGCGAAACCTGCGAATTGAATCTAATCTTCGAGATGCTCGTGACCGTCCCGAGATTAGAACGCGTCCCAAGCTTAAAGGAGATGGCGCAGGCCGCGAATCTTGAGCGCATGCCCTTTGGCTTGCTCGGGTACCCTATCTTGCAGGCAGCGGACATCCTGCTGCCGCGCTCTAATCTCGTACCGGTGGGCAAGGATAATGAAGCACAAGTCGAGGTCTCAAGGGAAATCGCGCGACGCTTCAACAACCTCTATGGTGAAGTATTTCCCGTTCCGGACGTGATGATCGGGAACGTTCCGACGTTAGTCGGCACGGATGGACAAGCCAAGATGAGCAAGTCGTTGAACAACAGCATCTTCCTCGCGGATGACACGGAAACCGTGAATAAGAAAGTGCGAGGGATGTTCACAGATCCCAATCGAGTCAGCGCCGACATCCCCGGGCGTGTGGAAGGCAATCCGGTCTTTATCTACCACAATGCTTTCAACCCGGATCTTGAGGAAGTGGGAGATCTCAAAGCACGCTATTTAAAAGGGAAAGTCGGTGACGTTGAGGTGAAGCAAAAGCTTGCCAAAGCGATCAACGATTTCCTCGACCCCATCCGCGAACGCCGGGCGACGTTTGAAAAAGATATGAAGCAAGTAGAAGAGTATTTGATTGAGGGGACAAAACAGATGCGCAAGGAAGCTGAAGAGACGATGGCGCTTGTGCATGATGCGATGGGGATGTATCGACCTATGTAGTTGGATCGGAATGGATACAACATCCGGTTGGAATCTCTCCGCGGGGCTATGCCAGGATGTCAGGAAAGGCTAGCGCTCCCTGGAGCGTACCGAAGAAGCCTGGTGTATAATCGCGGCGTCGTTGACGATCCCATCTATTGAAGGTTCAACACATGGTTAAGAAGAAAATTCGTGTCTTGATCTGCAAACCAGGTCTTGATGGTCATGATCGCGGAGCGATGGTTGTAGCGCGTGCGCTGCGTGATGCTGGCATGGAAGTGATCTATACAGGTTTACGGCAAACACCAGAGATGATCGCCGAATCAACGTTACAGGAAGATGTGGATATTGTTGGTCTCTCCATTCTCTCAGGGGCGCATATGGCTCTAGTTCCCAAGATCGTCGAGCTCATACGCGGTCAGGGCCAGAAAGATGTTGGCATCGTCCTCGGGGGGATCATCCCCGATGAGGATGTTCTAAAACTCAAAGAACTGGGTGTCGCCGAGGTGTTCGGACCTGGAACCAACACACAGGAGATCATCCGCACCGTATTCGATCTTGCCGGTGTAGAGGCGAATGACATCGACTGACCTCATCCTTCAAGGCGATCGACTCGCCTTAGCACGACTCCTCACACAGATTGAAAATGAATCGCCGGAAGGGCTCGAAACCCTTGGAACGCTATATCCTCACACAGGGCAAGCTCATATTGTGGGAATTACAGGCGCCCCAGGCACTGGCAAATCTACTCTTGTAAATCAACTAGCACTCCACCTGAGAAAACGACCGATGCCCGGCGAAGACACACCTCCGCGCGTGGGGATTGTCGCCGTCGATCCGAGCAGCCCATTCTCAGGGGGCGCGATACTCGGCGATCGTATTCGTATGCGGGATCTCGCCGGCGATCCGGGTGTGTTCATTCGCAGCATGGCCAGCCGCGGCGCGCTGGGAGGGTTGGCGCGCGCAACGGCTGCGGTTGGACTTGCTCTTGACGCTGCCGGTTTCCATATCATCTTGATTGAAACCGTTGGCGCAGGTCAGGCTGAGGTTGATATAGCATCTAATGCTCACACAACTGTCGTAATCGAGGCGCCGAGCATGGGAGATGCCATTCAAGCGAATAAAGCGGGGATTTTAGAGATCGCCGACATCATCGTCGTAAATAAGGCTGATATACCCGGAGCGGATACTACCGTCGCTACGCTCCGGCTATCACTGGAGATGGCTGGCTCAGCCAACGCCCATGCCGCAGTTGAAGATCGAGCCGGAGGCGGAAGAGAAAATTCATGGGAGATACCTGTGTTGGAGACAGTAGCGACCAAGGGGGAGGGGATGTCGGACCTGGTTGATAAGATAGTTGCTCACAGGGAATATCTAACGACCAGCGGGGGGTGGGAAATTCGGGAAGGCAAACGTGTCCGGTCGCAGATGGAATCGCTATTGCGTGAAGAGCTTGTTAAACGCTTTCTAAAAGGGCGACCTGATGGACAATTTGAAGAGACAGTTCAGATGGTAGTCGACAGGGAACGATCCCCAGCGCAAGCCATTGAGGATCTATTGAGAGGCAAGAAATTGTGATCTTCGGCGAGCGGATTCGTCTTCGGGCGGTTGAGCGCGAGGATCTTCCACGTTTCGTGGAGTGGTTTCATGATCCTGAAGTGAGAGCTGGGATCTCACTATTTATGCCGATGAGCCTTGTTGAAGAAGAACAATGGTATGAGGGGATGCTCAAACGAGATCCCATCGAGCATACCCTGTCGATCGATGTGCATCAAGGGGATGAGTGGACCCATGTTGGTGGCTGCGGTTTATTTGACTTCGAGCCGCAGTCCCGGCGAATGGAATTGGGTATCATCATCGGCGACAAATCTGCCTGGGATCAGGGTTTTGGAACGGATGCCGTGCGTGCGCTTCTGCGCCACGCTTTTGAAACGCTAAATCTCAATCGAGTGGCCTTGCGAGTGTTTGAGACCAATTTGCGAGCTATCCAGGTTTATAAGAAAATTGGGTTCATTGAAGAGGGTCGGCTGCGTCAGGACCATTTCATAGATGGTCAGTATGTCGACGTGTTGCTCATGGGCATTCTATGCGTAGAATGGAAGAGTATAGAGAAAAGCGAGGGCTAGGATGGGAGATCGATTCGGATATGGCGATATCAAACTCTTTTCAGGATCGGGCTCAACCGCCCTGGCTAAAGAGATCAGTGACTATATCGGAGTTCCGCTGGAGGAGTACGACCTCGTCCAATTCCCAAATGAGAACCTATTTATTAAACTTCGAGGCAGCATTCGCGGTCAGGACGTGTATTTGATTCAATCGATGGACATTCCTGTCCATCGCAACATCATGGAGATGTTGATCATGATCGACTGCCTGAAGCGGGATTCCGCAGGACGTATCACGGCAGTTTTTCCTTACATGGCCTACGCTCGGTCCGATAAAAAAGATCAACCGCGAGTGCCTATCACTGCGCGATTGATCGCAGATATGATTGAGGTTGCAGGCACAGATCGTTATATGACGATCGACCTCCACGCAGGGCAAATTCAGGGTTTCTTCTCCATCCCCGGGGATGTCCTAACCGCTTTCCACATTCTTAGTGATTACTTCCTGGAGAAAGATATCCAGAATGGAGTTATTGCCACTGTCGATCTGGGCTTTGCGAAAAAAGGTCGCAACTTTGCAGAAAAGTTAGGGCTTCCGCTGGCCTTCGTCGAGAAGCGCCGCCAAGGAGATCATCCACGCGCGCGTTCGACAACGATCATCGGCGATGTTAAGGATCGGGATGTTATTCTGGTCGACGATGAAGTTCTTACGGCAGGTTCAGTTTGTGAAGCAGTGGATATCCTGAAGGAAAATGGCGCAAAGGATGTCTACCTCAGCTTCACCCACGCGCTGCTCATTGACTCCGCCATCGATGAACTCAAAGAGAGGCCGATCAAAGAGATTGTTACGACGAATACCCTGCCGATCCCGAAAGAGAAGATCCTTCCCAATATGACGGTGCTCTCCGTAGCCCCTTTGCTCGGTGAGGTGATCATCAGAGCGCATGAGGGGCGTTCGGTAGGGGAGCTTTTCAACGAGTAGTTTGTACTTATAACCATCACATTGCTGCGGATGATCGACTGGACTGAAACTCAGCGATAAACGGTCGCCAGGCGGAGACATCTTTTCCCATTTTCAATCGGTAATAATAGTGCCTTGCGATCTCCCCTTGTTGTTCACGGTTAAAATTTTCGAGTTGCCCGCTTCGTGCAAGCGCCTTTTTTAAGCCTGGCTCAAAGCCATAGTTGTAGATTTCTGACTTATCACGCACATGAGCCCACATGACTTGAGTGAAGTAGATTAGTCCGACGCGCTGGTACTGCCAGACGTGTGTGAGTTCGTGGATCAACCAGGCCATTTCGTTTAAAGAACCGACGGGGTCAGCCGAATTGTCCGTAAGCAGACGTTTAGAGAAGTAGAGTTTATTCCCGAGAGCGACGGCATTATTGCTTGGCGCCTCGGTTCTCGAAAGCCAGGAACCAATACGGCCTACCCAGTTGGGCCAAGCAACTTCCTCATTAATCGTCACCCGTTCGTAGGCGATTGAAGCCCCAAACACTAACTGTGCTTCAATGCTCTCGTGAGGGCTTAGTTTGCGCCGGTGCACGTCATAATTCCCATGACATTTTCATGAGAATCTTAGCGGCGGAAACCCCACTGCTTGCGGTGGGGAGGAGCCGCTTACCTCCTTTCGATGTAAAATATAGTCAAGGTCAAGGCACTCTGCTTGCAGAGAAAACGGCTTCGCACCTTAACAACTTGAGCGTATGAGGTTGCAGAGCAGAAACGTCTCTGTGTAAAACTCTCAACGTCGGATTAACCTCCGTAACTTGCGCTGGCTTCGGCCAGTGGGCTGTTGTCAACCAGCCAATCGTAGCGGGTGTTGAAGCCAAAGCCATCTTCAGATGGAATTGCGGTGGAGCCTAGTTACAAGCCCCGTCGCTTGCGGCGGGGTAGTTGACTCTCTCCTACTAAAAAAAGTGTTGGCATTCTGATATGCAGTAATTCAGTATTACTAAGTACATGTGGATTGACCAAAGAAGTCGGTTTAAAAGTCCGTGTTGCCATATATGCTTCATCAACCCATTCATCAAGCATATTACGGCTCGCCTCATCCTGGTTGACAGAATCCTCCAACAGCCAAAACATGAAACTTTTTGTGAAATATTGATGCGGCAGGAAACAAAGTATCGCCCGCCCGATCCATTCAGAGCGTAGCGGTAAGACCGTGCCCGCTGGGGCAAGCAATACAATCTTCTTCAATCGTTCTGGAAAGTGAAGTGCATATTGACTTGTCAGCCAACCCCCATACGACAAACCGACTAGACGAATATCGTTCCCCAATTCGAGCTTCGTAAACGCTTCATCTAACCAGAGTACAAAGTCCTCTGGGCTTTCCATGGGGCTTGTATAGATACTGCGCCCGTGATCATAAATATTGTCTATGGCATAGACTCTGTAGGTCTGAGATAGGGCTTCTATATTTGGTATCCACTGGAGCGAATTTCCTCCAGCACCATGGAGCAGAACCAGCGGAGGACCATCCGCTGGTCCGCTTACCCTGACAAAGGTTGTGCCGTATGATGTTTCAACGTACCTGGTTTCGGAAGTCACAGGCCAATTTTTCGCTCTCTCATCGTATAAAGCCAGATATTCTTCTTGTGCTTTTTCGGATCTAAAGGGATGAAATTCTGATATCTCCATTGCACCTGGCCCTGAAAAAACCAACAAATACAACCCCAGGACACTCACAATAACCAATATGGTTATTAAACTACAACCCATCAATACATATCTTGGGGCTTTTCCTCTCTTAGCTATGCTTTTCCCTATTATTTCAGGATATTAATAAAGCCAAACGGTTCTGTCGGGGGCGAAGCCCCCCTGTTTCGCCAAGCGCCTCTCGCGATCGCGCAGCACCTTTGAAAGCGCCTGTCAAGTAAATCCCGAAAATTAACCTTCATTACCGCGTAGAATCGATCCTGGTGTATCCGTTAGATATTTTCCAGGAGTGGATCCATTATTCCAATCCGCTCCGATGATTTCCCCAATGTTCCTTGAAGCCGAATAAGACGTGAAGGTCAAGCACCTTTTCGTGCTCTGGCTGAGACTGTACTTGCTCAGCCCAGCGTTTCCGCAATCGGCACAGGATATCTGTCCGGCCAACACCAGGGTCCTAATCATCCCCGCGGCTTCCAAGAGCCATGCTGCGCGTCAGGCTCCCTGGTGGTATCAGCGATAATCTTCTCGGTAGGGTTCTCCCCGCATCAACATGGTCCAGGCAATGATCAGCATCTTGCGTCCCAGTGCTACCCTTGCCATCCCTGACCCACGGCGCTTGGCAATGCGTTGGTAGAAGGCACGTAGGCGAGGACTATACCGTATCGCCCGCAGTGCCGCCCCTACCATGGCTTCTCTCAGATAGGGTGAGCCTTGCCGACTGATCGGCCCGTGCTG
>SOJU01000221.1 GCA_004376465.1 Anaerolineales bacterium | reverse complement strand
GTTCGAAGGCCAGGATGTCGGCGTTCCCTTGAACGCCGTCGACGAGTGCGGCATTGAGATCGCTGCGCAGCTCGACTTCCTTCTCGCTGAACGGTCTGGCCATTCGGTTTGTAAGGAAGGGTATGGCCAAACCAGCGAAAAACAGGAAAAACAACAATTGGACCGACAGCCAGATGTCGAAGCGGGACATGAAAAAAGTTACCGCGGAGACCATCGCTATGGCAACGCCCGGTGGAACGATCACACGCAAGAAGAAGTGCTGCAGAGTTTCGATATCGGCGACGATGCGGCTCAATAGATCGCCGCTGCGCTGGGTCATCAATCGCGCCGGGGCCAGCGGTTCCAGGTGTTCATAAAACCACACCCGTAGTCTGGCGAGCAGACGGAAAGCTGTATCGTGGGTCTGGAGCCGCTCCAGGTAGCGGAAAAGCCCGCGGGTGATGCCGAAGAAGCGTACGCCCACAATTGCCACCTGAAGTTCAGCGATAGAAGGATGGAGTGCTGCGCGGGCGATGAGGTAGGCCGAGGTGGTCAACAAACCTATTCCAGCGGCAACAGTGAGAGCGCCGAGCAGCATAGAAAACGCGATTCTTCCTGTGAAGGGTATCGAAAGTTCTAGAAGACGGCGGGCTGTGCCTCTCACGACGCGCCTCCCGCGGCTATCATTTCGGCGTATAAACCTTTAGCCTGAAGCAGTTCTTCATGGGTTCCGCGCTCAATAATTTGACCCCGAGAGAGAACGAGGATCTCGTCGGCGTTTTGCACGGTTCGCAGCCGATGTGCGATGATGAGTGCGGTGCGTCCTGTGAACAGATCGCGAAGGCTATCCAGGACACCGGCTTCTGTCTCCGCATCTAAATGAGCGGTTACTTCGTCAAGGATGATGATCGGTGACTCTTTGAGGAATGCACGTGCGATTGCGATTCGCTGCGCCTCACCGCCGCTAAGACGCGAGCTGCCTTCTCCTAAAATAGTGTCGTATCCCTGTGGAAGTGAGCCAATAAAGCTGTGTGCGCCGGCGCGCTCGGCCGCGGTTTCGATCTCGTCGAAAAGGGCCTGTGGTCGGGCAAAGCGGATGTTCTTGGCCGCGCTGGTATTGAAGATATAAGGTTGCTGCGGCACCCAGGAGAGCAGCCTGCGCCAGGCTTCTGCATCCAAATCCTCCAGCGGTATCCCATCGATTAGGATCTCACCGTCCCCGGGTTCAGCGAAGCGCAGGAGAAGATGAGCGAGGGTTGACTTGCCTCCGCCGGTGGGGCCTACGACCCCCACAATTTTGCCCTGGGGGATGGTGAAGGTCACGCCGTCCAGCGCGATACGCTTGCCATCCTCATACGCAAGGTGAACATCTCGAAATTCGATCGCTTCATGAAACCCGAGAGGTTGATGATCGCCGGGCTGATCAGTTTTGGCAGCAAGGGCGGGCTGATCTAGGATGTCGAAGATGCGCTGCGCTGCGGCAATGCCAGACATGCCGGAGTGGAACCGGGTTCCGAGCAAGCGCAAGGGGAGATAGAACGCCGGCGCGAGCAACAGGACGAAAAAGGCCTGTTCAAATTCGATGCGGCCGTATAGCAGGCGCAGCCCGATTTCAACCGCGACAACCGCAGTGCTGATCGTAGCAACCAGTTCTAATACGAATGCGGAGAGAAAGGCCACTCGCAGGACACGCATCGTCGAATGGCGAAAGCGGTCGGAGATGTTGGCGATCTCCGCAATCATTGCCCGGCTGCGACCGAGCAGCTTGAGTGTTGTGAGACCCTGGATGGCGTCTAGAAAGGTGGCGCTCATGCCGCTGAGAACAGACCACTGACGTCGAGTTTGCGTCTCCGCGGCGTCACCGATGAGCACCATGAAAATGGGGATGAGAGGGGCGGTGAGCAGAAGCACGAAGGCAGACAGGGGATCGACCGGCAGGATGAAGAGGAAAATGGCGAGGGGGACAATAGCAGCCAGCGCTAACTGAGGTAAATACTGACGGATGTATGCATCGAGCGCCTCGACGCCCTCCTGGATCGTGTTCGTCAGTTCTCCGCTGCGCTCTCCGCTTGTATAGGCTGGACCGAGAGCAAGCAGATGGGAGAGCAGACGGCTGCGGATGTCGGATTTTACGAGATTCGCGGCGCGTTGTGCAGCGACTTCTCTGAAGGTCGATAATGCCAATCGCAGCAGGCTCAGTAAAAGAAGCAGGATCAACTCTGATTGGACTTGCGCTATACCAGCGCCAGCTAGGAATGCTGCACTGACGATCCGGCTGATGGCCCAAGCCTGGAAGACAATAATGATGCCATCGGCTGTCCCGAGGGCGATGGTTATTGCCAGCGGCTTGCGAACTGTCCCGGTGCTGGATAGGAGCCTGCGATCAAATTTCACAAGGGTGCTCCTCCGCCAGATCTGTGACGAGTGGGTGAGGGTGCGTACTCAGTTTCAGCGGGGAACCCCCGAAGGTTGTTGTCGATGAGGACGCGTAGGCCCCGAGGGCAACGATTAAATCTTCGTGTCAGGACCTCGGGATCGAAGCGGATTAAGTTGCGGGAGAGCATTTCTGGGTCCGATAAACGTTCAGTACTCCAGCTTGCTATCGCGTGTAACCCTCCCTCGGAAGACATAGTAGGACCAGCCCTGGTACAGCAGGACGAGCGGGAGGAAGATCGCGGCGATGATCGTCAGTACTTTCAGCGTGTAGGGGCTGGAGGAGGCGTTGTAGATCGTCAGACTCCAATCGGGATTGAGGCTGGAAACCATAAGCCGAGGAAATAGTCCCACGAAGAAAGTGATAGAGGAGAAGGCGATGCATATCCCGCTCATCACGAAAGCCCAACCGCCCTGCTTCTTGCGGATGAACCACCCCGCAGCCAGCATGGCTGCCCCGGCGCTAATAGGCACCAGTCCGGGATTAACGCCCAAGCGTTCGTACATGTCCGTTATAAAGTAGCCGACGCCAAAAGCGAAGAAACCTACAACTAGGGTTGCCGGCCATATCCTTCGCGCGGCAGTGAACGCCCGGTCTAGGATCGGTTCATCCAGTTTCAGGCTGAGGAAGGCTGCACCATGCAGGGTGAAGATGGCCAGGAATGCCAGGCCACTAACCAGCGCGTAGGGGTTGAGCAGGTTCCAGAAACCGCCTATATAGGTCATATTGGCATCAATCG
>SOJU01000176.1 GCA_004376465.1 Anaerolineales bacterium | reverse complement strand
GCTGATATTCTCGACATCGGCCATCTCTTGGACCGCAAACCACGTCAGCTTTCCGGTGGGCAGCGACAGCGCGTTGCTGTCGGACGCGCGATCGTGCGCGAACCGGCAGTATTCCTCTTCGATGAACCGCTTTCGAATCTTGATGCGAAGTTGCGCGTTCAGATGAGAGCCGAGATTTCCCGCCTACATAAACGCCTTGAAACGACTTTTATTTACGTCACCCACGATCAGGTTGAAGCCATGACTATGGCGACGCGGATCGCCGTGATGAAGGACGGCATCCTGCAGCAGATTGAATCGCCACAGAATCTTTATGACTTCCCGCACAATGCCTTCGTTGCGGGTTTCATTGGGTCACCGGCAATGAATTTCTTTAACGCCAAGCTCGAACGTGCGAACGGCGAATTAATAGTTAATGTAGGATCATTCAAGGTACCTGTACCTGCGAGTAAGACCAGTGTTTGTCAGGCGCACACCGGGAAAGAAGTTTTATTTGGTATCCGACCCGATGACGTCCATGATCCCGACTTCACACCTCCCGGCATTGAGGCCGCGCCCGTTGATGTTAGGGTGGATGTGACCGAACGCATGGGGAACGAGATTTTCGCCTACCTTCTCGTTGGAGAGGATAACTTTGTCGGGCGAATTGATCCGCGCACAAAATATAAAACAGGGGATCAAGCTCAGATTGTGCTAAACATGGACAACATGCATCTCTTCGAAACAGATGGGGAGAAGCTCCGGATCCAATAATCACTAAATGTGAATGAATTAAGCCCCGTCTACTCCAGCGCGGGGCTTTGTCCTATCACCAGCGAGTGAGGCTCATGTCAGATTTCGAGTTATTGTGCGAATTACAACAAAAGAACACGACTAAGATCGTCCTGCTTATCTTGGACGGCCTGGGGGGCATCCCGTTCGAACCAGGTGGTCACTCGGCATTGGAAGCAGCGAAGACTCCGAACTTAAATCGACTCGCCGAGGAGGGAACCCTCGGTCAGATCGTCCCGATCCGACCAGGCATCACTCCCGGATCAGGACCAGCCCATCTGGCGCTCTTCGGATATGACCCGCTGGTTTACGAAGTCGGACGTGGTGTACTGGAAGCCACCGGGATTGGAATGGAGATTGGGGTCGACGATGTCGCCGCGCGGGGCAATTTCTGCACCCTGGATTCAAGCGGCAACATCAGCGACCGCAGAGCCGGTCGAATCTCCTCTGACGACGCGATACCATTGGTCCAGAAGCTTGATGAAATCGAGCTCCCGGGTGTATTGCTTGATGTACGTCATGTGCGTGAATATCGCTTCGCGGTGGCGATGCGCGGCGCAGATCTAAACCCCGAAATCGCGGATACCGATCCTCAAGCCACTGGAGTCCCACCTCTCTCCGCTCTTGCTGAAAAACCATCTTCGGAGAAAGCTGCTGAGTACTTCAATCGTTGGATTGAACGGGCTGAGGAAGTGCTATCTGCTGAGGAAAAAGCGAATGGATTGACACTGCGCGGTTTCTCAAGCGATCCTCGTTTGCCGCAGTTCACCGATATCTACGGTCTCCGCTCAGCCTGTATCGCAGTCTATCCCATGTATCGAGGCGTCTCCCGCCTGGTAGGCATGGATGTGATCTCCTTTGACGGCGACTCACCCGAACGGGAATTTGAGACAGCAACGAGTCAGTGGGATGCGTTCGACTTCTTCTTTATCCACATCAAGAAGACTGATTCCAGTGGGGAAGATGGAGATATCTTAAAGAAAGCCAAAGTGATTGAAGACGTAGATAAAGCTCTGCCGACGCTGCTTAACCTAAACCCCGATGTGCTTGCAGTGACCGGAGATCACTCCACCCCGGCTAAACTCAAGACTCACTCCTGGCATCCGGTCCCGTTCCTGTTGTGGGCACCAGAGACAGTTCGAATCGACACGCAGGATACCTTTGGTGAGCGATCTTGCCAATTGGGAGGTTTGGGGACCTTCCCCGCCACAGACATCATGCCCCAACTGATGGCGCATGCCAAGAGGTTGCGGAAATTCGGAGCGTAGTGCGTTACTTCCCCCGCAAGCTCCAACGGGCGATGCCGCCAATCAACCACGAGAGAAGCACAGTAACGCCAGCGAGGAGCGCAAATATATCGCGCCAGAAACGTTCCGGGTAGAGACGGATGAAGGTATCGGAGAGCGGGAAAAGCCACGTGCTGCCCTCAAAAAAGATGCGGTGGAATCCGACGAACAGAACGCCAAATGCGGCTAACAGGAAAATAACCAGGAAGATCATCAGAAGGACCGTCAGTTTTGAGCTGGCAATCACCGCTCGAAGAGCGATAACTCGGTCATCCACCCACCACAGCACCGCGACGAGGGTGAGCAAGAAGAAGATCCCTGATGCCCATACTTTCCAGACCGTATCAAGTAGGTTTTTTACATCCTGCATATGGCTGAGTTCGCGGTCATTATGCATGGGCAAACCATCATCGAGCGTGAATTCATCGAAATAATCAATTCGCGCATCGGTTAACAGGTAGTCGATATCGATGGATGACCAGTAAATCCGATCATCCAGGCTGAAACCATAAATGTCTGCGGGGAAACCGGGCATACGGTATTCGATTTTGACCCAAGCATCGGCTGTGTAAAGTACCAGGCGCACGCTCGTCAGAATAATGACAAACGGGAACAATACCTGGATAAGCCAGTAAATCACTCTGGATAGTATGGATTGTTTCACGGAGTTCAAATGTGTCTCCTCATCGAAGGCTTTCCACGCTTCCCCCAAAAATGAAGCGCAGGGCGATGGAATTGGTAATTTGCTCAACCGGCGCCAAGTCATCAGTGAAAACTATGCTGGAATCAGGCGTGGGCTGCAAATTTTGGATCGTCCGGTGCAGAATATCCACCAGCAGGGGGTGAACCTCTTTTGAAACCAGCACGAGTTCATTTGCGACAAGATTCTCGGGACCCGTTTCCATCATGGTCGCAAACACGATGGTGTTGAATGTATTCGGTACGTCCACGACATGAACGCTTGGGAAAACGGTCCCCATCGTTCCTGAGAATGCTTCGATCAAGCGGCGGTCATCCGGCGTCCTCCCGATGTTAATCACAACTACGCCGTTGGGGTCAAGATGAGCCCGAACTTCTTCAAAAAATTCTCGCGTTGTCAGATGCCAGGGGATATAGGGAAGCCGATAAGCGTCGATGCCGATCACAGTATAGTATTGCGCGCTGTGCGTAAGACCCCAACGTCCATCCGCGGCGATTGGGTTGAGATTGGGCTCCGTCATATCAAACAAGCTACGCCCCACTTCAATAATCTCCGTGTCAATTTCCCAACCATCAATGGGTACTGGACCGATTACCTCACTGTATAGTTTCGAGATCGTCCCAGCTGCCAGACCGATTAAACCCAGCCTTTTTACCTCGGTAGCTTCACCAGGTGGATTGAAGTAGGGCGCTGCCAAGAAATAATCCCATGTGCCGTTTGTGGCGGTTAGGTCGGGCGTATACACCGAATGAATCCCCTGCCCCTCATTCAAAAGCAACTGACGAATTCCGTCCCTCTCGATCACCTGAATGTAGTTATACGAAGATTCCGCTTCAAATATTTGACCCGAACTCGCCTTTATCGGGCCGTCAAGCGTAAAAAATGCCAACCCCGCGAGGGTAATTGGCATCCACAAGTGAATGAGCGCCTGACGACGGTCGTGCAACGCCAGTCCCAGGTAGGCAACAGCCATCAGAGTGAAACTAAAAAACAGGAAGGTTCGCGCCGTTCCAATGGTTGGAATCAGAATGAGGACCGGAACAAAAGTTCCGAGTATCGAGCCCATCGTCGAGAGGGCGTAGATCTTACCTGAAACGCGGCCCGCATGATCCGTATCTTCGATAGACAGACGAATTGCATATGGCGAAATAGTTCCCAATAGTGTGATAGGAACGCTGAAAAGCACGAGGATCGATAGAAACGACCCCAGCATTAGTCCGGTTTCTAGATGCTCAACCGCCATCGCCGCTCGCAGCAGGACGGGGCGTGAGATGATCGGAACTAATCCTGCGGTGAAGGATGCCCAGAGAATTATCCGGTAGAAAGGTGTAGGATACGGCCAGCGGTCCCCCCAGCGCCCTCCGAGGAAGTACCCTGCCGTGAGGTATATGAGGATGAGACCGATAATGTTTGCCCAAACGATGTTGCTCGTCCCATAGACATTGCCCAATAGGCGTGAAGCCGTTAGCTCGATGCCCAGCGTGGTCATCCCAGCGATGAAAACTACGACCAGTAATAGGTTCCGTCGCATTCTGTCGTTCTCCAGAGGCTTTCAGATTCGATCAGGCAATTCGCGGGGCGCGAAGAGGGTGAATTGGGGATCCTAAGACCTCTCCTAGATTATCGCCATAACTTAGAATTCGTACAGTAATCCCCGACCGCCGTGCGGCCTCAGCGATACCATGCGAGCCTTCGGGTCCACCAAAACTGGCAGCGTCAAGCAACACCAACATCGGCTGACGGCCGGTATGCCTCAGCCTGCGGATGCCTGCGAGCATGTCTGTGTTGACCGATGGCGTAATGAAAATCGCGGTGGATCCCTGCGGGATTCTCGGACCTTCAATTTTGATCACATCTTGCAGAGACCTTTCACCAACAGCATTCAGAACTGCCAAGGACTCAAGCAATCGTAAGCGCTGTGCCTCGCCAGGCTCTGGCTGGATTACCTGGCGTGCCGCACCATAACTGATGAATCCCACAGCCCGATTGAGCTGCAAGAAATGCATTGCCAGTGAGGCAGCAGCTGTCACTCCATACTCGATGGTGGAAGGTGGAAGCTGAAATGCGCCGTCTTCTCTTACCTTAGCGCGCTCGTCAGGCTGGCGGAGTTCGAAATGCGGGGTTAGCGCAGAATCAAGGATGATCCAGATTTCTGCCAATGGATCAAGTTCAAATTCCTTAACGATCAATTTCTGTAGCCGTGCTGTTGAACGCCAGTGGATCCGGCTAAAACTGTCACCGGGCACATAATCCCGCACACCTGCTGCGTTCGGTGTGATCTGATGCGTACGGCGCCTCAGCGCTTCACCCCCTGGCAGTCGTCCGCTCGGGATGGGGAATCCCTCGAGCGGCACCGTCATCGGCAATACAACAACGTGATGGACAGCAGGGATCTCGCGTACGCGTGGGAAGATTCCGAAAGGATCACTTGAACGCAACGTCATGGGTCCTAAGCGGTAGCGGCCTCGGCGTGTGCAAAGTGTCCTCGTCAACCAGCGACGGGTTTGCCCCCTGCCAAACCCGGAAGCCACGGTTACCGATTGATGAGCGCCGACATCAGATGAGTCTCCCAATCCCAATCCGATCGCCACCGTGGTAACCCTGAAACCAGGAAGGTCGGAGGTATCCTTCGTTTCCACCCATAGCTTGGGTGTACGACTCAGGTTGGAAAGCGTGAAACGCTCAATGAAAAGCTGACCTACCTGGGAGCGATTTGAACGCGGCTCACGGATAATTGTCACGCCGCGTAATGTTGTCCACGACCAGATAAAGGCAACAACAAGCAAACCTCCCCAGAGGTATGTCAGGCTATAGAAAAGGTCTCGCCCGGTAACCCTAGCCCCAATAAGGCTGAGGACGAAAAGAGCGAGGATGACGCGTGCACGCGAAAACATCAGCCAACCTCACCCCCTGGCACAGGGACCTTCTCAAGTACTTCCTCGATAACATCCACTGCGTCGACCTCGCGAATGCGTGCAGCCGAGCCGACAATCAACCGGTGCGCGAGCGCGGGGACAGCTAATGCCTTAACGTCATCCGGCAGGACATATTCTCTGCCCAGGATCGCCGCCCGGGCCTGTGACGTGCGGAACAGCGCCAAGCTACCACGCGGGCTTGCGCCGAGATAAATCTCCCCGTGCGCTCTAGTCGTTTCAACCAATTCCACAATGTAGCGCTTGATCTCGTCTGTAACCGTGATGCTTCTCACAGCATCCTGCGCCTTTAGCAAATCCGCAATGTCGATCACCTGCTCCAGATCTTCGATTGGGTGGTGGAGCTGCTGATCTGTCAGCATTTGCACCTCATAAGTTTTTGATGGGTATCCCAGGCTGATCCGCAGGAGGAAGCGATCCATCTGAGCTTCGGGAAGTGGAAACGTCCCCTCATATTCAATGGGGTTCTGCGTGGCCAGAACAAGGAAAGGCTCCGGTAAAGGGTGAGTTTTCCCATCAATGGTGACCTGATGCTCCTCCATCGCCTCCAGCAATGCGGCTTGTGTTTTTGGCGTGGCTCGGTTGATCTCATCTGTAAGTACGATCTGAGCCACAATCGGTCCCTGTCGGTATTCGAATTCGTTTGTTTTCTGATTGAACATCGAAACGCCGGTCACATCGCTTGGCAGCATATCAGGGGTGAATTGGATGCGGTTGAATGTGCCGCCAATCGATCGGGCGATGCTTTTCGCAAGCATCGTCTTCCCCGTTCCCGGAACGTCCTCAATGAGGATATGCCCCTGGCAGAGCAGCCCCGTGATCGTCAAACGGATCGCGTCCGTTTTCCCCACGATTACTTTTTCGACGTTCTCGAGCAGTTGATTGGTGACATCTTGTATCTCAGCCATGAATTCTCTCCTGCGATAATATGAAGATGAGCTAGTAAATAAAGGCCTTATCGATTTTACCTTGTTCCTGCAAATGTTGACCAGTCTCTATCGTCGCTGGCGCTACTTATTCGGTCATCGAGCTCATGAGTTAAGCAGCATTACAAGCATTGCGATCCAGAACATCGCGTAGTTCAATGTTTTCCTGCGCTTATACTGAACCGAGAAAAGAACGACTACCAACACAAGGCCGGTCGCCACACGAACGATGCCCAACGGTTCTCTGAAAGTTGAGTAAGGGATAAAAAGAAGGACCAAGCTATTTGTGAACAACGCCATTGCCGTCGCGTCTTTTGCTCCACCCCAGAGAACTTTCACCGAGCTAGCTAAACCCCAGATCGTCGGTAATACAATCGATGGACCGAGGATGACCAGGAATAAAGCCAGCGCTGGAAGACTTTCTGTACCGATGCGCAGCAATCCCATGAATGGAATCCACTCAAACCCCGTCGCCATATCGCCGCCACTGCCGATTCCCGGCGACCCGAACGTCCACCATAACCAGGCTTGCCAGAGTGCAAACAGCGCTCCCCCCGCGATCAATGTCCAAGTGGACGATTTCGGCCTACGCTGCACAAGATCACTGATCAAAGCTGCGATCCAGAAAAGCACCGTCGTCTCTTTTGCAAAAAGAGCCAATCCCAAGGCAACTGCCCCCCAGACAGGACGATTTCGAAAGCGCCAGAACCACCCAAGGACCACCAACCCGTACGCCAGTGGTTCATGAAGGTCTAGCCCCACCGCGGCGATAAGGCCCACCCACAAGCCATAAATCAACGCATAGTGCGAGGGGTAGCCCCTCTCGACCAAGAATGAGCAAAGCAGCCCGGTAGCCACAACAAGCGCGCAGAGGTTCACAAGCAAAAGAGACCAGGGGATGAGAGTCGGGTTGCCTCCAACAAGCGCACGCGCCAGGATCGGGTAGAGGATGCGTTGATAACGATACGCAGGGACATCAAGATGCTCGGCGACGCTCTGTGGATTTGGATCGCGGGCGACATATAAAGCGAATTGTCCGTCGTAACCAGGGTTTCCATCCGGATCGAGATCGGCGTAACGAGTACCGATCTCCGCTAAGGCAGCGGCGTCCATATTAACAGAGGTCAGGCGCCATAGGATGTAGGCGCTGGAAACGATGAGGGTGAGGGCCGCAGGCCAGAACGTTTTTACTCGTCGCGCCATCGTATGAAGAGAAATAATGCGAGAATCCATGCGGGAAGGCTCACTGCTGCACCAAGCCAGAATGAGCTTGGTTGATAAGAGAAGTCCACTGTATGTGCCCCTTGCGGCACCCATACTCCACGGAATAAATAATCTGCTGGGAAGAGCTCGGCTTCTTCACCATCCACACGAACGCGCCAACCAGGAACCATGACATCCGAAAGGACAAGCCAGGCGCCGCCTGACGTCGTTACTTCGATCTCAATTCGATTCGGATCCTGCCCTTCAAGGATGTTAAAGGAACCGCCCCGTTCCCCTTGAGGGAGGGAGGCAGAGCTTGTTTCAAGGACGACCTGGTCATCCAGGTTGAAGGAGGGATTGATAACGATTTGAAGCGCATCTTCAGCGCTTGAGACAGAAACAGCATTCGGGATCAACCTCACTCGAGTTGCGCCCTCGACGGGTTCGTAACGAACCGCTTGTAAATCTCCAGACACTTCAGATGCCAGCCAGGCGACATCCATCAATTGGAAGAGACGCTGCTGATCCGCCGAGGGGAGCATGTCAAGAACATCCATCCATGTCGTATACCGCTCGGGAACAAAGGGGTCGAAGTTATTCGCCGAGGGTACGCTGTCAAGCATCGTTGTATTCGGTAAGCCGATATCACGGACGACCCGCCAGTCAATCCCCGGGTCAAATGTGTCGAAGCGGTGGGTTTGAGAGAATTTCAGCGCATACTCCAAATCGGCGGTCATATATAGGCGATGGGTACGGCCAAACTCGGCGACGGTTGCTGCTTCTCCATCATATACTTCCTGCGAAATTGATGGGTTCAAACCGGTTCCGGCGATGAGCAAGTCAATCAGCAGGAATCCCCCGACAAGAAGCAGGGTTAATCTCGTCCGGGATTTATCAACGAAGAGCGTGAGCGCTCCAGCAAATGCCAGGCCGACACCGGCAATCGCAAGGGCACGAACAAAAGTAGGCTCGACGCCTCCTAACCAGCGTGCTCCAAAATATCCCGCCAGACCCACAACTGCCGCACCCGCTGTACCAAGACGGATCCAGTAGAGTGCTCTTCCAGAAGGCGTTCGCCATTGGTCCGCACCTATCGCAGCCAGGAGGGCGAGCGAGAAAACCAGGAGTAGATTCCAGCGGGCAGGAGCGTGAAACAAGTCAAAGGTAGGTACATGATCGAAGAGGAATGGGAAGACCGGCGTGTTCGCACCCAAGGCGAGGATCACGGTCATAACGGAAACAAAAGCGAGAAACCTCCCCAAGGTGGAACGTAAACCCTTGCCTCGCAGGCTAGATACGATCCCGAGTATTGCGAAAATCAGTGTGATGATGCCTATGTAGATCGCATCCTCCCAGAAATTCGCATACCCCCAGTAATTCCCCCTGGATGGATTCCCGAATAGGTCAGGCAATAGGAAGCCGAGAGCGCGCCACGGCCAAAACGAGTACGTCATCGCCAACTCAGGGTCCACGTTTGTCGCCCGCGCCGTATTCACCAAATATTCCAGAGTTGGAAGCAATTGAGCAGCAGTTAAAACGAAACCCAGGACTCCGGCCAATAAGTACGCAGACGCAGTCCGAAGTCGATCTCGCCATGTATCAAGAGAAATCGCACGCCAGATAAGCCAGGCCGCACTCAGACAAAGGCTGTACCAGGCCGTTTGGGCATGCCCAGCCAACCACTGGAAACTAAAGGCAACCGCCAAAAGAAAGACCGAAGGATAAAATTGGCGGAGATTCTTGCGGGGGACAGACTCAACTAGCCTATCCGTGGCGAAGATGATCCAGGGCAGCCATGCCGCAGCGTGATTAATGCTAATGAACCAGGTCCTGGCAACCAGGTAGCCCGAGAGGCTGTAACTCAAACCGGCGATTAGCTGAGAGAGGCGGCCCAATCCGAGCCTACGCACGAGTAGAGCCATCCCAATCCCCGCCCAAATCAGGTGAAGCGTAACGAGAACGCCATGCCCGTACGCCGGTCCGAAGAAGAAGAGGGCTAAATTCGGTGGGTAAAGTAGAGCAGACTGATAATTCGCGAGCAACGGAGCACCCATCCCGAGCAGTGGATTCCAGAGCGGAAGGTGACCCGACTTGAGCACTTCAAGCGCAAACTGATGCCACGGAACGAATTGGAGCATCGGTGTGCCCCAGTACAGGACTTCACCTCTGATGAGCATCGGTCCAAAGAGCAGGATCGGTCCGATGGCGATCAATATCCAAACGAGATGATTGCGCTGGATTTTCACTGTGATAATGACACCTCGTAAATACGATATCCGTTCTCGTCGTAACGAAGGATCAACGCGGATGATGATTCAGGATCCCACTCCCCCAACTCCCGCTCGAAAGGTCCATAGAAGATGAAGTTAACCTGTTGCTCTTCCAAGAAAATCTCGCGCTGATTCGCGTCCCACCCCTCGTTGAAGAACGCCGAAACTACAAGTATTAACTCATCCAGGTTGGCACTTTCCGGGCCATGCCCAACAAGGACCCGCACTGAGACCCACGCCGGCAGCGCATTTCCAGTGTTATAGGATGCTAAGACGATGCTGTTCTGCGGCGAAATCCTCTCCAATTCCTGGAAGGCTCTAACCTCACCATCGGGTCTAAACATGGGCAGATCCGGTCTGGCGGCAGCCTGGAGGCCGCCGATCAGGAGAAGTGCGCTTGAAATAAGGGCACACGCAATGGAGAAACGCACAAACATCTTGCCCCATGGGTGGCGTTCCCACAACTCCGCCATCCCCAGCGCGGAAAGCGTAACCATCGCCACCCAGATCCCCTCCGGGAGGCGTCGCTGCAAATTATGGGGGAAGTATGCCAACAATAACCCTGCCGCCAGCCATCCTATCGGCAGGAGCCATTGAGGGCGGGTTTTCCATACTCTCTTGCGGAAAGGCACAATCAAGAATGGAATCATCAAGCCATACGCCAGCAGATAGTGAACTGGATGGGGTGAGAGAATCTGGTTCTGTCCTGTCCACGCTGTTAAAAAGGGGTCGGTCGAGAAGGAATAAACGAAGTAAGCGAATAACGGCAGCGGCGGGATGATCATTCGTACAGTGTTGAAAAAGAGAGGCCGGTAGATCTGTGGTTCTCTCTGCAGCAGGCTATGAACGAGGACTAGAAGATTATACGCTCCGATCACTGCGGCAAGCGTGAGCACAGACAGAGGCTGGACCAGAAGGAGCAGTAAAATCACGCATCCAGCAAGCCATGACCACTTTGGGTTGTCTTCGGCGCGCAGGAAAAGGACCATTGCCAGGAAAAGCAGCCCGCGGGCGAGGACAAGGTGCGGCAATCCGTATATCGCCAGAAACCCAAACGATTCAGGTGAGATCCATTCCAGCGGCAGACTCCCCAGCCAACTACTCCCACCCGTTGCGAGGATAAGCCACCCCAACCCGCCGCCAATCGTTGCCAGGATCGTCGCCCACCTACGCCAGCGGAGATCCTCGATATAGTTGCTGATAAATTGGTAGATCACCCACACGGTGAAGGGTATGCTGAGCACCCTAAAGATGTGAAACAGCACGACGAGTTGAATGTGCACTTCGGGAGGGGCTGCCAACTTTCCGAGCAGCAGGTAAGGGAGAAAGGCAAGTACGCCATTTTGGATTTCTGTGC
>SOJU01000020.1 GCA_004376465.1 Anaerolineales bacterium | reverse complement strand
GGTAGGCGACGATTAATTTCTCTTCCTGACTTATGAGACGGCTCTTTCGCTCAGGGCCGGCGATAACGCGCTCGATCGATTCTTCGAACTCATCTTGCCCGATTGTCTTTTTGTCTCGACGGGCGGCCAAGATTGCGGCTTCGTTGACAAGATTCTCAAGATCGGCGCCGACAAACCCAGGGGTTGCTTTCCCGATAATCGAGAGATCTACGGACTCCTCGAGGGGTTTACCCTTGGCGTGGACTTTTAGAATCGCCTCGCGCCCGCGCATATCCGGCGCGTCGAGGATAACTCGCCGGTCGAAACGGCCGGGCCGAAGGAGAGCAGGATCGAGGATATCTGGCCTATTCGTCGCCGCCATGATGATCACATTCGTATCCGTATCGAAGCCGTCCATCTCGACGAGCATCTGATTGAGTGTTTGTTCCCGCTCATCATGGCTGCCGCCGAGGCCGGCGCCGCGCTGACGGCCTACAGCGTCGATCTCATCGACAAAGACGATGCAGGGGGCGTGGCGCTTTGCTTGATCGAAAAGATCGCGCACGCGACTGGCGCCGACGCCAACGAACATTTCGACGAACTCGGAGCCCGAAATGGAGAAGAAGGGTACACCCGCCTCCCCAGAGACTGCCTTCGCAAGCAGCGTTTTCCCCGTCCCTGGTGCCCCGATAAGCAGCACACCTTTTGGAATGCGGGCGCCAAGTGAAATAAATTTTTCAGGCTCTTGAAGGAACTCGACAATCTCCTCAAGATCCTCTTTCGCTTCTTCAATTCCAGCAACATCATCGAATGTAACCGTGGGTTGGTCACCTGTAAACATTCGCGCGCGACTTTTCCCGAAGGAGAGCGCCTGGTTATTCGTACCTTGCGCCTGGCGCATCATGAACCAGATCAAGCCCACGACAAGTAGCGCGGGAAGGATATAGGTAATCAGGCTGATAATGGTTCCCAGATCGCTGGGTTCTTTGATCTCGAGTTCAAGATTATCGCGAGCCAATGCCGACTGAGTGACGCCAAGATCCTTTAGCTGTTCAACCGTCGTCTTTGTAGGCTCCTTGCGGGAAAACGCGTTCGTGCCATCCGAGTAAATCAATTCCAGTTCGTTTTCATCGACGATTATTCGATAGATCACACCAGATTGAATCTTTGCCGCGACCTCGTTTAAAGGCAGTATTTCAGGTTGGGTCGCCTCGCTGCGGGAGTAGAAAATAACCGCCACGATAGTGAGCATTAACATAAATATTACGAGAGAGTTTCTACTTCGGGGTGAATTCACATCTACCTCCCAAAGCTAATAAATGGCTTTGGTTATTTAGACTAATTAATAGAACTTTCGTCCGAATTATACCGCGGCCGATGGGGTGCGGCCAGTAGGTTTGATTACCCGGGATTAATAGGGCAGGAAGGGTAAAGCAGGCATACCCAAAGCCAGAGGGGGATCAATCCACCAATTGTTAGAAAGGCCAACAGACCAAGGGCGATCATAGTCCAATCCATCCCCGAAGCTATCGCTGGTTTCTGAAGTGATGTGGCTTTAACCTGTGCGAGATCTGTTATGTCCAAGTCATCACCTATGGGTGAGTAGTCTCCCATTGGCGAATCCAAGTTGAAATTCGAGAGGATCCGTCCAAGTTGATCTGCGGTGCGATAGCGAGCGGAGGGCTCCTTCGCCAGAACTTTTAGAACAATCCGCTGCAGGGGTTCGGGTATGCTGGGCTCGATCAAGCGAGGATGTATCGGCTCAGCGGTCAGGTGAAGCTGGGCGAGGTCGGCAGCGTTATCCGCTTCGAATGGAAGTTGACCGGTGATCATTTCGTAAAGGATCACTCCAAGTGAATAAACATCGCTGGCAGGCGAAGGTGCCCCCCCTGACGCTTGCTCTGGAGAAAAGTACTGAGGGCTTCCCCAAACAACGTCTGAATGTTCATCGGGTTGGATTGTCGCCAGTGCACGGGAGACACCGAAGTCTGTAATCTTTACCTTGTTGTCAGGTGTAATCAGAATATTTTGTGGCTTAAGATCACAGTGAACGAGACCTGCCCGGTGGGCATAGCCAACACCGTCGGAGATCTTTATCATTAACTCCACCGCCTCGAGCGGGGCGAGGAGTTTCCGGCGACGGATGAGAGCCTTTAAATCGGCCCCGGCGATGTACTCCATCACAATGTAAAGCGTATCGTCGTCACGGCCGAAGTCGTAAATTGTGACAATATTAGGATGGGAGAGATTCGCAGCTGCACGGGCTTCATGCAGGAAGTTCTCTTGGAACGATTGATCCTTGGCAAGCGGATCGCGCAAGATTTTCGCTACAACCTCGCGCTGGAGTTGATGATCTAAGGAACGGTAAATATCTGCCATACCGCCGGAGCCGATTTTTTCAAGCAACTTGTACCGTCCACCTAATAGATCCTGTGTCATGGTGCTGACGATTGTAATCCTTACAAGTATTCACGGCAATGAAGGGGAGAAATCCTATTTGACGCTATAATATCCTGAGGGTTTTTATGACGAATCGATGTGCATGGCTGCTTTATAACCCTGCTGCCGGTAGGTTTCCCGCTGGCCCGCTTCTTGAGCGGGCGCTGCGTGTTCTCTCGGATGCGGGTTGGGATGCCCATATTGTTAAAGGTGAGCCGAAGAAAGGATTGGCCGATGTCGCAAAGGAGGCTGTTGCACAGCGCTGCGATGCTGTATTTGTAGTTGGCGGTGATGGTTCGATCGGTCAGGCAGCATCCGCGTTGGTGGGGTCGGATACCGCTCTGGGTGTCCTGCCGGCGGGAACTGCAAATGTATGGGCACAGGAACTCGGCCTGCCACGCCTTGATTGGATTCATGTTTTTGCACTGGAGCAGGCGGCTGAGAGATTAGCTACTGGAGATGTCCGTCTCGTGGATGTCGGCGTGTGTAACGGTCAGGCATTCCTGTTGTGGGCTGGTGTTGGGCTGGATGCACATGTTGTCAACAGTATGGAACCGCGGGAACGTTGGGAGAAGGCGTTTGCAACGGTCCATTACGCAACATTGGCTTTATGGAATGCAATCGGGTGGGAAGGGATGGTTCTCAAGGTTCGGACAGATGAGGATGAATTTGAAGGGCGATACCTGGTTGCAGTAGCCTCCAATATTCCTGCATATGCTGGCGGTTTGGTGGACTTAGCAACGGGCGCCAAGGTTGACGATGGCTTGCTGGATTTCTGGTTTATTGAGAGTGGAAAACTTCGCGATGTACTTGTGCGAGTAGCACAGATTTTCATGGGTCGTCATGTAGATGCAGAAGGGGTAACCCACTTTCGAGCCAGCGAAGCGGTCTTTGAAATGGAAGACGGACTACCCATACAGTTTGATGGTGAACCGTTGGTTCTCGACTCTCCCCTTGCGTTCAGCGTTCACAAGAAGGCGCTCAAAGTTCTCGTTCCCGGCGATGTAAATCCTGATCTGTTTGCTAGCCAATCCGATGGATGAAGGATGAATGCTGAATAGAATTAGATCATCTTCGAGGACCCAATGGATTTTATAAACCCTATTGCAGTGGTCCCAGTGAGAGTCGACGCGGTGTGTACCTCGCCGCGGTGGGTTCCCATTTCCACCGTGTTGGCGATAATCCCTCTCTCTCTATTTTTCTTCTTACTTCACTAAATGGAAAACAAGCCTTCTTTCCTTAAGGTTGTGAAGTCACACTGGCTATGGGCCGGACTAGGTGTCTTGTTGGGGATGATCACTTTATCCGTGTTGATCGTGCTCGGGTATTTCACTCGCCAAGCCCAAGTTCCAATCCCCCCGGCGACACCAATATTAATTTTGATCAATGCGCCAACAGTTTCCATAACCAGCATGCCGCCAACAGAAACTGCCGAACCTTCGAATACTTCTACGCCTACACTTTCACCGGAAGCGAGTGGTTCGCTCTCGCTGGGGAGACTCGTCGAAGTCTATGGTACCGGAGGAGATGGCTTGCGGATGCGTGATAATGTTGGTTTGGAATCCAAGATTGAATTCTTGGCTGTTGAGAGTGAAGTCTTTGAATTACGCGATGGTCCTGTGCAAAAAGATGGGTATGAATGGTGGTTCTTGGTTAACCCCTATAACTTGGATAAAACGGGGTGGGCTGTAAGCACTTATTTGCGACCCATCGACTAGACGACGATTTGCTCCGAAAGTGTTCATGAGCTAATATTTGCCCGCCAAAGGAAGGCACAAGTGAAGAGAAAACCAAAGAGCGTCTCAGCCTCACGTAAGGAAGAGGTATTGCGGATTGAATGGGAGGATGGTCAAAAAAGCGAATATTCTTTCGGCACGCTTCGTGCAGCTTGTCCCTGTGCAGATTGCCGCACGAGTCATGATCAAGATCAGGGTGATGAGAAGGAAGATATGCTGGAACTGAATTTTCGCGATAAAAACACGACGATTCTCGAAAGAATCGAACAAGTAGGCAACTACGCAGTTCAGTTGGTTTGGCGAGACGGTCACCACGCTGGTATTTATACGTGGGACTACCTTGATCACCTTAGCCCCGGTAGTGATCCTGGCGGTGGAAGGAGACCGGTGTGAAAGACCCTCTAGATGAGCTCATTAACTTCGCGGAGAGAACCTACGTTCGCTTAGAAGCGGAGACGCTCATTATGGATTGTATCGAGCGTGGAGAACCCAAACCCTTTTTCAAGCTTCTTGAAGAATTGATTCTTGCGGGCACTTCTTCTCTAAGTGTGTTGCGGGAGATTCTTGGCGTTATTAGAGTAATAAAAACTGGCCTGGGAAAAGAGGGGTTAGATGTACGTCAGGACCTCGTTGATGCCATGGCTGAATTTGGCGTCGCTTTGCCAAAGCTCCTCTCTGCCGAAGATCCTGAAGCATTCAGGCAGATTTGTGGTTATGAGATGAGAATTAAGGTAAATGAGATCGCTACTCACCTGGAAATTGAAGAAACTGCACTGCTTGAAGAAATCTGTATAGAAGCGGGGAATAAAGTAACTACGATTGCTGGAAGAATGGCGATCCTCACGCAGCTCGAAGGAAGTGTGCTCGATTGGATTGATGGTCTTAACTATGAGGCGGTACATAATTTTAAGTATCCGGATTGGGATCATAATCAAGCAATGAGTCATTGAACTGGCCAATCAAGTTTCTGGCGCAAACACAGTGAGAATCTGCAGACCCCTAAATAACACACCCTCCATTTATTAAAACCGCTTTATTCTAATCAAGAAACTTCTACACTATGCGGAGTCGGGAAGCCTGTGTCATGTTACTGGCGTAGCTAGCGCATCGAAGTACACGCGTTAATACGTCGGAGCAACATCCCTCCCGCGTTTTCAGGAGGAGATTGCTTCGTCATTTCGTTCCCCGCTATAAACAGGGAGGCTAGGAGACTGCAATATTAAGTGTCATTTCGAGCGAAGCGAGAAATCCCTATGATGTTGCTTGTGAGGGGCCCATCAGTGGAGTCGAGCGCCATCCCTAAGTGGCGGAAGGCCGTCTCTTAATGTCATGCTGAACGAAGTGAAGCATCTCGTTCTTCGATATTACGTGTACATCCCGCTAGGAACGAGAATCTTCGCTTCCTGCGATCGCTCAGAATGACATTAGCCAGGAACCTGTCATTTCGAGCGAAGCGAGAAGCCCATAGGATGAGACTCTTAAGACCTTATGCTGTGGAAGAGTATTGAACCTTGATAAGTAATGAGCCCGGAGGTTCGGCTCAGGGTGGAGCGGGGTAGCTTAAATTCGCTTGGTCATCCATATAATTTGGAGGGGATAAGATAAAAGGAAAAAGGGAAGATGTATTAAAGATAGTCTTTCAAATTATGCTCGACGGCATAGGCTGCAGCTTCCGCTCGGTTTCGAACATTTAATTTTGAAAGAATACTGCTGACGTAATTGCGAACGGTTCCCTCTCCAAGAAAGAGCATCTCGGCAATTTGACGGTTCGTCCGCCCTTCGGAAACAAGCTGCAATACATGCATCTCTTGCTGGGTGAGTTCTGCAAAAGCCGAGGCTTCCTCCTCGCGAGCTGCTTTGCGGACTTCCTGGAACACCCTCTGAGTAACGGCGGGATCGAGCAAAGCTTCACCTCGTCCAATCGCCTCGATCGCTCGAACAAGATCGTCCCCGCCAATCTGCTTTAAGACATATCCAGCAGCCCCTGCACGGATAGCAGAAAAGAGCATCTCATCCTCTGCATACGATGTGAGCATGATGACTTTTGTATCGGGGTGGTTCTCTGTGATGTCCTGACAGGCTTCGATACCAGAGCCGCCTTTTAAGCGAATATCCATTACGACGACATCCGGTTTGTATGATTTAGTTTTCTCGATTGCATCACGAGGTCCCACAGCTTCAGCGACAACCTCGAAGCTTGGATGCTTCTCAAGCAGTGCTTTCAAACCTACCCGGACAACTTCGTGATCATCTACAAGGAGTATACGTTGACGAGCCAATGGTCTTCCTTATCAATTTCAGCTAATTATTATCCAGATTCTAATCGATGAGACCTTCTTGGACAAGGAGAGCCCTGCTGCTTACCCAGGTGAATACAGTAGGAAAGATCCGTTTTCCACGGGTTCTAACTTCGATTATTTAGATGGCGGAAACAATGGCTATCCAGAATCTATTGGAATGGGTTCAGGCATTTGCACGATCAACCAGGTCGCGTTTGTAATCGACAAATCGGTAGCCTACTCCACGTTCGGTGATGATGTATTTGGGGTTCGAGGGATCATCCTCGAGTTTCTGGCGCAAATAATTTATATAAAGCCGCAGGTAATGTGTTTCGTCACGGTATTCATATCCCCAGACTTTGGCAAGCAGCTGCTCATGGGGGACAACCCATCCTGCATTCTGTACAAGGTGGTATAGAAGACGAAATTCGGTTGGACGGAGCTTAACGAGTTCACCGTCTACCCATATCTCACGTCGGTCGAAGTCGAGCTTGAGTCGGCTATCTACCTGGATAACATCGTGAACAGGTTGTCCGGCCATTTCGGTGCGGCGTAATACGGCTCGCACACGACTTACCAACTCACGCGGGCTAAAAGGTTTGGTTATGTAGTCATCGGCGCCAAGCTCCAACCCTCGGACCCGATCTTCCTCCTCGCCCTTAGCGGTGAGCATAATTACAGGCACTGTGGATATATCCCGAATCAGACGCAGCGTTTCGAAGCCGTCAAGATCCGGCATCATCACATCTAGTAGGACTAGATCCGGCAATCGATCTCGCATCTGGTCTAGCGCCTGAGTCCCAGAAGTGGCTTCGTAGACTTCGAAGCCATCATGCTCAAGATTCAAACGGATGAAGTGAATCATCCGCGGTTCATCGTCGACAACAAGAATCTTGCGCCGGCGAGGTGAGGATTCTGTCATTTTATTCCCGGACGAAACCGATGAGGTCTTCGTCTTCTTTGGTGGGGAGGATCTCTATGAAAAAGACTCGATGCATTGGCCAGACGACACTTGTGACCGTCTCGTGCAAGAAGCTCAGATCTTTGTCATCCTTGCGCCGGGGATTATTTACCGTAATCGACGTATCTTGCGGTCCTGGCAAATCTTCGATCTCACCAAGAACCGCTTCCTCACCTGATATATGGAGCAGAATTGTATAAGACATAGGCTACCCTGACCCTTTTATCTGCTGCGAGATAATCTGCAGCCTTAAGCGACCCAGCTGGATGATATCACCATGATGAATACGCGAAGCCTTTTGGCCTTTGATGCGCTTACCGTTTACGATAGTCCCATTCGCACTATCTAGATCAACCACGAATACTCCATCTTTCTCAATCCTCAGTTCGGCGTGCATTCTGGAAAGGCCCTGATCAAAGGCGTCGTATTTTGCCAGGTCGACATCTGGAATAACCGCCTGGCCTTCAATCGATCGCCCTAGTGTGAAATTGTCCCGCCCGAGTAGGGAGATGATGTCGCCTGAGGAAACAACGCGTAATCCCAACAGCGATCCGGTTGACAGGTCGGGGCCTGGAGGAGGAGATGGTTTGGTCGCCTTTGCTTCCTTGTTAATTTTGTCGGGCGATATTGACATCGTTGGGATTGGGGAAGCGTGGACCAATCGAGTGCCGCACTCACTGCAGAATAAGGTGCCGACGAATTCATGATGATTACAAGATGGGCATTCGATCATGACTCACTCGCAGGTGGAAGTAATAGTAAAGCCCGTGTACCGTATTTTAATGTCTTTTCTCCTTCTGTCGAGAAGCGCTTGGAGCGAGAGAGTTGTACTGCTTCATGAAGTGCGGCTTTTGCGAGATCGCGTTCGCCTGCAGCGAGAAGTTGTGTGGCGAGGTTCTCCAATCTCTTTGCGGCTTGTGCGGATTGACCGAGTTCAACCTCATGGCGCGCTTTTTCCTGCATTTTGTATAAAGCGAGCATATTCAACGCAGAACTAATCTCCTGTGGTGGTGGTTGAGGGTCGGCTTCGCTTGAGACCGGCAAGCTAATATCTATGGGGAGTGTCTTTGTCTCTGAATCTGCACCAACTAGGTCTCCTCTGAGATTGAGGTGAGCAAGAGTAAGCTCGCTTGCACCCGCAAGTGGATGGACAACAAGCTCGAGCAGAAGGCGGATTGAACCATTCCTCGGGAGATGACCGAGTGTCATTGGGAAGCTGTCACCGAGCGGCATTGGTTCCGGAAGGAGACGATAAGCCGAACGCAAATCAACTTGCTGGCCCAACGCTCCATCGATTTGTAAAGTTTTGGCAATGATTTGAGTCAAGCTGTCGTAGATTGAATGCAGCAAATCTGTTACAGCCCGTGGGGTGTTTAAAAAGATGACATGTCCGCCTGTTCGACTTGCGATTTCGTCTAGCAGGCGATCGCTCCAATCAGAGCCGATTCCAACGCAGTTGATGGTGATGCCTGCCGCGGCGGCTTGATCCGCAAGCTCTAGACAGAGCTCTTCATCCCCATAAGTTCTCCCGTCCGTGAGCAGGACAAGATGGTTGACACCCTCTTTTGAGAACGTTTGGTGGATCTCGTCTAAGCCAGTAGTCAAGCCCTGGGCGATCTCTGTACCGCCGCCAGCTTGCAGGAGGCTTAATCGAGCCCGGGCAGTAGCTAAGACTTTGGCTTGATCTGGCGAAACGATTACATCAGCGCGATCGCTGAAAGCGGTGATAGAAGTGTTGTCTTCTGGTAGTAGATCTTGAAGGATTTCCAATACCGCAGTTCGTACCTGGTCCATCCGCTTACCTTCCATCGAAGTTGAACGGTCAATCACGATGCTGAGGTTAACGGGAGGCCGGATCTCTGGTAAATCTTCAGAGGGGAAGACATCAAGAAGGACGTAGTGAACTTGTGGTTCATCGATCTCAAGTAAGACGTTCCGACTGTTGAGAATGTTTAAGTGAAATGGTGAAGCCGCTGCGAAGGCAACGTCCGCAGCCGCCAATTCCTCATCATAAGCTGCGCGAAGATCGGGGTCGATGAGGGTTTCATATGCCTTGCTTACATTTAGGAAGAGCTCCGTCTCGCCAAGGCGGATGTTCTTATCCGGGTGGAGTTGGAGGGCGGCTTCGCGGAAGGCGCGTCGGATTTGTTCCGATGAAGCATTCCTTGGCACTTTGAGGAGTGTATAGTAATCCTTCTCCACTGACACCTAATTCCTCTAAGCAGATGGAAATCGGACGATCACAACCGAGATGTTATCAGGACCACCGGCGAGGTTCGCGGCTTGGACAAGTTGCTCGCAGGCGATTTGTGGATGAGGTGCATCGTTCACGACATGCTTAATCTGGGGATCGGGTACCACCCCCCAAAGGCCATCCGAGCAGATAAGTAGATGACCCCCCTTCGGTGCAGCGGTGGTGAAAACATCAATTTCAAGATTAGCCCCCTGGCCGATGGCACGATATAGAACATTGCGTTGGGGATGCGATTCGGCTTCCTCAGCTGTGAGTTGACCGAGTTCCTTGAGCCGTTCAACTAATGAATGGTCTCTGGTCAGAATTTCGATTTGACCATTATTGATGGAGTAGGCACGGCTATCACCGACATGACCGATTGTCATTTGTGATCCAAGCAGTAGCACTGCGGTCATTGTCGTTCCACCGCCGGGAACTTGCTCCACAACCGCGGTGTTCGCTTCCTCTAAAGCAGCATGCAAGAGTTCTTGCAGCGGGAGCATTTCAGTAGGGTTATCCAAATCCAGCATATGAAGGATGGTGTCTTCCATTAATTTTCGAGCAACGGAGCGGATGGAGATGTTGCTGGCGACCTCTCCGGATCGATGTCCGCCCATCCCGTCAGCGACCATGAAAAGACCAAATTCAGGAAGCGGCTCAGCTCCTGCAGAATCCCCTTTGATAACCAGCTGCGCATCCTCATTATGATCTCGCTCGAGACCCGTTGACTGGCTTGCACCGACGATGATCCGATCATTCGGAGCGGATTTATAGGCGCGGCTCATCACAGACTCTCCACCAGACAACTGGGAGCCAGTTTTGGTCTGGGGGGGAGATGATCCAAAAAGGCGAGAAAAAAAAGTTTTCAAAGGGGTCATTTATTGATGTTCCATTAATGTCTCTAGTAGATTGCCTACGCGATTAGCGCGTACATCTTGTGATCCGTTGAACCGATGTAAAGAATGTTATTGGAGATAAAGGGTGTGCCTGTGATTGGAGCGTCTGAATGAAAACGCCAGCGGAGCCGGCCTGTCTTATGATCCAGGCAGTATACGGAGCCGTCGACTGATCCGCAATAGATTGATCCATCATGTGCAACCGGCGAGCCGGTAACCTGGTGATCTGTTTCGTAGCGCCAAATCTCACGTGCGTGCTTGGCGTCGACGCAATAAATATTATTGTCCCCGCAGCCTATGAAAAGCAAGCCATCAGCGAAGGATGGGGACGAGATCGTTGCGCCCCGCATCCGAAAGCGCCAAATCTGCCAGCCGTTTTCCGAATCAATTGCATACATGGTCCAATCCCGAGATCCATAGTAGACAATTTCATCAACGATAATCGCAGAGGAGGTGATGCCTCTCTTCGCTTTCTTCCTCCACTTCAACTCCCCCTTAAAGTTATAGCAGTAGAAATCGCCGCTCTCACAACCGAAATAAACGAGTTCGTCCTGTACAAATGGAGTGGACCAGATCGCATCGTTCGCTTCCACGCGCCATGCACGGCGGCCATTCATCTGATTTACTACATGAAGCCGTCTGTCATCGGAACCGACAAAAATATGCCCTTCGGAAAGGGTTGGAGAGGAGCGGATTGGACCTTCAGCGTAATACGTCCAGACCAGGCTACCTCGATTTGTGGTCAATGCGTATAGACGACCATCCTCGGAGCCAATGAAGATGACTCCATCCTCGGCTGCGGGCTTTCCGGTTATGCCGCCCTCCGTGGCATATTTCCATTGAAATTCGCCCGTTTGTTTATCTAAGGCATACAAGTTATTGTCATAACAGCCTACAAAGACGGTATCCTCGTAGACCAACGGGGAGCCGCGAATCTCATCCTCGCATTTAAAGGACCATATCTCCTCGATCTTATCGCTCTGTGCGATCACTGCAGCGACACTGGGCGCGCTCAGCAATCCTGTACGCTTTGCGGCTGAGATCATGGCCTCTTTCATGATCATGGCGGAAGGGTAGCGATCCTTGGGATCATACTCGAGGGCAGTAGAGATCACGGTCTCTATTTCAGGTGAGATAAGGGGATTGATCGATCGAGCCGGTCTCTCGGCGAAAGAAAATGGCGGTTCAACGCGCGGATCTCTTTTTGTGAGAAGGTGGTGCAATGTCGCCCCGAGGGCGTAGACGTCACCTGCTGGAGAAGCCTCACCGCGATATTGCTCTGGTGGTGAGTACCCCTCGGTGCCGATCATCGTCCCTTTTTCGCCTGGTTGAAAGTTGCGGGCGATGCCAAAATCGATCAATCTCACATGGTTGTGGTGATCGATCATTACGTTCGAAGGTTTAATATCCCGGAAGATGATAGGTTCGGGCTGAATATTGTGTAAATAGGAGAGAACATCGCAGAGTTCAATCGCCCAACCGATGACTCTCTCCTCCGGCAGGAAGTCGGTGGCCTCAGCAAGAATCGCTTCAAGATCATCGCCGTCGATAAATTCCATAACCAGGTAGGACCGTTTCTTATGTGAGAAGTTGTCGTAGATTGCGGGAGTTGCCGGGTGGGAGAGGGTCGCGAGGAGATCTGCCTCACGCTCAAAATTTTTCACGATCATTTCGTGCATCGATTGATCGGAGATGAGGTTTACCATCTCTTTAATGGCGACGAGCTTGGTTACGTTAGGGAAATGAAGATCACGCCCTTTGTAAACAGAACTCATGCCGCCGGCGCCCAGCATGCCCAGGATAAGATATCGATCTTCAAGTGTGGTGCCCGGCTGTAAACGGTCCAGGCTTTCGCTCTCGCCTTGACCGCTATCATCGAGCTGGCGTGTTGTTCTTGGCATAATTTATATGTTTCGGATTATAGCATGAGAGACATGCGCCGCAATTGATAACAATGCAAAATCTGTGTAATTGTAAGCACCATGTAAGGTTTTGCCTGATTCTGCAGGAATCTAATACTCTCGGCTCAGAAGCTTCTGCGTAAGGTTTGCCAGCTCCGATGCAGCCGGTTCGGCCGGCTCACTTAAGGTGAGCGCTTCGAGCGCTGAGTCTGTCCAGCGCCGGGTGGCTTCCTCCGCGTACTCTCGCGCTCCGGATCGATTGAGAGAAGTTACCATCCTCGCCACCCGATCATCGTCGATCTCCTCTGAATCCCATAATTCCTGGAAATCGTCCGAATGGTTGATGGCGAAGATGACCGGTAAAGTTTTCTTGCGGACACGCAGGTCGTCGCCGCTGGGTTTTCCAGTGACCTCTGGCGCACCCCAAATACCCAGTAAATCATCAAAGATTTGGAATGACATTCCCAGATCATGGCCGAACTGCTGAAAAAGTTCGACCTTTGAGGGTTCGCTTTGGGCGGTGAGAGCGCCTATTGCGCAACTCGCAGCAATCAGTGCTGCCGTTTTCCCTTCGATCATCTCAACATATTCATCCTCAGTTACTCCGTCAGTCTCTTCGAATTTCAGATCGAGATGCTGGCCGATCGTTAAATCCAGGCATGCCTTATCAAGTTGTTTCTGGATCGAGAGGATGGTCGCTGAGTCGTGTCCTTGCTCCTGCAATTCGTGTGTTAGAAGGTGGGCTAATGCGAATAACGCGTCTCCGGTGTTCGTCGCCTGAGCGATACCCCAACGTTTCCACACTGTCTCACGGCCTCTGCGTGTTTCACTTCTATCTTCGATATCGTCATGTATGAGCGAGAAGTTATGTATCCACTCGATCGCACTGGCAGCTGGGAGGGCGGATTGCCAAGGGCTGCCAGCGGCATCGCAGCAAAGGAGTGTGAGTAAGGGACGGAGACGTTTACCCCGGCTTGCTTCCGGATTGATCCAACCAAGATGGTGGCATACCATTTGAACGAGGATTGCCGTACTTTTGGATTCGAGGTATGAGAGCGAGGTCTTTAGTTGTGCCTCGATCTTGGTTTGCATTGCCTCGATGTACACGCCCGGCTCGGAATTCACGTTCTCGACTCCTTCCACAGCTTGGTGGAACGCAGGGCCTGGATCTCATGTGCTCCGGTTGCGAACATACTTAATCGAATCTGCGCGACGATTTGATCGATATGCGCAATTACTGCCTCGGTGGACTTGGTTGCTGCCTTGAGCAGTGGCCCGGCCATACCGCCAAGGTCGGCGCCAAGGGCAAGACACTTTGCGACATCAACACCGCTTCTAAGTCCCCCTGAAGCGATCAATGGAATAGCTGGAAGCGCTCCACGAACATCAAGGATCGCATCCGCAGTAGGAATTCCCCAGTCGATAAAAGCGGAGGCGACTACAGCCATCTCGGGTGACTTTGCACGATGCATCTCGACTTGAGACCACGAAGTTCCGCCAGCCCCGGCTACATCAATCGCGGTGACGCCTGCTTCCACCAATCGCAACGCAACCTCTTTAGAAAGTCCCCATCCAACCTCTTTAACGATGACGGGCACCGGTAACTTTTGGCATATCTTGCTGATCTTTTCCAGAAGCCCAGCGTAACGAGTGTCACCCTCTGGCTGCAGGGCTTCCTGAAGTGGGTTTAGGTGCAAAATAAGGGCATCTGCCTCCAGCATCTCGACGGCTCGCTCACATTCAGAAATGCCGTACCCATAATTCAATTGGATTGCACCGAGATTCGCGAAGAGGAGGATGTCGGGGGCATATTGTCGTAGATTCATCCCTGCCGCGAGCGCAGGTTCTTCGATCACGGCGCGTTGGGAGCCTGCTCCCATCGCTATCCCTTTATCCTGCGCAGCCTCGGCTAGAGAAATATTAATTTTATCAGCTTGTTTTGTCCCTCCGGTCATTGAGGAGATCAACAAGGGCGAGTCTAAATGCTTCGCCATGAAAGTTGTTTGTAAATCGATCTCTGAAAGATCAATTTCAGGGAGTGCGTTGTGGATAAAATGGTAACTCTCAAGACCTGTCCTCAAACTGGATTGAACATCCTCGTTAAGGTTAATGAGGATGTGATCTGATTTTCTGCTGGATGTGGGCGTAACTTTACTCATAGACAGGTGTTCCATGCAGTGAGAATGCCATCATAGCAAGTGTAAGAGGCACATGTCAACTTGCAACTACATTGGTGCCTCGATTACAATGCAACTTGCCACAAAGAAACAAAAGGAGGCGAACTATGGCGGAAACGATTGAGGATGTCAGGACTATCATTGTCGAGCTCTTAGGTGTGGATGCTGAAAAGGTCGTACCCGAGGCAAAATTCCGTGAGGATCTCGAAGCAGACTCTCTGGATTTGGTTGAGTTAATCATGGCCTTTGAGGAGAAATTCGGGGGGGAAATCTCCGATGAAGATGCACAGAAGATAACCACCGTTGGGGAAGCAGTCACATATATCGACGAGAAGATGAAGTAATTCCAGTTCATTTGCTTTGGTTGCGTAATCGGGCCGGGAAAACCGGCCCGATTTGATTCCCTGGATCATTGGATTACGGTTTTTTCGATTTTGGTTTCGATTTTTTTGTTTTAGTTCCCTTCGATGGGCTGGTTTTCGAGTGCCTGGTAAGTAAGCGATTGATCTCTTTCTCCTCATCGATTTGAGAGGAAAGGTAGTCATCGATAAAGCCGGATCTGCGCAACCGCAGTGCCATCTTGGCGATTTTCTCCACATCATCTGTTTCAGCTTTTTCCCGTCCGTCTGCCACTGCGTGAGCTCGAGCCGCTTCAAAGAGCGTGATCTCGGCTCGAAGCGAATGGATTCCCAGGTCATCGATTAAATGAAGCCCGAAGTCCTGCGCTTCTTTTGTAAGTTCAACATTTGGAAGAGCGGCCCTTGCAGATTGCAGTTCCTCACGGACCTGCATTATGACTCCTTCGTATTCAGCGATCACCTGACGGGGATTGCTGCGATGAGCGATGGATCGGCGATACGCCTCTAAGCGTTGTTCGGGATCATCTAAACCGCGTACAACCAGGCGTAAGCCGAAACGATCGAGGATCTGTGGACGTAGACGACCTTCTTCTGGATTCATCGACCCAATTAAGACAAACCGGGCGCGGTAGGTGGCACTGAGTGTTCCACGATAGAGTGTGTAAATTCCTTGCGCAGAAGCGTCGAGGACGGCATTAACAAGGTCGTCATCGAGCAAATTTACTTCGTCAACATATAGGATATTTTTATCCGCTCGAGCGAGAATTCCGCGATTTAGGCGCAGCCGTTTTTGGATAGCGGCACGTTCATCGATTCCACCAACCACATCCTCAAGTCGTGCGTTTAGAGGGAGCTCTATTAACCGAACACGATCCATATAGGTGAGTGGATCTCCCTCGGCGAAGCGTCGAGCGCAATCCGCGCATACCTCGTCCATACCGCCCGAAGTGACATCTTCGGGAAGGCAACCGTACGGGCAACGGCTCCTGGAGACCTCGGGGAGTAAGTCTGACAGGCTCCTGACCGCCGTTGTCTTCCCAGTCCCACGAGGGCCGACAAGCAACACCCCACCAATATTGGGATTAATTAGCGCCAAAAGCAACGATAATTTCATCTCTTGTTGGGCAACAATTGCCAGGAAGGGGAAGGGAAGGTGTTCCGCCAGCCCCATATCTTCTGGCGGTGGAGTCTCAAGGAAGCGTTTCGCACCTGCTTGAGCCAGAAGGTCGGTAAGGGTTTCAATCTTACGTGTCACAACTGCTGCTCCTCGGAGATCTTCCGATGAGAAAGCCGGTAGATCTGCCGTTTCTCACCCTCTGACATTCGCTTTATTTCAGTGTCGGTTTCGGCGATAAGCTTGGGGACCGGGGTAGGATGCCCCTGCTCGTCCAAGGCGACGTAAACCAGGTAGGCTGTGTTGGTATAGGTTCTCTCTCCAGTAATGGGATTTTCAGCGAGGACCTGAACTCTGGTTTCCATGGATGTCTTCCCTACGTAAGTCACCTCCGCATGTAGGATCACCAGGTCACCGATTCGGATTGGTTTATGGAATGCCATCTGATCGATGGCGATGGTGACGACACGGCGTTGTGCATGGCGCATGGCTGAGAGCGCACCGGCTTCATCGACGAGCTTCATAATCCAACCGCCATGCACATCACCGCGAAGGTTAGCCTGGATCGGCAGCATTAATTGGCTTAGTGTTACTCGTGAGGATTGAACAGTTTTTGATTCCAGAGGAGATTTCAATGGGTCGGTCAATCCATATCTTCCTTGAATTCGCCGGTGTCCGTTGTGTGAAGGCGTTCAGGTTCTTCATCGAGCACATCGATGATTTCAAAGGGAAGTTCGGCCATCATCGGGGGTAAGGGGACGGTAGCGGGTGGTCGGACCCGGCCGGGGTGAGGGGGAACCTCTCGTCGAATGAGATCTCCTTCGATGATTCGCTTTCTAAGAATCCGAGGCTCATCGGATAGCCAGCCAACAAAGACGCCATCCACATCGAATACGTTACGATCGGCGGACATCCATCCGATCCACTCACCAACAGGGTCGAATATGTAGGGGAATACGAGCAATGCAGACCAGTCCCCCGGGGTCGTATAAATGGGTATGGGTTTCTTCCTGGCTTCAGTTGCCATCAACTTCTCCAGCGTAGTATGTGCACTTTCCATACCAACGCCTATGGATGATGAAGATAGAATGTGAGATCGCGCGTGACCCTCAAAATCTAGTGGATAGGGAACCATCTTCGCTACTGATTATACACACCGGGAAAAAACTCTTCAACGCTGAGGACGTAAAAGGTCTATTCAGCGTCGGAGTATGTCCAGATGCGGTTAATAAAGAAGTTCCAAAAAAGAACGACAATCACGGCCAGGGCTAGAGCGAGATTGCGGCCAAGCACTGTCGCATTGAGGTATCCGAGAGAAGTGACACTCTCCGGCAGGATTGATTGGGAAAGTTGGATGAGGTTCTCCGCAAGTCGGATCATGGGTGCTTCTGAGAAGGCAAAGATGGGAGTTCGAATGACGAGGCCGACCAGGTTGACCAAGGTGAATTGGATGACCTGTTTGCTGACCGGCTTTGACCTCGAATCGGGATAAGTCCAGTAGCGATTCCAGAGAAAGTTGCTGGTGACGGCAGCCGAGAATGAAATTACGCTGGCTACAATACTGCCGATCCCGAGCACATTGGCAAGCAGGTTAAAGATGCCAAAATCTACAACCGCACCGATGATGCCAACGACAGAGAATTTTAGAAAGCGATTGATTTCACGCCTTGTGCGTGGTGAGACCCCCATCATAGACGTTTCTCAAAATCCTCGATTGTGAGTTTAAGGCCCGTTTCAAGATCGACTTTAGGTTCCCAGTTCAAGATTGTCTTGGCACGGGTGATATCCGGTTGGCGTTGTTGGGGATCGGAGGGAGCGCGCCCATCAGGGACTTTCCGAATGCCGGCTTTGTTGCCGACGATGCGATTGATTTCTTCAGCGAGTTCGAGAATCGACATCTCCTGCGGATTTCCCAAGTTGACAGGGTAATTCTCTTCCGATTGCAGTAGAAGGTAAAGGCCTTGAACAAGATCGTCGATGTAGCAGAAGCTGCGCGTCTGTGAGCCATCACCGTATATGGTGAGTGGTTTACCCTTGAGCGCCTGAACGATGAAATTAGGAATTGCTCGTCCGTCATCCAATCGCATCCTGGGTCCAAAGGTGTTGAAGATGCGAGCGATGTGCGTATCGAGATCATGGTATCGGTGGTAGGCCATCGTGATCGATTCTGCAAAGCGCTTTGCTTCGTCGTAAACCGATCGTGGCCCGACGATATCTACGTGCCCCCAATAGCTCTCCTTCTGCGGGTGCTCCTGGGGGTCTCCGTATATCTCAGACGTGGAAGCGAGCAGGAAGGTGGCACCATGAACACGGGCGACGCCGAGCGCATTGTGCGTTCCCAGGGACCCGACCTTGAGAGTCTGAATGGGCAATTGCGGATAGCCATAGGGAGAAGTGGGGTTCGGACTCGCAGGAGAAGCCAGGTGCATAACGGCATCGACTTTTCCTGGAACGAAGATGAAGTTAGATACATCGTATTTAACAAATGAGAAATCATCTCGCCCCGCGAGATGGCTGATATTGTCGATATCCCCTGTAATGAGATTGTCAACAACAACAACTTCGTGACTCTCCTTCAATAGACGGTCACAGAGGTGAGATCCGACGAAGCCTGCACCTCCAGTCATTAGAATTCTCAAAGCCGCCTCCTTTGCATGATTTAGAGTAGACATTTGTCTCGGTTCAGAATCATGAGCCACTAGGGCGCCCAATCCATGATCTGCGTTTGACCATCCGCGGTCAGCTGCTGGCCAGTTCCGGTATCGACATCAATGATCCAGAGATCTCCTCGATAGATTACAGCAATTCGATCCCCGCCAGGCGACCAAACTGGACCGGGAAGAGATGGTTCCAGTCCGGGGTCGCCGGATGGCGGGAACAAGTAGCGTAGATTGCTGCCATCGCGATCCATAACCGCTATACGGTAGGTGCTCTCCTGACTCTCTAGCGGCGTGATGGCCTGCAGGAAAGCTACGCGGTACGAGATCTCGGCGGTGTGTGAACTAAGAATCTCAGAAACAGTTGGGTAAGCAAACATCCCGGTTCGTTCCGCAAGTGTAAGCTTCAGATTGCTTCCCATTGTGCGAGCTTCAATATTAAAAACGGGAGATGCCTGGGGGCTCTCGAGGCCAATAGGCTCATCATGAGCAACAAAAAATATCGTCTGATTGTCCCGTCCCCAAACGAGTCCGGGAACCCAAGCCCAATCCCCAAGAGTTTGGAAAGGGATGATCTCTTGCAGTGTGATGAGCTCGTTTTTCTCAAGGTCTACAAGACCATAACTGTCTGCGCGAACGTATGCCAGATGGTCGCTGTCGTATCCCCAGACATAGTTCGTTCCCCACCAACCGTACTGGCCTCCGGCGTTTGCTTCAATAATTGTGCGGGGTCGGAGGGCACGACCTGAGCCTGTAAAAGTGATCGTCTTCAAGTCGTTATTTGCTTGCCAGCCGGGCGAGGCAAGGCTGGATTCAGATGTTGAATAAGTAACCGTAAAAGAAGGTTTCTGAGGAACCCAGTCTGCGAAATGGATTATGTTTCGGACGCCCAAGTCGATCATTTCAAACTCAGAGTCAACCATGGATGCGACCCAGAGTCCGTTAATCGTATCATCCTCCTCGGGGGTTTCGCGGGTGAAGAGCACCCATTGACCATCGGGGGAGATCTTGAGGATACGTCCATCTAGATCACCGGTAACGACAAGCGGACGCCGGCTACCACTGTTGCTTTCGATGACCCATAGATTCCCGCTTGTGATAAACACCAAGCTGCCATCAATCGAGATTGGCGAATGTGTACTCTGAGTGCCGATCATGATAATCTCAGGTACAGGTTCGATAATAATGACATTCTTGACCGGGGCTCTGGAGATTTCTACATCTGCCTCGATTAATATCCGAACTGTGATCTCTTGTAAACCATTCTGGCCTGGTTGTAGAAGGCGGGTCTCGCCCTCGGGCAAGGCTTCATTGCGGACGGTTTGACGATCGAAGGGGATGATTATTTCCTCGATCTCGAAACTCTCGAGCACTCGTATGATATCGATCTCAGCGCCATCCGAAAGGACGGTATACCCCGGAGGGTTCACTCGATCCAAGGAACCAAGTATCACACCAGCGGAGTCAAGTGCTTGCTGAACACTGGCGCCAGAAGGTACTTCAACCGTTTCGACAGAATCATCCACGTGTATGAGAACTTGAATCATCCCTGCGGTTGCCTGCGGTCGAGCGCAAGAACTCAGGATCAAGATAAGTGATGTGATGAGAAGGTAGAATTGACTACGCAGTGTTTGGCTCATTGTCGTTGAAAAAGGCGGCTGGTATAATCGTCTTCCGCCAGCCTAACGGAGTTCACCAACGATCGCAAGTTGTCCGTCGTTGATCACGAGAGATGAAATACGTATCCCGGTAGCGAACGAGCCTAAGCTTCCAGTGAAAGCCTCTGTAAGAATGGCGGAAATCGTGTTTTTGATTGCTTCCGGAGCGGGTATCGGACCAACGGAAGCTGAAGTAAGTTCAAAAGAGATTCTACCCTCTTGATCGAGTATTGGCGATATGGAGAGGTGGATGTTTGCCCGGATAATCCCTTGGATGACGTACCCGTAGACCTGGATGGCGTTCTGTCTTAGAAAGACCTGCGGCTCATGTAAGAGAGAATCTTCTGCGGCAAGCCTCATGGCGACAAAGGTATTGAGCTGGTTCTCATCGAGAACGAGCATGACTTCGCCAGAGTCGAGCGCGCTCTCTAAAGCAGATTGCCACAAATCCGTAACATCATCGGCAGCCTGATCGTCGGCAGTGATGAGTGGATAAGGCGGTTCCGGTCCTCCTACATCTACCTGGCAGGCGAGAGTGGCCAGAAACAGGCTGGCCAGAATGGAAGCAAGCGCGAATGTGCGATAGGTAAGTTTTTGTGAGTGATTCAAAGCATTCATCCTCGGAGGCGGAAATCGCGGCCGATTATAGCACGCTGGAGACAGAAGCGAACCCGAAGGGTTCTGCCCTCGACCTTAATGCGAGGATCGAGGCGCTGCTTTTTGTATCCCCAGAGTTAATCTCGATCCCTCAGATCGCGAACGCATTAAATTCTTCCGTGCGCGAGGTTGAAAAGTCGCTGGAAGAACTCGACATGCTATTCACCAATCGGGGAATTCGCCTTCAACGTGTATCCCGAAGCGTTCAATTTATCACTGCTCCGGAAATATCAGCAGATGTCCAACGATTTCTTGACTTGGAAGAGACCTCACGGTTGAGTCGCGCTGCACTAGAAGTCCTGGCGATTGTCGCTTATCAGGAACCTGTCACCCGACCGCAAATCGACGCGGTAAGAGGGGTTAACTCGGATAGTGTAATGAGGACGCTTCTAAGGCATGGGTTAGTTGATGAGGTTGGAAGGACAGATGGCCCGGGGCGGCCGTTTATCTACGCTACAACCTCTGATTTTCTCAACCATTTCGGTCTAACCTCCATTGAGGAGCTCCCTCCACTTAATCTTGAAAGTGAGATGGACGAGTTGGGTGCGAATGGAACATCTCTTGTTGACCCTGAGGAGGGAACAAGTGGGTGATGGCATTCGTCTGCAAAAGGTTATCGCCCAAGCAGGCGTGGCCTCCCGCAGAAAGTCTGATGAGTTAATCAGGGATGGCCGTGTGACCGTGAATGGCATCAAAGCTACTCTCGGTATGAAGGTTACACCTGGTAAAGTTGAGATTCGAGTCGATGGGGAAATCATCCAGCTGCAATCAGGGTTTTTGTATATCTTGCTAAATAAACCGCGAGGCGTTCTATCCAGTCTTCGATCACAAGGCGGAAGAGCAACTGTGAGCGATTTGATTCAGATAGATCGGCGCATATTCCCAGTCGGCCGGCTCGATCTCGAGAGCGAGGGATTGATTTTAATGACCGATGACGGAGAGCTCACGAATCGGTTAACTCATCCCCGCTATCATCATGAGAAGGAATATCGGGTCCTCCTAAATAGGAAACCAGACCAGGCGCAAATTAATTCCTGGAGACGGGGAGTTGTGTTGGAGGACGGTTTTCGAACGCGTCCAGCAGAGGTGTGGGTTGAAAATACGAAGGAACCCTGGGTGCATGTGATCCTCACCGAAGGTCACAAGCGGCAGATCCGCGAGACTGCGAAAAGCCTCGGGTTGAGAGTTAAGAGATTAGTAAGAATCCGGTTTGCAGATCTTGAAATTGGCGATCTCAAACCAGGAGAGTGGAGGGAATTGAAGGGGGAAGAAGTCAAGCTGCTATACCGGCTCGTCAATTCCTAATGTAGAACGAAGTGCATCGAGCAATGAATCTATGTGTCGAAGAAGTACCGTTTATCGCCCATTTCCGGCGAGGGAGAATCTATGACGGAAGAAGCGATCTCATCAAACGAAGATCAGAGCTGGCTGGACCGTACCCTCAAGCGAAATTTGAGGATTGATCTTGAAGTAGCTCTGTATATCCTCCTGCTCTGCGTGGCCGTATTTTCGCGATTTTATGATCTCGACACACGGGTAATGAGCCATGATGAGAGCTTGCATACCCAGTTCTCATGGTATCTGGCGGAGGGGCGTGGATTTTCTCATGATCCACTTATGCACGGCACTTTTCAAATGCACGCTGTCGCCCTCTCCTATTTTCTTTTCGGCGCTTCCGACGCTGCGGCACGAATTCCTGCCGCGTTATTCGGTGTGATTGCGGTCGGATTAGTTCTATTGTTCCGTAAGTGGCTCGGGCGCTGGGGGACACTCGCGGCCGCGGCGATGATGGTATTTTCTCCCTATATGCTTTACTACGACCGCTACGTCCGCAACGAAGCGTTCATTGTTCCAATGGCTCTGTTGATGTTTTACGCGGTTTTTCGCTACTTCGAAAAAAGTGAAGCGAAATGGCTTTACTTATTAGCCGCCTCACTTGCACTACACTTCACAACGAAAGAAACATCATTTATTTACACTGCACAACTCCTGGTGTTTCTAGGGGGTTTCTTTGCCATGCGTATGCTTCGCATGCCGTGGAAGCAAAGCATCCAAAAGATAGGATTCTTTGCCGGTCTTATAACTACTGCGATGGGGGGGGGCTTAGCAGTGGGTATCTTGTTCGGTGGGTGGGGTTCATCAGGAGAGATTACAAACGCACTTGAACCGACGATAGAAGGGGCGGTATCCATGGGTGTAGGTGCCGCGTCCAGCTTTCCCCTCGGAGCGGTTAGTCTAGTATTGGCAATTTTTGGTTTGACCCTCATGGCAGTTACATTGGTACTGGCGTTCGGTAAACGCTTGCGTACAGACTTTCCTGAACTCGATTTGCTGGTCATCGTGGGTACGATGACACTTCCCCAATTGGCAGCGCTTCCAGCGAATCTCCTGGGATGGGACCCCTTAGACTATACGAGTTCATCCCCCATAAGCCTGACTATGATTGTTGTGATCATCCTCTTTCTGGTTAGCGCAGCTATCGGCGCGCTGTGGGATTGGCGGAAGTGGCTAATCGCTGCTGGTGTTTTTTTCGGCATCTTCATTGTCTTCTACACCACACTCTTCACAAACGACGACGGGCTCGCTTCAGGGCTCGTGGGATCTTTAGGGTATTGGTTTGATCAGCACGGCGTCGAACGCGGAGGACAGCCTTGGTATTACTATCTCTTCATTCAGATCCCAATCTATGAATTTCTTCCGGCCATTGGCTCGATCATGGCTTTCGTGTATTGGATCCGCTTGCGACCAGATGATCAGGATCCAGATCCGGGTAGTAGATTTGCGGTTTCCTTCCCGGTTATTGGCTTCCTCGGATTTATGACGATCACCTCACTCATGCTTTACTCCTTTTTCGGTGAGAAGATGCCATGGCTGACTGTTCACATTGCCCTGCCAATGATCCTTTTTGGAGGGTGGGGGATAGGCCAGTTCTTGGAAAGATTCGACTGGCAGAACTTGAAAAAACAAAGCAGCTGGCTAATCTTGCTGCTCACCTTCTTATTGCTGCTTGCTTTATTAAGCGCGATGGGAGGGGTATTGGGGGAGAATCCACCGTTCCAGGGGAGTCAGCTCGATCAGCTCCGAGCAACAAGCGGTTTCATCACTGCGATTGTATTCGCAATTGGTGCTGCAATAGCAATTCGCCAGTTGTCGGAGGGTATCTCCTTGCGGGTTATTGCCAGTGTTGGGGGCGTATTCCTCCTGGGCATCCTCTTTATTCTCACAATCAGGACAGGATTCCGGGCGGCATTCGTTAACTACGATGATGCCACCGAGTATCTTGTCTATGCCCATTCAGCAACCGGCGTTAAGACAGTCATGGATCAAATCGAGGATCTATCCATGCGTACGACAGATGGATTGGGGATCCAAGTTGCCTTTGACGATGATGTCTCTTGGCCATTGAATTGGTATCTGCGGGATTATACCAACCAGTATTTTTACGGAGCTAATCCAACCAGAGAATTGTTAAACTACCCGGTTGTTCTTGTCGGGGACAATAACTGGCATCTCGTTGAACCCCTTCTAGCAGACCGCTTCTATAGTTTCGAGTACATCCGCATGTGGTGGCCGAATCAGGATTATTGGAACCTTAAATGGTCAGCGATAGATGCGGAGAGAAGCCGGGACCAAATGCCTGACAATGCGCCCTTACTCCCAATGGGTACGGTGGAATATCTCTCGCGTGTTTGGGGGCATATCAAACCATTCTTCACCGATAGCGCTCTGAGATCGGCGGTTTGGAAGATCTGGCTCGACCGTGATTTTACGGAGTACGGCACTTGGAAGGGTCAGGACATGAGCCTCGCCCGTTGGACCCCTTCAGATCGAATGCGATTGTACATCCGCAAGGATATCGCCGCGCAGGTTTGGGATTATGGTGTAACCCCAGCATCCTTTACCCCACCAACAATTGAGGATCCTTACGCTGACGCAATTGTTGAACTTGGAGCAGATTTGATCATCGGTGGCGAGGGGTTGTCTCCTGGAGAAATGTTCCATCCTCGCGATATGGCGATAGGACCAGATGGAACGCTTTATGTGGCGGATACGCTTAACCACCGCATCCAGCGATTTAACTCTGATGGAGAGGTCCTGACAACTTGGGGTGGTTTCGGCGATTCCCAAGCGGGAGGGGCAGAAGAAGGGACGTTTAACGAGCCGTGGGGTCTTGGCGTCGCTCCGAATGGGAATATTTACGTTGCTGACACCTGGAATCATCGAATTCAATGGTTCTCGCCTGACGGTGCCTTCCTAGGGATGTTTGGACAGGAGGGGTTGGGGGATGATCCCTACTCGTTCTGGGGACCCCGCGATGTCGCCGTCGATAGCCAGGGAAGAGTATTTGTTGTCGACACCGGTAATAAGCGTGTCAAAGTCTTCAACAGCGAAGGGACCTTCATCACACAATTCGGCGGCCCCGGGTATCTTCCGGGATTATTGGATGAGCCGGTTGGCATTTCGATTGGAAGTGATGATCGGATATTCATCGCTGATACCTGGAATCAACGCATCCAGGTTTTCTCTGAAGTTTCCCCTGAATCTTTCGATGCTGTACAGGAATGGAGCGTTGATGCCTGGTACGGTCAGTCGTTGGATAACAAGCCGTACCTGGATGCTGGTTCCGCAAACATTTTGTGCACCACCGATCCAGAGGGTTTCCGGGTGTTGTGTTTCACACAAGATGGTGAGTTCTTGCTTGGATGGGGGGGTGTATTCGGACAGGATGATTATCAGTTCAGTCTGATAAGCGGAATTGCGCTTGGACCTGACGGTAAAGTTTGGGTTGTTGACAGTAATAATCACCGGGCAATGCGATTTGCCCCCGCGTTTCCATAATAATAAGGCCTGACCGGCAGATACTTTCATGGTATGCAAAGATTATCAGCGTAAGGAGAGCGAATGAAGCTGCATGAATATCAATCGAAGCAATTGTTTGCCGAGCATGGTATTCCAATTCCCCATGGGCAGATGACGATGAACGCGTCGGAGGCGAAATCGATCGCCGAGGAGCTTGGTGGGAGAGTCGTCGTTAAATCCCAGGTGCTCGTCGGAGGACGAGGGAAAGCGGGCGGCATCCGAGTGGTGAATACGCCTGATAAAGCAGAGGAGGCCGCAACACAGATCCTGGGCATGAATATAAAAGACCTCCCGGTTCGGAAAATACTTATCGATGAGGCTGTCGATATTAAAACAGAGATCTATCTCGGAATCACGAATGATCGCACCCGGCGCTGTCCGGTAATGATTGCTTCGGCTGAAGGCGGGGTAGAGATCGAAGAGGTTGCTAAAACTCATCCAGACAAGATCGTACGAGTGTGGATCGACCCGCTGCTTGGGTTGCGGGATTACCAGGCACGGTATCTCGCGGCCTGCACAGAAATGCCCCGAGAGCATTGGCGCGAATTCATGTCGATTACGAAGGGCCTCTACCAGACATTTATGCAAACAGACGCAACTTTAGCGGAGATAAACCCTCTTGTGATTACAGGAGACAAGGGCTTGATGGCTTTGGATGGGAAGATTGTGCTCGATGACAATGGTCTCTTCCGGCACCCTGAGCTCGCCGAAATGCGCGACCTGGACGAAGAGGCCGCGGAGGAGCGAGAGGCGCGAAAATATGGACTTTCCTACGTAAAGCTGGACGGGGAAATTGGATGTATGGTCAATGGCGCCGGCTTGGCGATGGCAACGATGGATGTGATCCATCTTTATGGCGGCTCGCCTGCTAATTTCCTCGATATTGGGGGTGGTGCATCCGCTGAGAAAGTAGCCGCGGCTATTCAAATCATCATACGTGATCCAAATGTGAAAGCGGTTCTCTTTAACATCTTCGGCGGGATTACACGCGGTGATGAGGTGGCTCGGGGTATCCTGGCAGCGTTGGAGAAGACACCAACAAAACTTCCTTTGGTTGTACGCTTGGTTGGAACGAATGCGGAAGAAGGTCGCCATCTGCTCGCAAAGGCAGACATGGAAACCGCTGTCTCGCTTGCAGACGCTGCCCAAAAGGCGATTGCAGCGGCTAAAGCGGTGGAGGAATCATGAGTATCTTAGTTGATAAAAGCACAAAGCTGCTTGTCCAAGGGATTACCGGGAGAGAGGGTTTGTTCCACACTGCTCGAATGATTGAGCATGGCACGAGTGTCGTCGCTGGCGTTACGCCCCAAAAGGGAGGGGAATGGGTGATGGGGGGGAAGGTTCCAGTTTTTGATACGGTGAAGTCGGCGGTTGAAGCTACCGGAGCGAACACCAGCGTGATTTTTGTCCCCTCACGCTTTTCGGCGGATGCCATCCTGGAGGCTGCCGATGCGGGAATTGCGTTGATTGTGTGCATTACAGAAGGTATTCCGGTCCAGGATATGATGAAAGTAAGGCGATACCTCGATCAAATGGACGTCCGCTTGGTCGGACCGAATTGCCCGGGACTGCTTTCACCAGGCACAGCGAAAGTCGGGATTATCCCTGGAGATATAGCCATAGCCGGGAATATTGGCGTTGTCTCTAGATCGGGAACACTGACATATGAAGTCCTCCATGCTCTAAAGGAGAACGATATGGGTGTCTCAACTTGTGTTGGCATCGGTGGGGACCCAATCAACGGCACTTCGTTCGTCGATACTTTGGAGTTGTTTGAGGCAGATCCTCACACTGAGAAGGTTGTTATGATTGGGGAGATCGGCGGGACAGATGAGGAACTTGCTGCTGAATACATCCGCGACCATATGACGAAACAGGTTGTTGCCTTTATCGCCGGCAAGACCGCTCCGCCTGGAAAGCGAATGGGCCACGCAGGTGCAATTGTTGAGGGCGGAGAGGGAACCGCGGAAGATAAAATTAAGGCTCTGGCAGCTGCCGGGGTAGTGACCGCGGACCAGCCAGAAGAGATACCCGGCTTGCTTCAATAATCGATGGAGATAACTCCGTAACGGTGAATGTCAATCGATATCCGCGTAAAATTGCTTGGAGAGTAAATCATTATGACAGAGGAAACGAAGATAGATGGTCTTCAATCTCTTCTAGAGCATGTTCAAGAGGAAGCGAAGACGAACCCGAATAATATGGCGAGTCAGAATAGATTGGGGTGGATATTGTTGGGTCTGAAAAGCTTTAATGACGCGAAGACAACGTTTGAATCAGCTCTTTCGCGTTGGCCAGATAATATTGAATTGAACTACGCATCGGGAATGACGTATAAGGCATTAGAACAGAAAGATAAGGCAAGTGAAAGGTTTCAAAAAGTAGTTGAAGGGAAGGAAAATTCAGTCCGAGAGTCAATGTTCCAATTAATCACTGCCGAACAGTTGACATTAATCCGTACAGATATGAGACAAGGAAAACGTGGCTGATGGCATCGAAACGCGAGAGACTCGAGGCGGCGATAGCAAAAGACGTAGCGGATCGTCCTCCGCTTGCTTTATGGCGTCATTTTCCAGTTGACGATCAAACACCTGAGGGATTGGCTGAGTCCACATCCCTTTACCAGGCACGGTATGACTATGATTTTGTTAAAGTCACTCCCGCTTCTTCTTTCTGCTTGCTAGACTGGGGTGTCGAGGATGAGTGGAACGGGAATCCTGAGGGGACCAGAGATTACACACAACGCGTGATCAAGGAGCCTTCGGATTGGCGGAAACTCGAGGTGCTTGACGCGGAGCAGGGGTGCCTTGGCAAGCAGTTGAAGTGTCTTGAGCTATTGCGTGAGAGACTCGGAGAAACTCAACCGATCATCCAAACGGTCTTTAGCCCCCTCTCGCAAGCGAAAAACCTCGCTGGTCGGGATGCATTGTTTGAACATCTCCACCGGGAGCCGGGAGAGGTGATCGCCGGGTTGGAGATCATCACACAATCCACAGTCAATTTTATTGAGGCTATGAAAGATCGCGGCGTGGATGGGATATTTTACGCCATCCAGTTTGGCTCCTATCGGAACTTCGATTCGGAGAATTATCAAAAGTTTGCTGATGTTTATAACCATCGGATTTTCGAAGCAGCGGAACTGTTTTGGCTTAATGTGCTCCATTTACATGGCGAAGCGATCATGTTCGATCTTGCCGAAAAGTACCCTGTGCAGATCGTAAATTGGCACGATCGCGAGGTTCCCCCTAGTTTAGCGGAGGGCGCCTCGCGGATTTCTGGTGCAGTTTGCGGTGGCATTCGACGGATGACGATGGTTTGTGGCGACCCGACTACGGTCCAGGAAGAGGCTGAACAAGCCCTCAAGTCTCTCAAGGGCCGCGGAGTCGTTCTTGGCACCGGCTGCGTCGTCCCCGTACACGCACCACGAATGAATATGGAAGCTGCTCGCACCGCAGTGGAATGCGCATAGCCATCCAGTTGATAGAATAAGAGTCAAGTTGAGACGATAATGGCAGGAATCAGAGTAATCGCTGGTAAAGCGAAAGGGCGAAAGCTACAAATGGTCCCAGGTCAAGATGTACGACCTATCGGGGATCGTGTAAAAGAGTCCCTATTCAATATCATTGGCGCTGATATTCGCGAGGCGAGGTTCTTAGATTTATTCGCTGGTACGGGAAGTGTTGGGATTGAAGCCCTGAGCAGAGGCGCAGATCGGGTACTTTTTATCGATGAGAACAGAAGGGCGGTCGAAACAATTCGTAAAAACCTCGAGCACACGAAACTGCTGGAAGAGGGAGCCGTAGAGCAGCGTGACGCTTTCCAATTACTTAAGTATAAGCCTAAGATAGAGCCGTTTGATTATATCTACGTTGCACCACCACAATACAAGGGGATGTGGCTTAAAGGGCTTAGAGCGATAGACGACAACGTGGCATGGATGAATCCAGACGCATGGGTCATCGCACAGATTGACCCGGACGAATACGAAGAAATGGAACTCAGTAATTTAATCGAATTTGACCAACGGCGGTACGGTAAAACTTTACTAATCTTTTTTGAATGGCCCAGCATGTGAATTATCGCGAGTGTGTTAAAGATTAAACTGCGGGCGGTCTTGATGATCGCCCTTCATCGTTCTGCAAGGAACAGTTCACCATTTACAGGTTTTCCGAGCAACCGGTCACCGTCCAAAATTTTCCGCAGGAAATGATACATCGCGAAGAGTTCTAACGCGAAGGGCGGGAAGCCCAGCATGCCAAGGAGAGGCATTTTTCCATAGTGCCATCCGAAGATTCGGAGTGGCTCAGGAACTAGATAAAGCCAATGCCCACCCCCAGATTGGAGCGCCTGAAAGTTCCACGCCTCCCAGAGAAAGCCACACACTAGCCCTCCTGCGAGCAAGGATAGGATTGGCCAATAAGTCCGCTCTCGCAGCATTCTCCGAAATGATGGTGCTCCCATCCGATCGTTGATCGGATCGATCAACAGGGTAAATCCGATCCAGACGGATCCGAACAGGTAGGAAGCGATCGGTGTGGGAAGCAATAATGGGAGCACAACCATGAACAGTCCGCACAGAAACCAGAGCCAGCCGGCGCCAATGAATACTTCATCACTCCTGATTTGGGGGTTGTGTAGAAATCGTGTAGGGATGAAAGTTGAGATGATCTCCGCGGTGATGAATACGCCGGGCATGATAGTGGCGAAAGACCAAAAATAAGCGAAATCACGAACAATGGGATTATCTGGAACAACATAGTAAGCCCAGTTCTGAATGTGAAAATTGAGAACTTCAAAGAGCAGCCAAACACCAACGGAAAGAAGCAAGACGAGGGGGAACTCCCTTCGCCGGGTCATCATCCAGGAACTTCCTTTGCGGTGATAGAGAAATGCATCTGTGGCCAAGATGTAGCCCGTCCACATAATCGGCGTTAGCCAGACGGCTGCGAAATAGACGTCCAGGGCAAGTAGAATTTCAGCGACGCCCATGATGGCGATGCCGAAGATGCCATATAGCGGGAATTTAAGTGGTTCTGCGGTTTTCACGGGTTGAAGTGGATACTGGGACTCCCATCTTCATCGAACGTGGTCACGGCGCAAAAGGGTTGTTTATTGTTATAACTCTTGATAGCTCGAGGCAGGAGTGCAGGCAAATCCTTCACTAATGTCTGTTTCTCAAAGTCATTCATGTCGATCCATTCTGGCGTTCCTTCGCAGGAACTGTGGGTCTCCGAAGTTTCGGTTACGCCAACAAAGATGTACAAACCGACCCCCGGGGGATTCCCAACATCTACAGTGACTACACCAGAAAGATAGAGAGAGGAAGGCGATAGGATCAACCCTGTCTCCTCTTTGATCTCACGTAGAGCCGCGCTCCGTGGATCTTCACCCCTCTCGATATGTCCCCCAACACCATTTAAAAGATCAGACCAGGGACCACGGTCCTCAGCAATCCGGATGAGAAGGATTTTCTCCTGGTGCAGAAGGAAGGATAAGCAGCGAGGCACAACTGAATATCTGTCTGCTTGAACTTGTTGGCCCGGGAGCGACATTAGGAACTCTTTTTCCCTTTAGTCATCCAGATCGCTAACATCTCCTACACCACCACTTTCGGCGAGGTAAGACTCAATTTCAGGTTGAATTGGAACTACCTTGGTAAATCTCTGGACCAACTCACGTGTTCCACCAACATTCAGCCGTTCAAAGAGGAGTTTGAACTGCGCCTCCCACTTCTTCTCGATTGTGCGGATTGTACTTTCGGGCAAGTCCCAGAACGCTTCCTTGAAAGGACCAATAGCTCGCTTGCGCGTTTTGTAATAGAACTGATCGTCGGTCTGACCTTCCTTGCGTTCGTTACTGTGAAACTTGCGGAGGTAGGCGAAGATCTCCTCGAGAAGATCAGAAGGGAGTTCATCGTAGAAGATATTTTGGAAGCCTGTAGCGAGATGGACTTCAAGCGCGTTCGCCTCAGCGAAGCGGCTGAAGGCTTCATCTGGTAATGTGGAAGCGCCATGCTGGACCGCGCCGCCCATCCCATATTCCTTGGAGACAGCTGATAGGTGCTTCAATGTGTCGAAATCCAAACTAACTTCTGCGATGGACCCGTCCGGTAAGACGATGCCGCCATGGGAAGTACCGGTCTGGATGCTGATCTTGGAGAGTCCCGGAGTGGCTGGAAGCCTGGCCTCCAGCTCTTTGTTGAAACCTTCCATGAAAGCTCGCAGCTCGGGTTCGGTGCTATTCACTCCACCGACCTCGCCGATTTCTCCACCCAGAGATATCGTCACGCCTTCCGGCTCAAGGTTGCGAATACCAGCGGAGAGTTCAGCGCAGCGTGTATAGTTGATTTCTTGCTGCTCCGGGATCGTTTCTTTGCTCAGATCTACAAGAGTCGAGGTATCGATATCGATGTTGAAGAAACCGGCCGCGATCGAATCCCGCGACAGTTCAAGAATTGCATCGATCTCTGAGTTCGGGTCTTTGGCATACTTGCTTGCGCTCACCTGAAAGTGATCCCCCTGGATAAAAACCGGGCTCTCATAACCTTCGGCGATCGCAGCGGCGAGGATGTTGGCTGTATATTCCGCCGGCTGCTGGTCGGTGTAACCCATCTCCGAGCGCGCGATTTCAAAGATCATCGCGCATGAGCCAGTCGCCACGGCGGATTTAAAGACGGTTCTTGCAGCATTGAAGGGCAGGGCGCGCAGGTTGATCGCTGGGACGGTGAAATCATCAGGCGTTTTACCTTGACCTCGTGCTAGATAAAAGTCATGGATAGATGCGGGAATTACACCCATTTCGAGGGCACATGACCGTATAAGCCACTGAGCGAGCCCTTTCTCACGCGGGTTACCGATTGCTGCCGTTCGAACAATTTTGTCGATATTGTCTGCAACTACTTTAGAATCCCGCACCGATACTACGGGGCCTTTGCCAATACGAATAGAATCACTGAGCGGTTTTGCAACTCGCAGCAATTCGTCAATTAAAGCCATTGAATTCCCGTCCTTTCAATTCGATGCATGGGTATTATGTGTGAATTATACTTGTTTCACTTCATAGTGGAGGCATCATTGTCAGCGTTTCGTCAGTCAGTTGTTTGTGATAAGTTTGGTGAGAATATATAATCTACCCAGATTGGTGTATCGTTAGCACATATGGAGTAAGGAGAAGATTATGAACGATCCCTTGGATAAAATCACTGCGGGTGATGATCTTTTTGGTAAGATTAAGAACTTCCTGTCCGGTTTTGTTGGCTATGTTGATCGAGATAATCGGAGGGAAGCGGATAAGTTACTGCGGCTGACCGTGGCTCAGCGTTTAGAGGAACAATGGGAGCGAATAGCAGAGCTTCAGCGACGGTTGATTAAAGAAAAACAACTCGAACAAGTCGATGACTTAGAAGATGCGGCGATTAAGCTGCGCGCTGTTGGGAATCGGATTAGGACCGCGTCCTATGGTTATTCAGGGCTTTTTGACGCCGTCCAGATAAACAGCAAGGAACTAGAATTAATCTATGAATACGATGTTGCTCTGCTTGAGGGAGTCGCCCAGATCTCCAATGCTATCGACAACCTCAGCGCTTCAATCGGGACAGATGGCTTCCCGGCTGCCGTTAGGCACTTGGTCACTCTCAGCGATGAGATGGTCGTTGCCTTTGATCGCAGAGAAGAAGTAATCTTAGCTACCGTCGACTCAACCGGAAGTGAGGAGTAAAGAAGATGGCTCGTATATTTGATGTTATCGAATACCCAAGCGAAATGGAAGGTGAGATCGTTCATCGATTCCCGGAAGATACTGCCGGGGATTTTCGCATCGGCAGTCAGGTCATTGTACGCGAATCTCAAATGGCGGTTTTTTACCGAGACGGGAAGGCGCTCGACTCTTTCGGTCCGGGTCGTCATACGATAGCGACTGCGAACATTCCCTTGTTGATCGACCTGATCGGCAAGGCTTTTAACGATCGTTCGCCGTTCACGGCTGAAGTGTACTTTGTATCAACCCGTGAATTCGCGGATGAGAAATGGGGAACCCCCCAACCAATTCTGGTGCGCAATCCAGGTATGGGGCTCGGTGTAGCTCTGCTGCAGGCGTTTGGAACATACAGTTATAAAGTTGCCGATCCTCAGCAGTTTGTAGCGCAAATCGTTGGCGTAACTGGAATCTACACCACAAAAGATATCGAAGCACGGCTGCGGGCAATGTTGCTCTCCAAGCTTCAAGATCTCCTTGGTGAAACGGCGTCAGACACGAGTGTTCCTGAACTTATCGGCTTGGTTGAGGAACTCGGTATTGGTGTAAAAGCTAAATCAATAGACGACTTTAAGGCCATCGGATTGGCTTTGCTGTCCTTCTATATCGAGAGTTTGAAGCCTTCTGAAAGATCCGCCGAAGAATTGCGGGCAATGGGTATGCTCGACATGGAAACCTACACACAGCTTCAAGCTGCAGATGCGATGCGCGACGCTGCGCAAAACCCGTCGGGTGGCGCAGGTCTCACAGCTGGAATCGGTGCGGGGATGGGTATCGGCAGCGCGATTACAGATAGCCTGAAGAAATCTAGCAGTGGATCAGGTGCTGATGTGCCCGCCGGAGCTTCCGGCCCGCCGCCGGTAATGACTCCTTCCGAAGCCGCAGCGTATTTGAAGGTGGCTGAGGAGGACGTGATCGCCGCGGTTGAATCCGGAGATATTAAAGCTAAGAAGATCGGGAATGCTTTCCGGATTTCGAAAGAAGCCCTGGACGAGTTTCTAAGCAGCTAGACCCCCGAGAAGATTAAAGCCCACAGATAGACCGAGGGGCTGCTCCAATAGGGCAGCCCCTTTGTTTTAATGTAAGCTGAAACCAGTTTTAGCCCCGGAGGAGGTTTCAGTGGGGAGCTCATCATGGTCGGGGATGAAACCTCCTCCGTGTCAATCGAGGAGCGAAGCGACGAGAAATCCCTGAGGCGACACAATCCCTCGAGCGAGAATCTCAAAAAAGGAGATTCTTTTCGATTCTAAAGATGGAGCTATCAAGAGCAACATCACAGGGATTTCTCGCTTCGCTCGAAATGACACGTTCTTGGCAAGAAGCATCCTTCGGATCGAAGAGCGAGATGCTCAGATAACAGGTTAGCTTTCCACAGTCTTCGGAGGAGAGCTAACCTAATCTGAATTGTCAGGGGCAATATTGAATGCACTTACTAGTTGCTGGATTTCTTCAGCGGAATAAGACTTCTGACGTTCCAACCGCCTGAGGTATGACTTGAGTTTCTTGCGATGGACCGCCGCGATGGGTGCACCATCCAAATCGAGGGTTGCTTCATCGGCGATAAACACCAGGAGAGGGTTGACCGGTATTTCGGAACCATTGGGAATCTTTTTGGTTAGCGTTCGCTTCAGAGCTTTCGTATCCCGTGCGGCATTTCTCTCAAGATCTTTAAGTGGTTTTTGGCTCCGACCGAATCTGCGCTTACCAAGTTTGAGAATCCACTGGTCCGATTCGTATCGAACCTCGCCCTTTTCATCTCTGGGTATAAGAGCGAATACGCCTGCAGGTGTAAAGAGAGCGTGATTAGTGCTCAGGTAATAGTGAAACATGGTGTAGTTGTCGCCCAGACCCTTAAGCGAATCGTCAAGGACCTCGTCTATTCGGGGACTGCGACCGAAACGATTGTGTACAGCTGTGCCGAGTTGCGAGAAGAGGCCACCCGCTAGCATTAAACCAAAGGCGAGAGAAAGAAGTGTTGGTTGGAGGAAGACGATGATCACTGCGGCGAATGATGCCCCCAACCCGCCAAACATCATAAATCTCCCCAAGAATTTATTCCGCTTAATAAGACGTTCGTTGCGATATAGCCGCATTTAATGCTCCCAGCGTTTAAGTACGAGACAGGCGTTTTGCCCCCCAAGGCCGAAAGAGTTGGAGAGAATTGTATTTACCTGAATCTGCCTGGCCTCGTTCGGCACGTAATCGAGATCTAGTTCGGGATCCGGGTTTTCGTAGTTAATCGTTGGGTGGATTGCCCCGTTTTCCAGGGTCAATGCACACGCGATCGCTTCGATTGCGCCCGAGGCGCCCATCGCATGTCCAACCATTGATTTCGTTGAGGAGATGGGGATTTGGTATGCATGGGCACCGAAGAGCTTCTTGATTGCGGTGGTTTCTGTAGCGTCATTTGCCGGAGTAGAGGTTCCGTGGGCGTTGATGTAATCAATTTCATCAGGATGGACAGCGGCGTCCTGTAGTGCAAGGTTCATCGCACTCACAGCACCATCTCCGCTAGGATCGGGCGCGGCGATATGAAAGGCATCGCTTGATGAAGCATATCCAGCGAGCTCGGCGTAGATGTTTGCACCGCGGCTTTTCGCGTGTTCGAGCGACTCGAGAATTAGACATGCTGACCCCTCTGAATACACAAAGCCCTCTCGTTTGGCATCGAAAGGCCGCGAGGCGAGTTCCGGCGAGTCGTTAAAGCTCGTAGGGAGGGCACGCATGATGGCAAAACCACCGATCATGAAGTCACTTATGAGGGCATCTGTGGCCCCGGAGATGATGACATCTGCCCATCCATTTCGGATCGCCTGTGCCGCTTCACCGACAGTTTGTGTTCCGGTGGCACAGGCGGTTGTGATTGTGATATTAGGTCCATGCGCCCCATAATGTTTGGCAACATGGAATGCGGGCATATTCGCTAGGGTGGAGGGAAAAATGAATGGGTTAACTCTGGATAATCCCTTCTCTCGAAGCGCATAGATTCCTTCTGTGCCTCGATCCCACCCGCCAATGGCCGTTCCAAAGTAAACGCCCACACGTTCGGGTTTTGGGCTCTCTTGGGTTAGGGCTGCGTCATCCATGGCTTTGATTGCAGCAACCAAGCCAATCTGAGAACACCTCGACATCCGACGAGCTTCTTTCGCAGGTATGAATTGAGAAGGATCAAAGTCGGGGATCTCACCCGCTATTTTGCAGGGCAGGTCACTGGAATCGAATTGTGTGATTCTCCGGACCCCAGACTTACCTTGTAGGATGGAATTCCAGAAGGTCTCTTTGTCAGATCCCAGGCATGTGACTAACCCTATACCGGTGATAACAACGGTTTTGCCATTCTTTCGATTGTTTTTCAAGGGACGCTCTCCTGTTTCGCAGCCAATCGTTCTTTGATAGCTGACTGTGTTGCTTCTAATACGTCACCTTCGACCGCCTGACGGGCAACGCGGATGGCATTGACAAGCGCCTTGGTATTAGATCGTCCATGACCGATAAAGACCAGACCATTTACACCTAGAAGTGGGGCTGCGCCATATTCCGATGGATCAAGAAGCTTACGCACATGGGAAAAGGCAGGCTTAGCGAGCAAACCTCCGATTGAGGAGATGGCACTGGACCGGATCTGATGACGGATGATGTCAATGAGGAATTTGCTTACAGCCTCGCTAGCTTTAATAAACACATTCCCGTCGAAACCATCAGAGATTACTACATCTACATTCCCGGCGAAGATTTCTTTCGGTTCGATATTGCCGATGAAATTCATGCCAGAGGCCTCCAGGAGCGGGTAAGTGTCCTTGACAAGCATGTTTCCTTTACTTGGCTCCTCGCCGTTTGAGAGCAAACCAATTCGCGGGGATTTCTTGTCGAATGCTTGAGAGACATAAACATCTCCCATCACTGCGAATTGAAACAAATACTCCGGTCGGCAATCTGTATTCGCGCCGATGTCGAGCATCACAGCAGAGCCATCCTGAACGGGAAAGGTTGCAGCGAGTGCCGGACGTTTAACACCACGGATCCGGCCAAGCCGGAATAGAGCATTTGCCATTGCTCCGCCGGTGTTGCCTGCGGTGACGAACGCATCGGCTTTTCCCTCTTTGAGGAGGTCCATACCGACCGCCATCGAAGTTTCAGCCTTTCCGCGGGCAGTTTTAGCGGGTTTGTCCGTCATCTTCAGGACTTCGGGGGCATGGACGATCTCCATTGCGTTCGGGTCACCGCCAACATCGGTGATGAGAGCCTCCAATTCGGCTTTTGGACCGACGAGTAAGATCGGTTCGCCCCAGAGTTTATAGGCTTCGAGCGCGGCATGTACTTCCGGACCAGGGTGTGTGTCGCTTCCCATCGCATCAAGGACTATTCGCATCACAAGTTACTCCTTGCTAACCTTGTAGCAGGGTCAGATCCATCGCTAAGAACATGAAGCCTCTTTGTGCATCTGTGATTGTATTACCTATGACCGCAGGTAAAAAGTTTGACATTCATGGTGTGTGGGCTATAATACCGCGGTTCCAACCAAAATCGCGCTGGTGCTGGAATTGGCAGACAGGCATGGTTGAGGGCCATGTGCCGCAAGGCGTGCGGGTTCAAGTCCCGCCCAGCGCACAAACGAAAGGTCGCCAAAGGGCGGCCTTCTTACGTTAATAGGATAAATGACTCCGTTTCAGTGCCTGCGTAAGTGCATCCCCCATCATAGACAGATACGATATAACTAGCCACGAAAGTGAGGGAGCCATCCAACAAGGTCCGATTCCAAGTCAGCGCTGGGTGGAACTATCTCCCGACCATTCTTGATTAATGTTCCAGGATCTGAGAGAGAAAGAGCTTCGTTCGCTCTTCCTTCGGGTTGGCGAAAAGGTCATGGGGGGTTGTGTGTTCAACGATGAGCCCCTCATCCATGAAGACTATTTCATCTGCTGCGGCGCGGGTAAAGCCCATCTCATGCGAAACAACTAGCATGGTCATGCCTTCCTTGGCGAGATCGAGCATGACGTCTAGCACTTCTTTAATCATCTCCGGATCGAGCGCGC
>SOJU01000279.1 GCA_004376465.1 Anaerolineales bacterium | reverse complement strand
TAGTTGCCTTTCTCGCATCCTTTCTGAGTGACAAGCTGCGTTTCACATTCCATCGAGCCGAGGGTCTCCCGTCGTTTTCCACGCTGCTTCCCTTGATTGTCATCTGGTCGCTCTCGGTGGTTTTACTGCTCGTCCAGCGGGATCTCGGGATGGGGATGCTCTTCCTGGCGCTCCTTGCCCTCCTACTTTATCTGGCAACCGGACGATGGTGGATCATCATCCTGGCCTCGGTTTTTGGAATACTGGCTGGCGCATTGGGGTACTTCCTCTTTGATGTCGTTGGTCAGCGGATTACGGCATGGATAAACCCATGGCCGGATCCGATCGGAGGGTCGTATCAACTGGTGCAGTCGTTGATCGCGATAGCCTCCGGCGGCGTAGTTGGGCGCGGTTTTGGTTTGGGGTCTCCAGGGTTTGTTCCCGCTGTTCATACAGATTTCATCTTCACCGCAATTACAGAAGAATTTGGTCTGCTTGGTGGATTGGCTGTAATCGCACTATTTGCCGTCCTTGTAAGCAGGGGATTGCGCGTCGCTTTTCTTTCACGGGACCCATTCGGAGCGCTGCTCTCTGCAGGCATCAGTATTTCACTCGGGCTACAAGCAGTGTTGATCATTGGCGGGAATATCCGCCTGCTTCCGCTAGTTGGGGTGACTTTACCGTTTGTGTCCTATGGGGGGTCATCACTTGTCACGAGCTTCCTCCTTCTGGGCATTCTCCTTCTTCTCTCAGGGAAAACCGAGAGGAATGAAATCTTCACCCGCCCACTTACTGCGCTGTATTATGGGAGTCTCATCGCGTGGGGAGCGCTGGCGGTCACTTTAGGTTGGTGGACGGTTTATCGAGCGCCCATTCTTGTGAGTAGGACCGATAACCCGCGTAGGGCGGTGGAAGCGCTTTATACGAAACGAGGGTCGATAGTGGATGAGAACGGAGAGTTGCTCGCAGAATCAAAGGGCAGCCCTGGCTCATATCAACGATTTTACCCACAACCTCAAAGCGCGACGGTTGTTGGATATGACTCCTTCACCTATGGTTTATCCGGTTTAGAAAGCGTCATGGATGGGCTTCTACGGGGGAGTGAGGGTGATAATCCGATTGCGATAGGGTGGTCACAACTTACGAGCGGACATCCTCCACCCGGCAGCGATCTCCGCTTGACACTGGACAGCCAATTGCAGGAGGCTGCCGCGGATCAACTTAATGGCTACCAGGGCGGAATTGTCCTGCTGGAAGCACAATCTGGTGATGTTCTTGCCATGGTCTCGTCGCCGTCCTACGATCCGAATCGATTAGATCAAGAGTGGCAGGACATCGTGACAGATCCTGCATCTCCATTACTAAACCGAGTCACTCAGGGAAGATATCAACCCGGAATGGTTCTAAGTCCTTATATTCTTGCATGGAGCATGCAGACGGGCATCGCTGAACCGGGTGATTTGGCCCCGAATTTGGGAACCTCCATAGAAGTGAACGGTCAATCACTTGCATGTTTGATGAAGCTTCTCCCTGATAGCGATGCGGACTACATCAAGGCCCTCCAGAATGGATGTCCAGGACCTTTCTTCGAGCTCGGCTTGGAGCTAGGGGTTGATGATTTCAATCACATGCTCGAGGTCTTTGGTTTCTTTGAGCGCCCGGAAATTCGCCTGCCACTTGGTGTTTCGTCGGATTCTAGTGACCTCTCCAGTGAAGGAGCGTTGGGATTGGCAGCGGTAGGTCAGGGGGAATTAACGATAAGCCCGCTGCAGCTCGCCCGGGCATTTGCAGGATTGATTTCAGATCCGGGCCTGCCAGCGCTCCGGGTCGTGGACGCCTACCGGCCTCAGGAAGGGGACTGGGTTGAAATCCTACCTTTGGGAACAGACCGTCAGGTATTGGATCCAAGCGTTCGAAAGCGGGTCATCGAGGTGCTTGGTGGTGCAGCAGGGCAACCCTTTGGTCAGCGTTCAGAAGCCCTGACGGGTGAAGCCGGTGAGGGACTTGGCTGGTATCAGGGTGGGTACTTCAACCACGGGAACAGCTATGTGGTAGTCGTTGTAATCGAAGATCAGAATTCGATTGTTGCTGAGCGTATTGGTCGAAATATCCTCGATCACATGCGGAGCGAAGGTATCCCTTGACCAAGACCATCGAGCAGGCTACAATTCTCCAGTAATAAAGTCGAATACGACTTACGACCCGCCGGACGGTCGCTGTTCGTAAAATGACCGATCGGCGGATTGCGTATTGGGGTTATTTGCGGACGTGTTTGAGTCACTTTCGACCAAACTACAAGCTGTTTTTAAAGAACTCAGCCGGCATGGCAAACTTAGGCCAGAGGATATTGATTCTGCCCTGCGTGAGATCCGGCTGGCACTCTTAGAAGCAGACGTACATTACCAAGTTGTTAAGGACCTGTTGGAGCGTGTTAAAGAACGCGCTTTGGGTGAAGATGTATCGCGCTCATTGAATCCAGCGCAGCAGGTGATCCGCATTATCCACCAGGAGTTGGTCGCTGTATTGGGTGAGCCGGAACGTTTGCGGCTCCAAGGCGCCAAGCCACGCGTTATCCTGCTGGTCGGTTTGCAGGGATCTGGAAAGACAACAACGGCCGCGAAGCTTGCCCGCAAACTCAAAGGGCAGGGCGAAAGAACCATGCTCATCGCCGCCGATCCCTATCGACCCGCAGCAGCCACCCAGTTGGAAGTTCTGGGTGCGGAGATCGATGTTCCGGTCTTCACAAGCACGGATCGAAACCCGGCAAAGATATGTACAGAGGGCTTTGATAAGGCGCGTAAGGGTGGGGTGAGTGTCGTTGTCATCGACACCGCTGGGCGCCTGCAAATCGATGAGCCAATGATGGAAGAGCTGCGAACGATCAAAGCGGCCGTCGATCCTACCGAGATTTTACTCATCGTGGATGCGATGACGGGGCAGGAGGCCGTGCAAATCGCGCAGGGTTTCAATACAGCGGTGAACCTAACGGGTCTAATCCTGACGAAGATGGATGGCGATGCCCGCGGTGGTGCAGCGATCTCGATGCGTGCGGTTACGGGTATGCCGATCAAGTTTATCGGTGTTGGCGAAGCACGCGACGCACTGGAGACGTTCGATCCTGAGCGGCTTGCCTCAAGAATACTCGGGATGGGCGATGTGCTTTCCATCATCGAGAAAGCTGAAGCTGCGATCGAAAAAG
>SOJU01000300.1 GCA_004376465.1 Anaerolineales bacterium | reverse complement strand
GGATCATCCGCTTTCGTAAACACCTCAAGCGCTACCTCGAACCGCTCTCGATCACGAAAGCAAATCTGCGCCCAATGTTGACCTGTGAAGACAGACAACAACTCGCAGGCCAACTGGATGCGCTCAAACACATTTATTGATAGCTCTGAACACAGTGATTGGGAAGAGCAGCGCGTGTACTGCTCTTGACCCGGTTTTTCGATAACCGATCCAACATCGGTGATCGTCATCCATACAGAGCCGCGGAGCGCAGTGAAGGACCCAGTGTATAATGCCATCATTCTTCTCCTGAGGCACTAAATGACAGATCATCTTCAATCCCTTCGTAATCATCCTTCACTCTCCAGAATTCGCCGTAATCATGCTCTTGAACATGCGACGATCCACATACTTAACCAGCAGTTTCCAAATCACAGGTTTATTGGCCGGTCCAATACCCAGGGCTTTTTCTTGTACGGGGATGTGCCTATCGATGTGCTGGAGTCGGCGGTTCAGGAAGCTCTCCGTAGGCTTCGCAATGGCGAACACCAACTTGCAATCCACCCCAACTGCGGAACAAATCTCGTGACGTCGGCGATTCTCGCCGGCACTGCTTCCTTCCTAACATTAATGAGCAGCGAGCATGAAAACTGGCGTCGCCGCGCTGAACGCCTTCCACTCGCAATCGCGGCCACTCTCTTCGCATTGATCGTTTCCCAGCCTCTCGGTCTCTCTGTTCAGCAACACATCACCACACAAGGTGATCCCGAGCAGCTTGAGGTTCTCTCGATACGGCGTATCCACACCAGCTCGAATCCTGTCTACCACATCCTTACGAAGAACTGACGCCATGACTAAACCTCCCCCGAGAGTCTATCTTCTTGTTGGCGATGATCGCTTTGCAATCACTGAATTCGTCACCACCTTGCGCAGTAAAATCGGTGACGCAACAGTCGCAGATATGAACACGCAACAGTTCTCTGGGGACCATCTAGACCGCGGCGCCTTCGAAGAAGCCTGCATGTCAGTTCCTTTCCTCTCCTCGCGCCGTATTGTTGTCTTGGACAATGCGCAGGATGTCCTGAAATTGAAAGATTCAAGGGAGTTCTTAATAGCCCTGCTCGACCGACTTCCTGATTCCACAGCGCTGGTCATCATCGAGAATGTTCAGGCAAAAGGCAGTAAATCGAAGCGGAAACCTTCTGCGCTTGTGTCTTGGGTTGATGAAAATCCCGATTTTGGCAAGATATGGCAGTTCCGCTCACCACACGGTGCGCAATTCATCTCCTGGGTTCAGGAACGATGCCATTCACTAGGCGGAGCGATGTCTGTGGACGCTGCCCGTCTGCTTGCCGAATCGGTGATGGATGATCCATATATGGCCCATCAGGAGATCGTCAAGTTGCTGGACTATGTTAATTATGAGCGCCCGGTCGAGGTGACGGATGTTGAAAAACTAACGCCTTTCAGGGGTCAGACGAACATTTTTGCGATGGTCGATGCAGTCGGAGAGCGGCGCATGAGCGACGCTAATCGACACCTTCACAGCGTCCTGGCGGAGGAAGACTCTTTCTATGTGTTTGCGATGATTATCCGTCAATTCCGATTGCTCCTCCAAGCCCAATCTGCCCTGGAGGAAGGAAAAGAGATTTCCAGCGTTCTCAACCTCCCAAAGTTCGTTGCCCAGAAGATCACCTCGCAGGCGCGAGCTTTTAGCGCCTCAGAACTCGAGCGCATATACCATGAATTGCTTTCCATCGATATCTCAGTGAAGAACAGCACGATCAACTTGGATGCAGCGCTGGAGGGATTCATAGCTGCCACATCAAATCAAGCGTAAGCGTGTCTATCCCCCCTTTTCCAAATCTTCTCTAGCTCACAACAATTTCCACAGCGAGTATATCTGCGCGGACTCCTAATAGACAATGCACTCACTTCTTCGAAGTGCGGCCTCGTTCGCCCATCCCAATATAAAAATGATTGGGCAAGACAGAAGAACTGGTTCCAATTTTTAGTGAGCCCACATGTACTGGGGCCTCTTGCGGGAGTGTCCTCGGGTTGACCAAACAAACGTTTGGTTGCCGCCCATATTTCTCGCAATAAAACTTGGATGCGCGTTCAATGCGATCTCCAAATTTAAGTTCTCGATTGCCGTCAAACCACAACATTCCTACTCTCACGCTCGCCTTCCCTTTCTCCCGGTGAGGGATTCCATGCGCCAGATCCTTCGATCGAGATCGAATGAAACACTGCAACGAAGGCCATCTGCCGTAATCAGTTTGTATCGTTTTCTCTCTCGCACCTTGCTGCCCCTTCGCTCTACGTCTGACCGATACCCTGCTATGGTCCGAACGTAGTGCCGCCGACCTCGCCAGGCGAATTCCACCGGATGCAATTCCCCGCTCGTCTTGAGGATGCGGATCGGTTCGCCAATACTCATTACTCTCATCAACCAGACACTCCTATAAACATCGCTCACATCCGCCTTTGCACATCGCAATTTACTGCTCTAGGAATCAACAATCACCACAAAATAACATTCTAGCGGCTCATCCCACCATCCAGTTCCTACATCGATTGGGGCGAGACGCTTGCGCTCTTGCCCTCTCTCCTTGCATCATTCTTGCCAGAGTTCAATTTCAAGAAATTTTCGAGAGGCGATGACGATATTTTTAGTTTGTCCATCCATTGATTCGCACCCATCAACCGTTTTGCGCGAGTCGTACGGCGGCATCGAGGTCATGGACATTGAGCCAGGCGACTTCGACAAGGCTTGCGACCGAGCCCACCTTGAAGGTAAAGCGGCCATCAAATGTTGTCATCTTCCCTTGATCGTGCGGATATGCCCTCGCCTCTACAAGCCCTGGTAAACGCTGCAGAGCAGACTCGATGGATTGCAGTGGGGGGCAATAGGCTGCGACCACATGGATGCCCGCATCCTGACCATCGTCGATGACTGTCTTTAACAAGCCGATTCCATCCTCTCCCGCTGCCCGCAGCAAGCGGTTTAGATCGTCGATGAAAAGAACCAGGTGCGGTTTGCTAAAGCCCGAGAAACGACGCTGCTCGATCTCTTCACATACCCAAAGCAGGAGTTCCACAGCGCAGCTTGCGTCCGTTGCGACGGTTGAGAGCGTGTGCGGCAGCACATCCAGAATCGCAAGCTCCCGACCACTTAGATCGATGCCGATGAAGTTCACTTC
>SOJU01000141.1 GCA_004376465.1 Anaerolineales bacterium | reverse complement strand
TCGCTGGCGTCCCAGTAACCGGAGTCGATGACCGCTGCCTCTACGTTCGCCTGGTCAACGGAGATCACATCCGAAGGCTTGGCGGGGACATCGAACACACCGTTGTTGTAGGTGTGGGTCTCTAGTGGACTACCCCCCTCGAGATACGCAACCGCAGCGTTGATCGCATCCGCAACCAGCGTGCGCACATCCTTCAACACCGTCATGGACTGCTTGCCGTCGATGATGTACTGCACCGAGGCAATTTCGGCATCCTGGCCGGTGACCACGTAGCTCGAAACATCCGCATCGGCTCCAAATGCATCCGCAATCGCGCGGGCGGTGCCGTCGTTCGGCGCCAGGATGGACACATCACCCTTGTCTGCCGCTGTCGCAGCCGTCAGGTTGGACTCGGCCAGGGTCTTGGCAGTGTCGAAATCCCACTCCGTCGTGATCTGGCCGAGGATCTGGCCCATCTCGTCCCGGGTCAGCGTCGCCTTGTCCTGCAAGGCCACCGCCTGGCTCGAGTTCACGATATAGAAGGTCCCATCTGCGATCTTCGGCTGCAGCACATTCCAAGCACCCTCAAAGAACAGGAAGGCGTTGTTATCGGATGCCGCTCCAGCGTACAGATACAGCGGGTTCCCTTCCCCGGCAGCTTTATCCACCAGGTACTGCGCCTGTGCTGCTCCCACAGCGATGCTGTCGAAGGTCACATAGTAATCAACAGCCTCAGTATCGCGGATCAGGCGGTCGTAGGAGATCACCTTGACCCCGGCAGCGCGAGCAACTTCAGCAGCTGCCGCAGCAGCGGTGCCGTCATGCGGGCAGATGATGAGCACCTCGATACCTTTGGTGATCAGGGCTTCAACATTGGACTTTTCCTTGGCGGAATCGCCCTCGCTGAAGAGGATCTCGACTTCGTATCCGGCTGCGCCAAGCGCATCCTTGAAGCGGGTCTCATCCTGGATCCAGCGTGGTTCTTCCCTCGTCGGCAGAACGATCCCGACCGAGCCTGCCACCACTTCCGCAGGTTCTGCGTCGAGGCCGGTAAACTCGCTGGCGTCCCAGTAACCGGAGTCGATGACCGCTGCCTCTACGTTCGCCTGGTCAACGGAGATCACATCCGAAGGCTTGGCGGGGACATCGAACACACCGTTGTTGTAGGTGTGGGTCTCTAGTGGACTACCCCCCTCGAGATACGCAACCGCAGCGTTGATCGCATCCGCAACCAGCGTGCGCACATCCTTCAACACCGTCATGGACTGCTTGCCGTCGATGATGTACTGCACCGAGGCAATTTCGGCATCCTGGCCGGTGACCACGTAGCTCGAAACATCCGCATCGGCTCCAAATGCATCCGCAATCGCGCGGGCGGTGCCGTCGTTCGGCGCCAGGATGGACACATCACCCTTGTCTGCCGCTGTCGCAGCCGTCAGGTTGGACTCGGCCAGGGTCTTGGCAGTGTCGAAATCCCACTCCGTCGTGATCTGGCCGAGGATCTGGCCCATCTCGTCCCGGGTCAGCGTCGCCTTGTCCTGCAAGGCCACCGCCTGGCTCGAGTTCACGATATAGAAGGTCCCATCTGCGATCTTCGGCTGCAGCACATTCCAAGCACCCTCAAAGAACAGGAAGGCGTTGTTATCGGATGCCGCTCCAGCGTACAGATACAGCGGGTTCCCTTCCCCGGCAGCTTTATCCACCAGGTACTGCGCCTGTGCTGCTCCCACAGCGATGCTGTCGAAGGTCACATAGTAATCAACAGCCTCAGTATCGCGGATCAGGCGGTCGTAGGAGATCACCTTGACCCCGGCAGCGCGAGCAACTTCAGCAGCTGCCGCAGCAGCGGTGCCGTCATGCGGGCAGATGATGAGCACCTCGATACCTTTGGTGATCAGGGCTTCAACATTGGACTTTTCCTTGGCGGAATCGCCCTCGCTGAAGAGGATCTCGACTTCGTATCCGGCTGCGCCAAGCGCATCCTTGAAGCGGGTCTCATCCTGGATCCAGCGTGGTTCTTCCCTCGTCGGTAGGACGATGCCAACGGAACCCGTAATTCCTGGAGCAGGCTCTTCATCAGCTGCCGGTTGACAGGCAGTCATGAATAGCCCTAAAGCCAGTATGGCAATTACGAGCAGTACGATGGGGCGAAATCTGAACTTACTCATGCTTATTCTCCTTTTTCCTTTTCGATGATGGTAGTAGGTGTATCTCTTTGTTGTGAATTAGTACCGAATCCTATTCTTCCTCCCCGCCTCCTTTCGAGGGTCTTCTTGGTGCTTCTATCTAAACCGTCATATTTCGAATGCAGGTATGGTGATTTCCTGGCGAAATTCAGGAATTGTCGCGAAAAAAACACCCATCATGCATAATAACAATGGCCGGGGCTACGAATACGTCAGTTTAAGCATAATAACCACGCGAATCCAAACAAGTGAGATTGGTCTTATATATTCCTGACATTCCTACTTAAGGTACACCAATTTGGAAGAAAATGCGAGAGGCTTCGCTCTGGTTTTGGGTAGTCCTTACCGGCATCCGATTATGGAGATAACTGGACACTTCTAACGTTTAGCCTCCGATTACCATAGTAATCGGACATAAATACATCAGGGCGATCGACGATCATCTAATCGTATGTCGATAGCAGTAAGAAAAGAGCCAAGTACCAAATACTTGGCTCTTTTCTATTTCACCTTTTCTGGTACTAGGACTTGAAGATACTCAACGGCACATATGCCGAAACAATGAAATTGGGCACATCCACAATCTCGCTGATTTTCAGGTCAACCGCTTCACTGCACAGAATATAGGCTTCACTGCGGCTCAACCCGTGGGTTTCCACCAACCAATCGATCATATAGCGGGCTGCATTCTTGGCATTTCCCATCAAGTCAGGGCCATGAGCCGTAGTGGCATGGAAACCTTTATTTTCCAATTGAGACAAGGGGCTCGAAGTTTCAAACTGCAATTCTTTGACAGAGAAATCCTTCCGCACATTGAACCGCAATGTAACCTCCATTGGAGATTCGATCCCTGTTCCACTCAGCTCGCCATCACCTTGGGCACTGTGGCAATCCCCACAAGCAAATAAGGCCCCGTCCACTAAGGTCGGCAGCCAAACTTTAGAACCTGGACCTAAGTCTTTAATATCTACATTGCCACCGTTTTGACGGGGTGGGATCGTATCAATCCGTCCAAATTCGACTGGCGCAACGCCCATAGTTCCGCAGAACGGTTGGAAAGGTAGGATAATATCCTTAATACCGAAATGACACTCGTCATCCTCCAAATGCCAATGGTGGATATAGGCAAAATCAAAGTCTTCCGCCAGTAACCCAAAGCCTTGTAAATGCCCACTCCAGCCCCAGCCTTTATGTTTCATTTCTAGGACCTCAACCTCCAGCGAATCCCCAGGTTTAGCTCCTTTTACGTACACAGATCCCACCAAAGCATGAATAAGTGAGAAATCGATGGATGCCAAATCATCGTCGCTCCACTCTGGAGTTACCTGACCGCACGGTTCTGGACAATCGAACACAACTGTGTCCCCCGGTTCAATTTCCAAGCGAGGCTCAACCGAATTATCCCAAAATGGTTGAGTTACACTGCCATCCAAAGAATGTTCGGTCATAATCTTTCTCCGTACTCCTGTTTATATTCTAATTGCCCATCCAAGCGAGGACCAGCTGCTCGGTGATATTGCCAATGCCCAAGTAATTAAGTGCCATTCCTGCAATAAGAAGAGCAACCATAAATAGCAGGAAAATATAATCATCTGCAGTAAATGTCAGTTGGCGACGATAGGTTCTTGCAGCAATATTATAATCGAATCCCCGCGCCATAATCGCAATCGAAATATCTTGGGACCGCTCAAGTGTTGCCAAGAATATTGGAATTAGTAACGCAGTTAGCACTCGCACTCGCTGAATAATATTTTTAGGTTGAACATCATATCCGCGTGCCTTTTGCGCATCTGTGATCTTTTGGGTTTGCTGGGAAAGGATACCAACCGTAGCAAACCCCAAAGTCAGAGCCACACCCATTTCTGGAGGCAACCCGCGGGCTGCCACCCTCTGGAAGACAAAGGCTAATCCCAATGCCGCCAGAGATACAACTAACACTTTTAGCTCAAGTCCCAAAGGAATGTTCTGAATTTCGTCTGGCCAAGAAAGAAAGGCAATTACGGTAAATAAAATGCCGATCATCACAATTGCCCCCGCCTCTTTGAGAAGGTCGCGGGTTTCAGTCCGACGGGTAATCCCTAGCACCAGATTTACAGGTGGGGTCGAATACAACATTAAGTGCACCGAAAGCACAACACTAAAAAAGCGGAAGAAAACCGCTACTCCTCGGATGATTCCTTCAACCGTTACCGGCACCCACTGTTTTCCTGGCACCAAATAGAACAGAAAATGCGAATTACTAGGTGTAAAGAACAGGATCTGAAACATCGAAAAAGTCAAAAAAATGACGACCAGAACCCGTAAATTTTTATTCAGGTATTGTCGGTCTACCGTTTTCGTCCCCATCCAATACAACAACAAGAATAATATTCCCATGATCACCGGATCAATGATCACAACTACAACCACGGAGGCAATTGCAAACATCAGAATCTTTGTTCGCGCATCTAATCGATGTAAATATGAATTGCCTTTTTGGTATTCAATGGCCATTTGAAGAAGTCTCCACCAGCTTGCCAATCGCCTGGTCCAACTCTTCCATCGTCACCAACCAGGGAGGAATGCCATGGCGGCTCATCAAGGATGCCAATCGAGTGGTTGGCGGCATTTCCAAAGCAGACGCTTTCATTAAATCTTGATCAACAAGCAAATCTTTAATTGCGCCATCAAATTTGATCCTACCTTCATCCAGCACAACCGCTCGCTTTGCATAGGCAGCAGCAAAATCAATTTGGTGAGTGATGATTAGAACAGTTGTGCCAGAATCATTCAAACGTTTAATGATCTCAAAGATTTCTTGAGCCATCCATGGATCCTGCCCAGTCGTAGGCTCATCCACAATTAATATTCCTGGTCTCAGGGATAGCACGGATGCTAAAGTAACCCTTTTTTTCTGACCCATCCCTAGATCAAATACCTCCGCATCGATGTAGTCAAGCATGTTTACAAATTCTAATGACTCCTGAATCCGGGAATCAAATTCTCCGGGATCAATGCCATGGGCTTTGAGGCCAAAAATAATCTCATCCCGCACATTGAAAGAAACAATCTGGTGGTTGGGGTTTTGAAAACAAAAACCAACATCCCGCGCAAGTTCATATGTTGGGGTCAGGGCCACATCTTTATTTAGAACGACTACCTTTCCAGCATCTGGGTGAAGCAATCCAATGATATGCCGGACCAGAGTCGTCTTTCCAGAGCCATTACGCCCTAAAATTGCCACCATCTCGCCTGCACAGACCGATAGACTGATATTTTTCAAAGCTTCTGCTTGATTCGTTGCGTTCTTATTGTAGGAAAATGAAATATCTTCTATCTTAATGACTTGCATACCTACATTGAAATCACCCTGGTTTGAATCCTCCCACTGAATATCATCCACGGTATAGCGCGCCTGGAATTTTTCATAGAAATCCTGGGAAGAAAGCGGTAATGGGGTCAGCCCATATTTCTCTCCCAGCCGCAAGATTGGTGGCCGTGTGAATACAAAGGGAATATCTCCCGCTTCCAAGATTTCCTCTATCGGCCCATCGCGTACGATTTGCCCCTTATCCAGCACGATAACCCGATCCACCAAAGGCAGCACTTCTTCTAACGCGTGTTCCACCAACACAAGTGTTTTCCCGCGTTGCTTGGCCAATTCCACAACCACCCGCAACACCTTTGCTTTGCCTTCGGGGTCAAGATTGGCAAGTGGTTCATCCATGACATAGATCTCAGGCTGCATCGCATAAACCGCAGCGATCACACAAGCTTGCTGTTCTCCCCCAGATAATGTATGCGGTTCTCGCTCATCATATCCTTCTAAACGAGTGGCCTTTAACGCGTTTGCGACCCGTTGATTGATCTCTTCACGAGGAACCCCAAAATTTTCTGGACCAAAAGCGACCTCGTCAGCCACACTGCTGGTAACCAATTGACTTTCCGGGTCTTGGAAAACCATCCCAACTAAAGAGGCCAGCCCGCCAACTCGAGACCTGCGCGTATTATGTTCACGCACCAATACATCCCCGATAAAATCCCCTTCATGAAAATGAGGTACCAAGCCATTGATGCAATAACATAATGTAGTCTTACCGCTCCCCGCAGGTCCGGTAATTAAGATAATCTCACCAGGTGAAACCGTAAAATTTATGTCCTTTAAAGCAGGCTGATCCGCCCCTTCATATGTAAAGGTTAGATTTTGGAATTCAACGTCAATGGACATGTGGAATATTATGGAATATTAGACCCCAAGCCACAATCCTCAAACGGATTGCGACTTGGGAAAAAAACTACTCGAATTATGATATTAGAAATACTTACCAAAGCGGGCGGCGGTAACGTTCTGGTAATACAGACATGATGATCGTGGTCACTACTGTGGTGATGACTGCTTCTGGGGCTGCTCCAGTTTCCAACACAGTTAGGAACCCAAAGAATCCACCAAATTCTGGATCTGGGTAGAACATCATCAAGCCAACCACAAAGAGTGGCACCACTACGACGAAGTAGTAACCCAAAACCGTTACGGCCCACTTCACAAGATAAGTGACCCGGTTATCCTTTGACTTCCAGGTGAAGCTCTTATAAACATAGCCCATGTAAATCCCGCCGATGATGTGAGCGATCAAACTTGCCAGGGGAATGCCCGGCTCAGCGATCCCAGCGAGAATACCGATGACTATCCCGCCCACGGGACCGGTCAGAGCGGCGCCAATCGTGGTGAAAATCTCGCGGGGGTCCGTGACAACAGGAGTTCCTGGTATTGGGATCGTTATGCCTGCCAATACCAGGGCCAAGGCGACACCACCAAATGCGGCAGCTACCCCAACTTGCCTAGCTGAAAGCAAAGGCTTACGTTCACTTGAAATTCGATCTTCAGACATTACTTCCTCCTCTTGGACATTAAATAGAATAACGGATTTCCTTCAATAACCCCCCATTAGGTATAAAGTTACGGCCATATCTGAAGTATTCCACATAATAGAGGGCTGACAAACTTCCAACTCTCTATCTTATTTACCCCAAACGAAACACAACCCGAAAGTTTGTGGATATTAAGTGCGAATAAAAAGCACTCTGTTCATTGTTAAGTGGATAAGAGTCTTTAGACACGAAAAAAAACCAACCGGCGTTTCCAGCTGGGGGCTGTCATTTTATTAATTCTATTTACTTTCATAATCGCTTGCCGAGAAGACCTAGGCTTCGATGACAGGAATTATCGGAAACTGAAATGCTCACTTTAAGCAACAAAAAACCTATCATGGCAGCTGAGAATTTTGAAAATCCATGCTTGTTTGTGTTGCATTCAGGTCGACGTGATGCCAATCGTCAACAACATTTATCCTATCCTGACCCGAAAAGGCCGTTACTTGTACATTGTATTAACAACATTCTTGAGTTGCTCACGATAAGTCTCAAATGCGGCCTGCCCTGCTCCGGTAAGCTGACAAATTGTCATCGGAGTCTTGCCTCGATAGGTCTTTTCTATTGTGATGTATTCTGCTTGTTCTAATCGTGTCAGATGCGATGATAGATTGCCTTTGCCCAGCCCTGTTTCTCGGAGCAGGTACAGGAAGTCAGCACTTTCGAGGACGTAGAGAATGGAAAGGATAATCAGACGGGCAGGCTCGTGAATAAGCCGATCAACATCAAGCATGCTTTGCAAAGTGTCGGTATCGTTCACTGGCTCTCTCCGTTCAGGTCAACCGGTTCATGACTACGGAGATATTGCACCAGCGCCACACACCCCGACACAACCAGTGCCAGGCCGATACTTAAGTAGAAAAAAGAAACGCCAAGAACAACGCCAACACCGAGCGCACCAATTACCAACCCAATCCCGATAGAGAAGGCTGCAAGATAATAAAGTCGTTTTACTTCAACCCGTTGTGCAACGTAGGCGAAAGCCAGCGCACCGACAATACCCATTACAATTGGAACGAAAACCCCTATCTTCTGTTGATTTGGCTGAGTGGAAAATATTCCCAGCATACCGCCGAGAATCCCACCAAATATTAACAAGGCAATGAAGGCAAGGATGTTTTTATAATTGTAAGTGCGTGGCTTGAAAGCCATATACCCTGTGCGCGGGTAAGTGATGCGCTCTTTAAGAGCCTCGCCGAACCGCTTGCCTCCCCATGCAACTCCAATCATGAATACGAGCAATCCTCCTGAAAGCCAATAATAGGCGGCCGACTTTGCTCCAGCAAAGTGGATGATGGCACGCAATGCGCCAACGCCTGTAAAGAGAATCCCTAACCCGATCTCAAAAATGCCATCTTTAAGCCAATGAGCATAAGCCCGATTCAACGTGTTCTCTGTGTCCATGAAATCACTCCTCTCCATCATGTTGTTGCCGCCGACCGGTTGGTATCGCCAACCTGTTTACTGAATAATATTCGAAACACAATTCGATGTCAAGGACGAAGACCACATTAAAGGGGGTGCTAGTTGGGTAAAGAAAACCCCCGACCTTTGCGAGGCGGGGGCGGTAAAACTTCAGCGGTACTAGAACTCAGCGAAGTAGCACTTCTCAGTTTCCGATTACTCTTATAATCACCCTCAACTTGAGGGAGGCCAGCTGGGGGCTTGGAGCACCTGGGTGACGCAGATTGGGAACCACGCCGCAGCGGCAGGCTTCCATGGCTGCAACCAAGAAGCCATTCATCTACTCCAGGGGCACGATTATCTGCTCTTAAGCCGCATCCTGGAGAAGGATCGGGCGCAGCGTTTCGGCAAAACCATCGCTCGCCGCATCATCTGTGATTAAATCGATCTTGTTGGGATGGTCAATCCCGAGGCCAAGAGACACGGCTCGTTCAATCTGGGCTTGCTTGAATATCGGACCCTGCTGAACCACGTTGGTGGTGCCGAAATATCGCAGGATTGCAACTCCAACCGCATCGATGGCCACACGATCGGTACCCGCAAGAATCAATCCCGGGTGGGCTAACGTTCCTGTATCCGGGCCACCATATATGAAGGCGTCTACTGCGTCGACGATGACAAGGTCGGGCTTGTAGGCAGCGTTAATCTCCGCGATCATGCGCCGCTGGGCTGTAGAATTGTGCAACTGGGCCATATATTCCACGCCTTCGCCCGGCACATGAGAGGCGATCATGCCCACCGAATTCTTGAGCGACATGGTGAAGTGACCTCCAAATCGATGGGTCTTTAGACAACAGAGTGAAACGATGCCTTCTGCCTCCCGCACCGGTCGAGCGAGTGCGATCCCCGATGGCCAATCTGAACCTTCGAATTCAATATGCTCCCAATCCTCGACTTCGAGTTCGTCAAAAGCGATCAAGTCAAAGCCAAGTTCATCTCCCATGGCAGGAAGACCTTTTTTGTCCATCACCCGGCGGGTCATCTCCATGCCGCTGCGATCGCCGACGGTGATATGCTCGGAACCGTTTTGCTCTACCCACTGGACCATCGTGGCTAGGACATCATTATGTGTTGATCCGGGCGTTGCGTGAGAGCTGTTTAAATTGGGTTTAACCAGCACTCGCTTGCCGCGAAAGTCACGCGCCTCAAGAATCGACAAAGCTCGCTGCACACCATCGATGCGGTCTTCGGTTTTAACCAGTACGACCACGGCTCGATCCGGCACAGTGGTTGCGGTAGGGTCTGGGAGATTGGTGGCAGTGGGTAAAGGCGGCGGGGTGTTCGTGGGTATCTCGGAAGGTGGGTTTGTCGGCATTGCGGATGGGATCAAACCAAGAGCACGACGACAGCCAGAGAGTGCTTGTGCCCCGAGAACACTGCCAACGAACGGCGCAGCCACTCGAATGAAGGTTCTACGATCCATGATTTTTGCCTTCCTCATTTGTTCAATTGATCCCAGATTGCCTGGCACACTCTTAATACGTTCTTACGAACGGTTGAGTTCAAGTTTGTTGTTGCCGGCATTCGCCAGGTTATAAGTTCACTTCCAATAATGGGGGCCTTGGACCGTCAGGCCAGGTTTCCCAGGGTGGTCTTATGGTCAAACAATTATGGAAACCCGACCAGCTTCTAGTTTCACATATTCTATACATAGTATGAAAAGATCAATAGTGCAATCAAAGCTCCTGATTGCGCAAAATAAAGGAACCTACCCTGCCCTAGCATCTGGCAACTCTCATTATCGAATGCCTCATACACAACTCTATAAGTTATGCAATAATACTCTTGTCTGGACAAGTATCGTTTTATGTTAAGGAGAGGATAACTTGAACTCCGCTCCAGGGTTAAGGTATTAAAGAAGTCTGTCACGATCGAATCAAACGGCGGGGATAAAACGGGAGGAATTAAAAATGAACACTCAGAAGAAGTTTGCATTCGCAATCGTATTTCTCATCCTATTCTCGATCACTGCCTGCAGCCCCGGTCCAGAAAATAAAATCAACTTCGATCCCAACGCCATCCGCTTCGATGGCACTAGGGCATTCGACATCGAAAGCGAATTTGTCACCCAATTTACAAACCGACACAGTGGGACTGATCAAAACAGGCTTGCGACCGAATGGTTGAGAGAGCAATTCACACAATCTGGATGGAATTGTTCGTTCGATGAATGGGAGGTCATAAACTACAGCGAACCATTGAAATTGAGAAACGTCGTCTGCCGACTGCCTGGAGAGATAAACGAAGGTAGGCACGAAATACTTGTCGTTGCGCATCATGACCAGGCCTCGACGACCATTCAAGGTGCCGATAACGATGGCTCAGGCATCGCAATATTACTGCATTTAGCAGAGATCTTTGATGCTGAAAAACCACTGAAATATACGTTGGTTTTCGTCGCAACGGACGCAGAGGAATACGGGATGCTCGGCAGCCTTCGATATATTCAGACTCACCCTAATACAGACGACATCATCGCGGGCATCTCATTAGATAACGTTGGGCGCGAATACTACGACAGTATGAATATGGAACTCGTTGGGCTATCTCGTAAATACGGGCAAATCTGGTTCGCACTCACAGCCAGGGATGCAGCTCGAGCAGCAGATGGTTTGTGGGACGTCAATCTCAGAGCGCCCATAGATCAGGCACTCGATCAGGCCGTGCCGATCTCTTTCATGGACCAAGGACCCATGGTCTCGGCGGGTGTCCCGGCAATCGGCTTTACGGGTGGATATCCAATGGAGTTTAGTGACGAGCACTACCGCTTATGGCATGACCCGGATGACACCATGGCGCGCCAATCCCCCGGATCCGTAGGACAATCCGGAGCCATCACGGAAACGTTGATTCGTCAGCTGCTAACCATGCAGGAATTCCCACGCGAGTCAGGGCCTTACTTGTATTTCGATGAGAGTCAGCAGGTTTTTCGTGGGGCACCGTTGTGGATCATTTTCATTGGTTTCGTCGGGTTGTTTTTCCTCGGTAGTTATCTCATTGGTGGGCGTTCACTCAAAGAGAAACTCAGCGCCTGGCGGGCGGTTTTACCTGACTTTTTAGGTTGGTGGCTGCCCCTGGTCGCCTCGATACTTCTGTTATACGTGTTCGTAGCCGTTGGTATTATGCTTGAGTATGACCTTTATCCCGCCACCACAAAAGACCCGGAGATATTAAATCCAAACTGGTTAGCGATAACCCTTTTCCTGCTTGGATTGGCATCCTTCCTGTTCATTGGACGGCGCCTGGCGCGAAAATACGCTGGGCACATCAAATCCCCCTCGTTCAAGCATACGAAGAGTTTTGCCTTACTTATCATCGGCATTGTGGGTATCTACATACTGCTGGTAAATCCATTCTCGTTGCTTTTCATCGCACCAACATTGTTCTGGTTCCTGATCCAGGGACGGCGAGGTATAACGAAATTGATCGACATCATTCTGTTCCTCCTGGGCGGGTTGTTGGTGTATGCGTTGATCTACCAATTCGGTTTCCAGACGCTGCGTTATAACTTCACCTTCTTGTGGATGTTCTTAATGATGTTTGCCATCCAGATGATTGGATTCGGGACTGCATTGATTAGCACCGGGGTTATCGCGGCGGGGTTAATGATGATCGCCAATACTTCACAGAATGAATAACGAAATCCAGCCTAGTTAGGAGATAGTTCGAGGCAATGATTGCCCAGGATATGGGCCTACTGCATACCCCTTATCACCACACCCTAGAGGAGGGTTCCAGGACTCAAGATTTTGAGCCTATCAACACGCTACAGGTAAACTAAATAAGCAACAATAAATGCTTCTACAAGCAGATTTTAGTGATTCTGATGACATCGCCAAAGATGGGAGTACCTGCGTGATCCCGCCGTCGGGCTGCTGCTTTCGATTTCAGCCTCAGATTACTTGATAAATTGGATGATACAGATTCTAAACTAAAATTGGTGATTAAGAATCCCTTCGAAAACTTGGTTCCGAGTGCATCTAACTTTGGAGCTCTGCCTCGATCTCTTCGAACTCCTCAAGTTTCCCCTCACCGTCTGACCATTCTCTGATTTTATCAATGTCGATTTGATGATCTTGCGCCACGAGTATAGCTTGTGATAAGCACTGTCTATCACCGTCATGGTAATACCAGACTAGTCTATCCTTCACACAATCGGTCGGCGAGATTAAGCGCAGGATCCCTGTTTCCATTTCGAACTCGTCGATCTTGATATTATATTCTTCGCCGATTGCAAGCGGCCCAGGAGGGAATTCTACGAAGTATTCTGTATCGTGGTGTTCGAAATGCCTTCCTGCTTCTTTAAATCCCAACTCTTCAATTGCACTTTTTATCACCGACCGCTTTACAAAATACCGATTGACAAAATCTAGATTGCCCGAGACATACCTACCATTAGTGTAGATTGCCACGACCGCGCCTCCTGATAAGACAACGTCAATCCCTTTGGCGCTCAAGTGTGATTGGACATAGGCACCCAATTCGGCCTGAGTCATGTCTCGAATCGGCTTCACAATGGCTTACCTCTACGCCTAGGGCGCCGTCTTGACATCATAAGGCGCTCACGCTCTCCCTCTGGATAGAAACTCAGGGCTTTTTCGAGCAATCTCTTTAGCTCTGGCAGGAATGCGTATCGGGGATTAAATTTATACAGGATGGTTCGGCCATACTCTTTGCTGGTCAATACACTACCGGATTCAAGCTTCACTAGTTGCTTTTGTATTGAATCCGGATCTGCACCGAAGAATCTGGCAATTTCGCGCGCATATCCTTCTCCCCTTGCGAGTACATAAACAAGAACTCTCTCAGCGTTTACTGAACCCAGAATGGGTTCCAATGTAGCTATTTCCATACGGTTACCTCTGTCAGAATGTATCTGATACTTGTAAGTTACTTTCTGACATATGTCAGATTATATCTGACAATTGAAATTTCGTCAACTAAATCAAGAATTGGGGTGCACCGCCGCAGTCTAATTTGTTGAACCATGGATTTCTATTCATATTTGATTTTCGATAAAGTACGAACGAGGAAGCTTGCGTTGAAAAAAAATAATGCTTCCGATTATTTTCATAATCGGCCACTCCTAATATTTCTCTCTTCGATCTGCCCCCCCCCAAAAAAAATATTGGTTCGCCCCTTTGATCTCTCTGCCGTCCCCTACGCATGGTTTAACAATAAAAACCAGCCGAACATAATCGTCCGGCTGGTTTTAGGGTCGGGTTTATCGGTCAGATCTGGCGGGCGCGATAGTGTGACCGAGCAGGAGATGTCCGCTTGTTGCGCGGCTTTGGTTTCCGGGCAGTCTGCGGGTAATCCGGTTTAGGTACATCGTAATTGAAATCTGGCAGCGTTTGCCGCGGCAGTTTTTGCTTCATGATCTTTTCAATTTTTTGTACCAATGCCTGATCGTCCGCGGTGATCAAGGTGAAGGCTTCCCCCGTGCGCTTGGCCCTCCCCGTGCGCCCGATCCGGTGAATGTAAGCATCTGCAGTGTCGGGCATATCGTAATTGATCACATGTGAGATGCTATCAATGTCCAGACCGCGCGCGGCTATGTCCGTCGCTACCATAATCTGGTACCTGCCTTGTTTGAACCCTTTTAGCGCTGCACGGCGCTGACCCTGGGTGCGGTTACTGTGCAAACTGGTTACCTTGAAGCCGCTGCCTGCTATTTGTTTTGCCAACCGCTGGGCGCGGTGTTTCGTGCGGGTGAAGATCAACACCGAATTGGTGTCCGTCTGCTGGAGTAATTTAATCACCAGTCCCCTTTTCAGGTGATGCGGCACCGGGTAAAGCGTATGGGTTACTGTGTGAACTGGACGGGCAAGCCCAATGGCGACCCGTTCAGGTTTGTGCAGAGTCTGGGCTGCAAGGCGCTCAATCTCTTTGGGGAAAGTAGCTGAAAACAACATGGTTTGGCGCCGTACGGGTACGTGCTGGAGGATACGTTTAATATCAGGCAAGAAACCCATATCAAGCATCCGGTCGGCCTCATCTAACACCAACACTTCCAACTGCCCCAGTTTGGCATGTTTATTTTGGATATGATCCAGCAGCCGCCCCGGGCAGGCCACTACAATTTCCACGCCGCGGTGCAGCGCCTCAATTTGGACTGCTGCCCCAACACCCCCGTAAATAGCAATGCTGCGTATATTTGTCCCGCCTCTTAGGCTGCCTATGGCCTGGTGAATTTGTTCAGCCAACTCACGGGTTGGTGTGATGATTAAAGCCCGCGTTCGGTTGCGTGGACCTGTGAGTAGTTTATGTAGGATAGGCAGGACAAAAGCCGCCGTCTTTCCTGTGCCCGTTTGGGCAGTGCCGATTAGATCGTGCCCGGCAAGGGCGAGGGGAATAGCCGCTAACTGAATCGGCGTTGGCGTGTGATAACCCTCACGTTTAATCCCGTCATTTAAACGGGAATCAAGATTGAACTGATTGAAGTTCATATAAATTAAATCCTTGTTTCAGAAGTCAAGCGGATGTCAGGGGAATCGAGCGGAGCTCAAACGTAACAGCGGCAACGACTGCTGGCTAATTATTAAGACGGTGCTAACGATAATCGATGGCTGTCCACCTGTCAAGGAACGTGAAGCTGTCTATAAGGATGGGCTGTCCCAAAACCCCGGTTGGGTTAGTGAAGAAAGCCGTTTGGCCGATGATAGATCAAGGAGTGATTTTAGGTAAATCGCGAGATAGTACTGCCTCAAGTGCATCGGAAACCCAAGAATTCAGGCTCTTCTTTTCTAACTTCGCTTTGATATAGATTTTCTTATGCAACTCTGTGCCGAGGCGGACTATAAACTTTCCAGAAAATGGCCGTTCAGGATCTTCTCCTCTCTCTGCACAAAAATCCAAATAATCATCTACAGAATCGTGGAAAGCCTGAAGGAGATCATCAACTGTATCGGCTTCAAAAGTAATTACATCACGGAGATTTAATACATCACCGTGGAAAATTCTAGCGCCATCATCGAATTCAACATTAGCTATATATCCCTTATATTCCATCATACCGATACTCCCGCTTCATCAAGAAATCGTCTTACCGACCGAACTGTACTCTTGGAAGCTTCCTTCCGCGGATGGGGTTGGTGAAAAACAGCTCTTACATCATTCAACACAACTCGTAATCTCGAACAACGACCTTCTGAGCATTCTGCCCCTAAAGCGATAAGCAATGCTTCAATATCAATCCAATGAATATTCGCTTGTATTGGATACGAAAATATCGCCTCTAGAGTATTCAGGTGCTTTCTTCTTAGCGGCATAGTATCACACTATAGTATCATGCGCAAGAATAACTCATTTATGGGCTAAACTTGGTATTAAGTGGAGTTTAACCCTAATAAACTATGCAAACTATCTAGAAGTGGAAACTCGCGGAGATTTAGGTGAGGCTCCGCATGGAAGGCGGCCCCCCATCTATTCGTCTGTGACGTTTGCTTTGCGTTCTTCTAAAGCAGCATCTAAACCCTTCATCCCCTGGCGGATCATGGTCTTACTCGTCATATCGATGAGCCGCTGGCCAATGCTGGCTAATTTCCCGCCGATCTGAATATCCCCTTCATATTTCATCAGCGTCCCATCGTCTTGCTCGGTCAGATGAACCGTGCCGCTGCCTTTAAAGAAGCCCGCCCTCCCCTCGCCTTCGGCTTTCAATGTACAGCTCTCGGGGGGTAACTCATCTTCGACGAAGATCCTCCCGGAGAAACTCCCCGAAATGGGTCCTATACGCAGGTTGATCTCTCCCTCGTATTCGGACTCCGAGAGCTGGGTCAATTCCGTTGTGCCTGGAACCAACGTTGCCAGGACTTCAGGGTCGCGCACCATCGCCCAGACATCCTCTCGAGAGCCGTTAAAAACGTGCTCGCCTTCGATCCTCATGCGTCTTTCTCCTCTCCGTGGAATAACTCGAACAGCCTCTGCGGACTGAGCGGCGATTCGAGAATCTCCAGCCCATCCACACCTAGCGCGTTCTCCACCGCCTGAGCGAAGAGCGCCGGGACCGGGATGGCCCCAGCCTCACCGACACCCTTGCTGCCCAACGGATTCAGCGGTGAAGGTGTGACTTGATGAGCTATTTCAATTGTGGGAATCTCCGCCGCTGTGGGGATCAAGTAATCCGCAAAAGAGGCGTTTAGGAGCTGTCCATTGTCATCAAAGACCAATTTCTCGTAGAAGGAATTGCCAATGCCGAGTGCGACACCGCCATGTAGCTGTCCTTCAACGATGAGCGGGTTGAGTACCGTGCCGCAGTCTTCGACGACGATGTAGCGCTTGATCTCTACCATCATCGTCTCTGGATCGACTTCGACGATCATGGCGTGTGTGCCGAAGGCCGTAGCTCCATATTTCGGACCGAAGTAGGCCGTCGCTTCGAGCCCTGGCTCGGTGCCTGGTTCAACGGCGCCGCGCAGCGGATTGGAACGTTGAGCCAGATCACCCAGGCTAATAAATTGAGTCGGGATATCGGCCACACGGACGACACCATCCTCGAGCTCCAACTCCTCTTCGGGTGTGTCGAGCAACTCACTGGCAAGCTTCAGGACCTTCCCGCGCACGATCGAAGCGGCAGCATTCACCGCATTCGCAGCGACAACTGCGCCGCGACTGGCAAATGTGCCCGTCCCCCAGTGGAACTGTGCTGTGTCTCCAGTCACCAGGTGCACATCGCGAACATCCACCCCCAGTTGCTCGGCGACGATCTGCGCAAAGGTTGTGAAGTGACCTTGCCCCTGGGTGCCGACACCCGTTGCCGTATTAACCTTCCCGCTCGACTCGATCGTCACCCGGGCGCCCTCGTAAGGGCCGACGCCCGTCGTCTCGATGAACGAAACGACTCCGATGCCCACCCGCCTCCCTTCCTCCCGCAGCTTAGGCTGCTCCTCCTGGGTGAACTTCTCGTAATCAATCAGCTTAAGTGCTTTCTCCATCGCCGGAAGATAATCCCCACTGTCGATTACGAAGGACGAAAAAGCCTGGTCGATGATGAGGTTGTCATAGGGGAATACATCCCTGGGAAGGTAGTTCCGCTTACGGATCTCCGCTCGGTCGATGCCCAACTCTTTGGCGGCGATATCCAGCATCCGTTCGATCACAAACACTCCCTGCGGTCGCCCGGCCCCGCGGACCGGCGTGGTGAGGGTCTTGTTGGTGAAAACGACTTTCAAATCGGAGCTGAAGTTGGGTATATCGTAGGGGCCCAGTGCATGGCACTGGGTATTCAGCGGGATGGTCAGCCCGTAGGGATCATAGGCGCCGGTGTCATGCAGAAAATCGTCGCGCATCCCCAGGATGCGCCCGTCGTTTGTGAGCGCTAATTCAACATCATGGATCTGTCCGCGCTCCTGAGTTGTGGCGTAGAAGTTCTCGCGGCGGTCCTCGATCCATTTGATCGGCTTGCCCATCTTAAGCGTGGACCAGGTGAGCAGCACCTCCTCCGGGTAAAACATCATGATCTTGGGTCCGAAGCCGCCGCCGACGAAGGGCGCGATCACACGGACTTGATGTTCGGATAACCCGAACATGCTCGCCAAACCGTTGCGGATGGGAATGGGCGATTGCGTCGTATCCCAGACAGTCAATTGCTGCTGCTTATTGTCCCAGGAGGCGACGATGCCGCGGTTCTCCATTGCGCCGGCGATTCCGCGTTCAATGACGATACGCCGCTTGATCACCTTATCGGCACTCTCACGTATGGCCGCGTAGTCGCCCTTCTCCTGGACGAGATGCGCGGCGAGATTGGATTCGAGATCATCATGAACCAGCGGCGAATCAGGCTCCAACGCGCGCTCGATGTTCGTCACCACATCAAGGGGTTCGAGGTCGACGACGATATCGTCCAACGCGTCTTCGGCGATATAGCGGCTATCGGCGATGACGATGGCGAGGGGTTCACCGGCGTGGCGAACCTTATCCTTCACCAGTGGGACTTGCGTGCGAGTGTAGAATTCCACATCCTCGATGGTCGGCGGCGGGATCACCAGCGGGGGGCCCGGAGCCCAGTCGTCGCCCATATCTTCTGCCGTGAATGCCGCAACCACCCCCGGCCGCTCCAACGCAGCTGAAAGATCAATGCCTTTCAATTTGGCGTGGGCGTATTCGCTGCGGAGAAAGGCAGCGTGAAGCATGCCCGGTAGCTCAACATCATCGACGAATAACGCCTGACCAGTGAGCAAACGAGGGTCTTCATTGCGCGTGATGCGCTTCCCTATCAATTTGGCCATCATGATTCACTCCCCGACGACATCTTTTCGGCGGCCAGTTGGACCGCATCCCTGATATGCTGGTATCCTGTGCAGCGGCAGAGGTTTCCCTCCATCGCCCGCTTGAGGTCCTCTTCACTCAGGTCCGTCGTTCCCTCGAGGACGGGGAGGATACTCATCAGGAAGCCGGATGTGCAGAAGCCACATTGCAGAGCGTGGGCTTCCTGGAACGCCTCTTGGAGTGGGTGCAAATTCTCCATGGTCCCGAGGTCTTCAACGGTGCGAATTTCATGCCCATCAGCCTGTACGGCGAACATCAGGCAAGAGCGGACGGGCATTCCATCGAACAAGATCGTACAAGCCCCGCACACACCGTGTTCGCAGCCGACATGCGTCCCGGAGAGATTGAGCTCGTGGCGGATGAAATCGCTGAGGAGCAGACGGGGTTCGATCGTCTTCTGAAAGACCTCTCCATTGACGGTGACAGTAATGTCCATTGCTTCGCTCATGGCATTTCCTCTCTCACGCTGCTTGGGTTCCGGGGGCAGCGGCGCGCGCGAACGCTTTCTCGAGCGCTCGTCTCGCCAAGACCCTGGCTAAATGCAATCGATACTGCACCGAGGCGTGGATGTCCGCGCTCGGATCAAGTTCATCGGTCACCGCTTCGGCTGCTGCGCGGATTAAATCGGGGGAAACTTCCTTCCCAATAAGCATCTCTGTGGCCTTCACCGCTTCCACCGGTCCATCACCGACACTAAAGAACACCAGCCGAGCACGTTCACAACAGTCCTTCGCGTCCAAGGTCACCACTGCGCCCACGCCTACCAGCGCGAAATCGTGTGCGCGTCGTGCTGCCTCTTCCAACGCCCAGCCCGTGCGTGGCGCCATCGGTGGAATTGCGATCTCGACCAGCATCTCATCGGGCTCCAGAACCGAGGTGAACATACCCAGGAAGAAATCCTGCGCCGGGACCCAGCGCTCCCCGCGCGCACTCTGGCAGCGAAAACGCCCATCCAGTGCGACACAGATCGTGGTTAATTCAGCAGCTGGATCCGCATGGGCAATGCTTCCACCGAAGGTCCCCCGGCTGCGGATCTGTGGAGTGGCGATTTTCGGCATGGCCTCGTGGATCAGCGGTGCATGTTCGGCCACAAGGTCATCACGCTCAACCTGAAAATGGCGAGTCATGGCGCCGATGCGCAGCTCACCATCCTTTTCGGAGCGGATAAATGAAAGCTCCGCGAGCTTATTCAGATCGACCAGCACCGACGGTTGAGCCAGACGGAAATTCATCATCGGGATCAGGCTCTGACCGCCAGCCAGGATTTTGGCATCATAACCATATTCAGCGAGATGACCCAAAGCCTCCTCTACGGTGGTTGGTGCAATGTATTCGAATGGTGCAGGCTTCATAGGCTTATTTCCCTCCTCAAAGAACCCCTATTACTCCAGGGTTCATTTCAGTTGTCGTTCTCGCGACGCGCGCGCTTACGCTCGATGGCCTCAGCCAGAGTCGTCGGCGGACGCCCAAGCAGCCAGTTCAGGATTTGCGGGCTACCAACAAAGTCGTGATGCTCATAGTAATGAAACATTTGCGTTAGCGTCTCGATCGCATATGTTCCCAATCCGGCGTCCCGAGCGCCCTGCTCCCAGACTTCGATCGGTGTCTTTTCAACGGTTACTTCTCGACCCAAACCATCGCTCAATGCCTGGGCAACTTCGACCTGGGACATCGGCTTGGTGCCAATCAGCTCATACGTCGCACCTATGTGTCCATCCTCGGTGAGAACGAGCCGGGCAGCTTCGGCGACGTCTTTCAGATCGACGAGGCTCAATCGGGTTTCGAGCGGATAGGGTACACGGTAGCAACCATCCCCGATCAGTGTGTCCCATTGAGCCAGGATATTCTGCATGTATGCTGCGGGCTGCAAAATGGTAAAGGCTAGACCGCAGGAAAAGAGCTGCTCTTCGACACGCATCTTCTGCCAATGGTGCGGCATAGCTTCGATATGCGGATGCACCACGGAGTGATAAACAAAGTGCTCGATCTCAGCCGATTGTGAAGCAGAGATCATCGTCTGCCCGATCGCAACCTCATCCGGGTGGACATTAGGCGGTATGTGATATACCGCTCTTATTCCTTCGACCGCTTGGTCCACCGTCCGCCGGTCGCACAAATCGCCATGGACGACCTCGATCGCGCCGATTTCTTCAACCCGCTCGATATACGCCCTGTGGTGGACAAATGCTCGTATCCGCGCGCCTTTCTCGACCAGCTCCTGGATAACGTACCGCCCGGTCTTGCCCGCAGCTCCAGTAACGAGGATCATTTCAGAACCTCCTAACCTTCGCTGCTCTCCTTGAAAGCTACGAATCTACCCCACATCGATTCGGCCTCCATGGCTTTTTGGACGTAGCAGCCGATGTAATACCTGCCGCTCTCGGCTTTATCGATGTCGAGCCCCATGTTTTCGGCATGGACGATACGCTTCGGGAAGAGATTCAGATGCATATCCTGGTAGTACTTATCCAGTGGGTACATCTCATCCCAGTCTTTGCCGAAATCGGCGATCAGCTTGCGGTTGGCTTCCTCGAAAGTCTTCGGGTGCCAGATACGCATGATGGTGTTCATGGGATGATCCGCGCTCACGGCGTCGACCCCGATCCACTTGATCTGCATGTCCACACACCAGTCCGAGAAATCCGGGGAAGGACCGGGGTGATTCACCATATAGCGGAATTCATCCGATTCAGGGCTTTTCCACCCGTATTTATGCCATCCCGTCTTGATGATGAGTATGTCGCCCTTGTGAATGTCCACCACTTCTTCAATCATCTTGGGTGTGTACACACTTGAATTGCTGACCAGATGTGAAATATCGGCAATAACGCCCGGTCCAACCCATTCTTCTAAGGGGACTTTTCCAATGGATCGACCCGCTGGGTAGAAGTGTATCTCGCCATCCATGTGGCTCGCCAGGTGGATGCTGGCATTGCAGATCGAACCATTCCTGCCCATGCCGAAGAATTGGCCCCCGACCCGCTTGGTGTAGGTCACGCTCAGTGGAATGTAATTCAGCCATTGAGGGGTTTGGACGCTGAATGGGATCGTGAGATCCAGCATCTCAGCTGAGCTCATGACCTTGATGAACTCTTCTTCCTCCATGCCCTTCGGCGCCGTTAGGGCAGAGACACGCGCCCATGCGGTTTCGACCTCCATGAAGGGGATGGGCATAATCATGATCCAGGCACGTTGGTTTTTCAGCTTGTCAATGTCGCCGACTATGGATTCAACGAAGAGCAAGTGAGCGTTGGGAATGTCCGCGTGGGTCATCTTGTAGTATTCGTCTTGCGGATACATTTCATCCCACGTTTTTCCGTGCTCTTTGAGTAATTTCTCCTCGGCTTTCTGAAACTCACGCTCGTGCATCCGGCGGATGGGCGTGTTCATCGGGTGTTCGGCGCAGCCACAATCCACCCCCACGACTTTTAGTTTCATCTCCAAAGCCCACTTGAAGAAGTCGGGGGAGGGGCCAGGATGGCGAACGAGGAATCCAAACTCCTTCGACTCGACGCCGCCCTGCGCATCTTCATTGAAAACATCAGGTTGATCCCACGAGTATTTATGATATCCAGTGTTGATAATCAGAATATCCCCCTCTTTGACCGTTGCCCGCTCAGTGATCATCTCGGGGGTGTACAGGCTGTAGTCGGAGACCGCATCCGAAATATCGACCACGACTCCCGGACCACAAAGATCTCTCAAACCAACATCGGCGATGGCTCTACCCGCGGAATGGAAGGCTCGCTCTCCAACCAAATGCGTGCCTACGGTGTTGCTCCAATTGAGGATCTGACCATTCGCACCCTGCCCTCCCCCATAGGCGCCTGTCACACGTTTGAAAAAATGAACCTCCAGTGATTTTTCTCCCGGCCAGGGAGGCGTAAAGATACTGCAATCCTGGGTCAAGTCATAAAGTTTGGCATCTGTCATGGTTTTGATAAAACGATCTCGATCCATTCAAACCTCACTTTCAAATCTGTATTCCCGCTCACATTCAATTTTGGCGAGGGATGATCTTCGTCGACGCTCAAATATCGTATTCTTTGGCAAACGCCACGAGTGCCTCCTCGAACATCTCCATCGGTGGGCGCACCAAACCGGCTCCAACCTGCCCCACCCCTGCATCTTTGTGGGCGATACCCGTGTTCACACGGGGAGTGATGCCTTTCTCGACGACCTTTCGTATGTCAATCCCGGTCGGCGTCCCCCGGAAATCGAGAGGGGGCATCGTGAAGTATTTGTGCTCAGCGAAGCAGATTTCATACATTTCCAGCGTGGCGTTTATCGCATCTCTTGGCGTACCGCTAACGAATGTGACGATGGCTGGCGCGCTAGCCATAGCAAAACCACCAATGCCTGCCGTCTCGGTGATGGTGCTATCACCAATATCCCCGCTCGCGTCCTCTTCCGTGAAACCCGGGAAGTACAACCCTTTCGGCACGGCAACTGGAGCGGTAAACCATCGGTCGCCTAATCCGCTGATCCGGATCCCGAAATCCGTGCCATTACGGGCCATGACGCTCACGATGGTGCTGCCTTTGATCCCGTGAGCCGCATCGACCATGGCTTTACAGGCGGCCATGACGGGGTTGAGTACGGTCAAAGCATTATCGCCCAAATTCTCTATGATTTGCGCGGCAACTTCTGAGTCTTTGGTCACCCTAACGATGAATGGGGCGAGGATCTTCGTGAAAAGCACCGAACCGGCTTTGTTCCGGTTGTGTCCTTCGTCGCCCATGTGCAGCGCTTCGGCCAGAAGCGCCCGGATGTCGATCCCCTCGCTGGCCTGGATGGCATCATTCAAGACCGGAGCCATCACCTCCTCTATCCAGCGCAAGCGCTCTAATACCTCCTCGCTGTAAGCGCCATAGCGCAGCACTTTGCCATAGCCCTCGTTCAGGTTAGAAAAGGACTTGTTCCCATGGACCGTGTCCTCAAGGATATAAACCGACATAGATGGGCAGATGACGCCGGCCATCGGTCCCACCGCCTGGTGGTGATGACAGGGTTCAAGCGCTATCTTGCCCGACTCAACCAGAGCCTGGGCGCTTATTTCGTCTTTCGCCTTGCCTTCGAAGATCAAGGCTCCGGTAATGGCGCCGCGCATGGGTCCGGACGCCCTTTCCCAGGTGATGGGAGGTCCGGCGTGCAGCAACAAATTCTCACGCATGTCCGGAATCACATCCAACGCTTTCCCCAAACCCACTACAAGCGGACGAGACTCCATCATTCGTTCACACGCTTCTGAATTAGCCTTATCAATATCCATGGGTCCTCCCCTGCTCGATGACGCTGGCTTGCTATTGCCAGTTAGTCATCAAACAATAATGGTCTACCTCAATTATCACCCTCTGCCCCCGACGGTCGAAAATGTTTCCCGATCTCGAAGCGAGATCGAGCTTCTTTAAGGCTCTCTTTATAAAGTTCGAGGTTGCGATCCTCCAGGTGATCGAAATTTTGTGGATGTTTGCTACCCCAGGTGATGTAGCGAAGGGGATCGGGATCAAGGCGAGCGGCGATGATTTCTTCGGTGCCGCGCGCCTGCGCCAATCGCCAGGCGATCGGGTTGACGATCATACTGTGCCCAAAACCGTAGTTATCCTTCGCATCCCGTCCGACCAGGTTGCTGGCAATGACATACACATGGTTGTCGTAGGCTCGCGCAGAATTTGTCATGAGCCAAATATCGAAACTGCGCTGCAGTGCGGATACGCGAACAATGATCTCAGCGCCCTTCACCGCCAGTATGCGCGACAGCTCCGGGAAATCCCCGTCGTAGCAAATGATCATGCCCAGGGTACCCAGCTCAGTTTCATATACATCAGCGTGATCACCCACGAGCGCCCATCCTCCGTGATCGCGTCGCTCCCAGGGCGCCGGGTGGGTTTTATCGTAGATGCCTATGATCTCTCCATCCGGACCTATCAAGATCGACGAATTGTAGACGTCTCCGCGCACGGGTCCCCGACGGTAGGATGGCCAGACGACATAGACGCCAAGCTCATCAGCAGCTTCCTGGATCCCCTGGGTGATCAATCCCGGAGCTTCGTCGACCAAGTCCCATAAGCCCTCGGCATCCAGGCCGGTTTCATAGCCGGTCGTCACCGACTCTGGAAAAACGACAAGCTCGGCTTCATTTTCGCTCACAGCCTTCGTCAACCAGCTAACACCCTTCGACACGTTAGCTTGTACGTCATTGGGAGTAATGGCGATCTGAACACAAGCGGCAATAAATTCCTTCATTCCTGGTCTCCGATCATTTACCCTTCATCCTCTCAAGAATGGACATCAGCTCCTGATTACCACCCGCTGGCGGACGCCAATCCACATGGATCACAGAAGCATCCTGAGCCGACAGGCTTTCGGCAAATGATTCCACCCCAACATTAATTGCCGACAGCGAATCCTTCAAAACACTCAAATCTACTGGCGTGTGGTCATGGATCTCGGGTTCGGGCGAGAGGGCTTGAATCAAGCGACCCACATACCGCGCCGCGGCTTCGTTGCTGGTCCAGACTTTAGCGCCCGCTGCTTCGAGCTGTGAAATCTGCGCATCTAAACCTTGCGGGTCTTCATCCGTTCCGACCACGACCGCGACCGCCTCTAGATGGCGACCCGCCTTACTGGCAGTCTCAAGTGCCCTCTGGATCGCCGGCGCCAGCTCGCTGGCGGGGTCGGGATGTGCGCCGTGACCTAGGACCACGTCGAGCAGGAGCACGGCCACTTCAGGGTCGGAAGCTTCCTGCTCCAGTCTGCGGATACGAAGATCGTTGTCCATCATCGGATGCAGGCGTCCGACAGTGAACTCATCCTCACCGAGATCGACGATGGTGTTCTCCTGACTGACTAACGCGTCGGGTAGGCGGAGTTCTTCCTTTAGTGGGACATTGGAATAAACATCAGGGATGTACGCCTGCAAGATTAGTAGGGTTTCGTACGCCAATGTGCCTCCCGAGAAGAGGCCGCGCAGGTAGCGTTGGGTTGATGAAAAAGCACTGGCGTCCACTTCTGTTGAGGGTGCAACTTCGGAAGAAGCGGAAGCCAGCTTTACAGCCAGCTCGGCAGTCTCATCGAAGGAAGCTGCATAGAACACATTTTCCACTTGTCGGACAGGGCTTGCATAGCCGATAAAATCTACGACCACAGGTTTGCCCGATAGCCGCGCAACTTGCACAAGTTTTTCTGCCACGGTTGCAGATGGGGGTTTGGAAATTAAGACGATGACTTGCGTATCGGGGTCACGCCGGAGGAGGTCGAGCCCTTGAAATGCAGTGATCGCCTCCACCGCATCGGAGAGGTCTCGTCCACCTGTCCCTATGGCATGGGTAATACCGCTACCCAGCTGGTGGATGCGCACACTCACCGCTTGCAGACCTGTCCCTGAGGCAGCGACCAATCCGATGGGGCCTCGGTGCACCTGGTTTGCAAATCCCAGTCCGACGCCATTAACGATTGCGGTGCCGCAATCGGGACCCATTACCATTAACCCCTTCTCTCTTGCTGCTTGCTTGATCGCAATCTCATCCTCGAGGGTGACATTGTCACTGTAGAGGAAGACATTCTTCTCCAGGTTAAGTAAAGTTCGGGTGACGTCGGCGGCGTAGCGACCCGGCACAGAGACGAGCGCCCAGCGCGCATCCGGTGCCATCTCTGCTGCAGTTTCAATGCTCTTTGGCCGGTATTCATGATCTGCGGCCTGGCGTCGGCGGGTAAGCAGCTCATCCACTTTGCCCAGCGCGTCCAGTGCAACCTTCCCGCTTGGAGCTTGCACGACAATTAGCAAATCCTCCGGCCCGGCAGCTTTACCCTCGGGCGACAACATGTTGTTTTGACTGAGAATATTCTTATTCGCCTCTGTCCCCATCACCACACCAGCATCAATGACATCGGGGAGAGCAGCGAGCTCTCGCTGCAGCTGCATGAGGATGACCGAGTCGTAATATGCACCGGATCGAATCTCTACTTTAGATATCATGACAACACCACAATCCTTGAAAAATTCACTTCGAGATGGATGATCCCACTAAAGGATCTTCAGGGTGGTTAGTAGAATTATTCTAAATCGCCCCTCGCTCCTGAAATTGTGCGACTTCCTCCTTAGAGTAACCCAACATCTCCGTGAGCACATCCTCTGTATGCTCCCCGAGCAGCGGAGGAGGATGCCGTAGTTCGGCCGGCGTCTGCGTAAGTTTATAAGGAAACCCGGTGAGGTGAATCGGACCGGCATTGGGATGTTCCACCTCCAATATCAGCTCCCTGGGCTGAACCTGGGGGTGATCGAAGACCGCGGCTACGTCATTGATAGGACCGCAGGGAAGCCCGGCATTACGCAAGGCGCTTAGCCATTCGCTCGCCGGGCGCGTGGCGATAACCTCGCTGAGTATCTCACCAAATTCAACCCTATGAGCTACACGGTCTCCATTCGTCTTGAAGCGCACATCCTCGCGGAAATCTGGTCGATCAATTACCGCACAGAAGGTTTCCCATTGGCGTTCGTTGGCGACGCCGAGGACGAGCCAGCCATCTTTCGCGCGGAAGGCTCCGTAGGGCGCCAGATTGGGGTGGTCATTCCCCATTCGGAGCGGATCGGTTCCTCCAATCAGATAGCTGGAGGCAACATTCGTTAAGAGCGCTGCCTGCGTATCGAAGAGCGAAACGTCGATGAGTTGTCCCTCATTCGTTTGGTCGCGGGCGCGCAGCGCCGCCAGGATGGAGGTCGCCGCGAACATGCCCGTTGTGATATCCACGATCGGCACACCTACCCTTGAAGGGGGCCCTTCAACAGGACCGGTGATCCCCATCATCCCCCCCTCGGCCTGGATAATCACATCGTAGCCAGGTCGTCCGGCGTACGGGCCGGTTCGCCCATACCCACTGATGGAGCAATACACCAGGCTGGGATTGAGTTTCTTCATGTCTTCATAGCCCAACCCCAGCTTTTCAAGCACTCCAGTCCGGAAGTTCTCCACGAGCACATCACACAAGCTCGCTAAACGCTGAATGACTTCTTGCCCTTCGCTGCTCTTTAAATTAACAGTGATGCTGCGTTTATTGCGATTTACAGATAGGAAGTAAGTCGATTCACCCGAGGGGTTGTCATTCGATTGCCCAACAAACGGCGGCCCCCACCCACGGCTTTCATCGCCGCTTCCTGGGCGCTCCACTTTTATCACGTCCGCACCTAGATCTCCGAGCATCATAGTGCAATACGGCCCTGCCATTGCCCGGCTAAGATCCAGTACTCGAATGCCCTTCAGTGGACTCATTTATGGTCTCCGTAAAACCTGTGGAGTTGTGAACTTCCCATCCGCACGCTGCAAACTACTTGGGGATTCCATCTTCTGCGCTATTGTCGCATAAATTCAAGAGTCATTCCAAGTTCGCGGGCTCCAACATTGCTGTGAGGTACTGTTTTGATAAGATGTTCGGCTGACGAAAGAAAACCATAAATTCTTGAGAAGAAAGGGTGCAGTTGTGATCATATTGATGGAGAATGGAGTTTATAGGATCCCTTAACGAGTAGTTCTGCGGCAGCAAGTAGCTTCGATTAGATAGATCATCTCTATGGAATAAATCTGTTGCTTTGAGAAAATTGTTCTTAGCATATCAATCTTTTACGTAAGGTTGTCCAAGCGCTTCGGGCGTTGCCGCACCCCATTTCGTCCTGAACCACTTCGTAGACATGAGCAGCAGGGCACCAAGCGTGATGGCGAAGGGCACCGTCCTCCATTTGTATCGGGACATAAGGCCAGGGATAAACTGTGGGTTAAGCGACAGCTGCCAGAGAGTGCCGAAAAGGATGGAACCACCCAGGAGGATGAAAGGATTCCACATTGAGAAGAAAACAAGAGCGAGGGCGATAAAGCCCCTGCCGAGAAGGAAGTTATAACTCCACACCGGGTTGTAATCCAGGGAGAAGATAGCACCCGCAAAGCCCATCAACATCCCTCCGCCGACAACACACAGATAACGCGTCTTGGCGACGCTAATGCCTGATACCTCCGCAACTTCTGGACTCTCTCCGACCGATCGAATACGTAATCCCAGGCTCGTTTTCGATAATATGAACCAAATGATTATCGTCAAGGCGATGGCCACGAAGAAGAAGGGGGAGAGACCCAGGATCGTGGGGATCCTCTCCATTCCGAGTGGACCCGTGTAGGGGCTGCCGATATATGTGGTGAGCCCGAAGCCCAGGATCCATATTCCCATGCCGCTTACCACTTGGTCCCCTCCGAGCGTTATGGAAAAAAATCCGTGGAGAAGTCCGATTAATCCTCCGACGGCAATTCCCACTAAGAAGCCGAGCAAATAGCTCCCGGTGGTTTTAGCGGTGATAAAACCCAGCGTGGCGCCGAAGAGCATGACACCCTCGATGCCAACATTGAGAATCCCCGAACGTTGCCCGATGAGTTCACCAAGCGCGGCAATTGTGAAGATGGTTGATGCATCTAGACTCCTAATGAAGAACTCCCACATCAAGGCTCTCCTTGGGAATTTTCCCAAATAAACTTATACCTGTAGAAAAACTGAAAGGCGACGAGTGTAATCATTAATACACCGAGCAGGGCGTAATCAACACCGAAACTCATACCCAGCTTGCCCTGCACGAGCCGGCCGCCAATTGACAGCCCACCAAAAAGAAACGCCACAGGGATGGCAGCCAATGGATTCCCCCGAGAAATTAAACCGCAGATAATGCCATAAAAAGCAAGATCGCCGAAGTACCCATAAGTCCTGGCGATTTTATAGACCCCGGGAACTGCAGCGAAGTAGTGATACCCGGCTAATCCAGCCAATGCTCCGCCCATAATAAATACAAGCAAGGGGATTGAGAAATTACTAATTCCGGCGTATGCAGCTGCGGTCGGATTCTCTCCGTACGCTCGAATTTCATACCCGATTTTGGTTCTACGCAGCACGAAATATAGTAGCAAAGCCACACCAATGGCGATGAATATGGTGAAAGGGACACCCATGATTAACGGAGGTTGAAGGGATGGAGGTAACTCAAAACTTTCACCTCTTCCTCCAGGGTTCATAAAAATGCCGCCTTCTTTGATAAAGTCTGAAACCACCCAGAATGTCATGAAATTCAACATCATAGTCACCACGATCTCATTGACGTTGTATTTCCCTTTAAGGAATCCGGCGATCCCGCCAATGAACGCGCCTCCAAGCATTGCCGCGATCAGCATCATTAATATCACCAGCGTTGTGGGAAGTTGGGTGGATTGAAATTCTTTTACCCCCAGCGCAAGCAGCACAGCATAGACGGTTAATGATCCCGCGTAGAGCTGGCCGGCCATGCCGATGTTCCATAATCCAGCTGCGAATGGGATGATGAAAGCATACGTGCAAAGCAAAATGAAGATGAATCTATTCATCGTCAATGGCAGGACGAAGGGGTTTGCGAACGCGTAGGAGAAGATTTCAGCGTAGGCAGTGAGCGGATTGATCCCGGCGAGTATAAAAATGATGCTGAAGATGGCAAGAGCGACGAGGATGGCAAGGATGGAGATTCCTGTTGCCTGCCAGCCAGATAGCGATTCTCTTCTCTCCAGTTTAAGTTCGCGGCTGCCTATCCTCATGCTGATTCCTCATCCAGATGGATTCCTGCCATCATGGCGCCGACAAGCTCTCGTTTTGCATCTTCTCCGGGCAGGATACCCATGAACTCACCCTCATAGATCGGCGCAACCCAATCACTGAGCGATAACACCTCATCCAGGTCCTCGGAGATAAGCAGAACACACGCTCCTTCCTTTTTCGCGTCGATGAGTTTATTGCGAACAAACTCTGTTGCCCCAACATCGAGACCCTGTGTGGGTAAATCCACAATTAAAAGTCGTGGCTTCCGGGAGAGCACCCGCGCCAGGATGAGCTTTTGAAGATTCCCCCCAGAGAGACATTTTGCCACGATGTCGGCGTTTGGCGTTACAACGTCATATTCTGCGATGATGTCGTTGGTGAGCTCGCGGATCTTCTTAGTGTCAAGAACGCCGCGCCGGTAATATTCATGGTCAAAGTAATAATTCATCGTGACATTTTCAACCAGGGAGAAATCTGCGATCGAACCCATGGCGATACGATCCGCGGGGACATACCCGATTCCCAGCTGCCACCTTTTTAAACTGTCGGCAAATGTGATATCTTCCCCATCCAGCCACACGCTGCCTCCCTCTGGCTTGCGAAGCCCGGCAAGCGCCTCCACCAATTCCCGTTGCCCGTTTCCAGAGATTCCCGCTACCCCGAAGATCTCCCCTTCACTGATCGAGAAGGAGACGCCATTAAGCGCCACGACTCCTTTATCGCTGACGGCAGAGAGGTCGTCGACCTGAAGGATCGTCTCTCCCTTTTCTACCTTAGTCCGTTCAATCCGAAAAATAACCTCTCGTCCAACCATTTCCTTGGCGAGACTCTGCTCTGTAGCTTCAGATGTATCGATGCAGCAGACAACCTTTCCTTTCCGTAATACCGTCACACGATCGCTTATTCGTAACACGATGGGAAGTTTGTGGGTGATGAATGGGACGATGGCAAGGTCGCCTCTGGACATGGCCTTGATGGAAGTGAGAAGTTTCTCGGTTTCCATTGGGGTCAGAGCGGAGGAGGGTTCGTCAAGAATGAGAATTTCTGCTCCACGATAGAGCGCCTTAATTATCTCTACCAATTGTTTCTCGCCTTCAGAAAGCTGCCAAACTTTTGCGTTCAGATCCAAGCTGAATCCATACTTTTCGCAAATTTCAAGCACCTCTTTTTCAGCTCTCTTCAGATTGAGTATTGTCCCGGCGTGGGGATGCCCGAGGATGATATTTTCGATGACACTGTGTGCGGGGATGAGTTTGCGATGCTGATGGACCATCCCGATTCCCAGGTCGATAGCATCGAGAGGGGATTTGAACCTGACCTCTTCACCTCCGATGAATATCTCCCCTTCGTCAGGTTGATACTGGCCGAAAAGGATTTTCATCAAGGTGGTTTTTCCTGCGCCATTCTCCCCTAGAACGGCGTGAATTTCACCCACCCGAATCTTGAAATCGATTTGATCATTGGCTACTACGCCTGGGAACCGCTTCGTAATTCCTCGCGCTTCTAAGATCGTTTCCCCGCGTTTAATATCTTGTATGAGCACTTTTTGCACTGGACACTCTTCCGTGAGGAGGACATTGTCTTGTATGCCGGTCTGGCTGTCTTTATCCGTGACCCGAAACAGCCGATACTCGATAGGGGTAATATCGATAACTTCCAAGCTTCTTATGTGATTGTAATAAACTGAAGTTGATCTGCAAGCAGGCATGAGGCTCCCATTCCTGGGATTTGCGCTCAAGATTGGGAGTCTCACGCTTGTGCTTGGTTGTGTCCTTTTTGCATTAATGTGATCGTGGAGGATCACCTAACGCTGTTTTACTCCAATATCGTCACACCTTCAACGTCGAAGTTGAACTGGGAGAGCAGCCACTCGTCTGTTGGCTCTTCACCGGCTGCTTTGACTTCAGTTCCTGCAGCTGGAACAGGTGTATCTGCCAAGTCAAGGCCTGTGCCGTTGCTTACGAAAGCATGCTCAGTGAATGGATCCCAGGTCCCCAACATCATATCGGCCCTTGTTTTCTCAACAAGATCCACGATCTCGTCAGGGATGAAGGGAAGCGCTGCCGGGCTGATGGCATCCACGCCCACTTTATTATCGTTCATGATGTCAACTGTGGGGGCTTCTGAGCCGTCCGCCAGGACCATGAATGATTCCATGCCGAGATAGAGGACGGTCGTCGGATTCTCTTCTCCGGCCAGGAATTCGCTCAACATGTAGTTGTAAAGGACTTCCCACCGCGTATCGAAGGATACGGCGACAGTATCTGTGTCCGACCACCCGTAGAACCCGACGATATCCATGTCCTTGCCGACGAACCAGATACCTTGTTCTGCGGCAACATCAAGGGGAGACCCTGAATCCGTTTGCTGGGTGAGGACATCCACGTCGTACTGGGTTATCAAAGTCTCTGCGATATCACGCTCTTCAGTGGGCAGATACCAGTCACCTACATACTTCACGTATATATTGACATCTTTGTCGAGTAACGCTGCTGCATCCTGCACACCCAGGATAAAGCCATTCTGCCGCCTGATGACCTGGACGGATGGAAATGCCGAGACGATGCCGATATTACCTGTTTCGGTCAATGCTCCAGCGATAAGCCCTTCCAGATAGAGAGCCTGGTATTGCCTGGGGAAGAGGCGAATGAAGTTTCTTTTTGTGGATAGATCGCTGGCGATGATGGATCCAAAATACACCTCAGGATATTTATCGGCGATGTCCTTCAAGGGCATACCCATGAACTCTGCATTGCCAATGACGATATCAGCGCCGTCCGCGATCATTTCCTCTGCGTAGGGATTTGTGAGATCAGGTCCTACTTCCTCACGGAAAACATAATCTACGTTCGGATACACCTCAGCTATGCGCTTACCAGCACGATCGTGAGCGCCTGACCAGGTGGTCCCTTCAATAACACTGAAGTGCTCTATCGCCAAGGTAACACCTTCTTCCACCACTGGGGGTTCTTCCACCACTGGAGGTTCTTCCACCACCGGGGGTTCTTCCACCACCGGGGGTTCTTCCGCTGCTGGTGCACACATCGTTGTTCCTAGAACCATCAAAGCTGTGATCACAACTAAACCAATCACTCTTAATAGCGCCCCATGCTTCTTTGGTAAGAGTTTGCTGATCATTACGTTTCTCCTCCTGGCATAATTGTTATTCGTAGCGGCTCAATCAAACAATTTTCCGCGCTCACCGTTCTGCCTTCTTTACTCTATACATCCTCCTCTCTAAGAATGAGAGCCATTGTAGGGAATTCTATATTACTCGTCAATTCTATGCACTCCATTAATTTAATCGCATATCGTGAGAAGAAAGCCTTTTAATTAACTACCTAGTATGGTTCACGGGAGAGGGTTTACCAATTCGGGATTTCTGCAAGGGACTCACCATTCTCTGAAACGACAACGCCTCGCAGGGTGGTCTGTGTGAGTTGTCCCTTCACTTTAAACCCATCTAATATTATGTAGTCGGTATTGGAATGAAGCACCCCACGCTGATGCGTGTCTCGTGGTTGGGATCATAAACAACTAGATCTGCGAGGGGATATCATCATCCAGGGGATTTGCTTCCGATTGCGCGAAAACTCGGTATTTTGGATCATGGCGTCCCGTATCCGTCTATCCTGAGCGTAGCCGGCGGGTTCAAGCGAAGAGTCCTGATGCCCTGCCAAGATGAGAGGGCAGGCAACTGCGTATGATAATACGAATATGCTAATATTGAATTCACGACTGGATGGATATATCATGGATAAGATGAAGAAGGCTTGCGATGTTTCAGAGTCGTGCGGATACCCCCAACGCAGCATTGGAGAAGGTAAGTTCCCCATCGTGTGTCTTCGTTTGTTTTCACCTCAAGATGTCTCAATTTATCCTGAGTGGATGTCCAAATGAGCGATGAGCCCAAGACCGACCTACCCTTCCCAGTTCTACCGGGAGGCACGGTCACCTTCCTTTTCACCGATATTGAAGGTTCGACCAAGCTTCTGAAGCGCCTGCGCGACCTGTATTCGACTCTGCTGGACGAGCACCGCGAAATCTTGCGCGGTGCTTTCGCCAAATGGAATGGGCACGAGGTGGATAGCCGGGGGGAAGAATTCTTTGTCGCCTTCCCACGAGCAACCGATGCAGTGGCGTCTGCGGTCAACGCTCAACGAGAGCTTGCGGCGCACTCCTGGCCAGAGGGGGTTGGAGTGCGAGTGCGGATCGGGCTGCACACAGGGGAGCCCTGGGTGGCCGAAGAAGGTTACGTCGGCATGGACGTGCACCGTGCAGCGCGTATAGCTAACGTGGGCCATGGCGGTCAGGTGCTGTTATCGGAGACAACTGCAGCGCTGGTCATGGATGAACTTCCGGAGGGCGTGAGTTTGCTGGATTTGGGCCGGCACCGTTTGAAAGACGTACGCCGGACAGAGCAAATCCGCCAGTTGGTCATTGATGGGCTGCCTGCTGAGTTTCCTCCCCTAAAATCTCTGGAGGCTCTGTCGCCAGGTACGCCTGGCGAGAAACGACGACACAACTTGCCTGCTGAACTTACACCCTTCATCGGCAGAGAAACTGAACTGGTCGAGATCGGTGATATGTTGCGGGATCCCTCCATTCGCCTGTTAACGCTGGTGGGTGTGGGAGGAATGGGAAAGACTCGCCTCTCATTGCATGCCGCAGCCGAATTGGTCGGGGATTTCCCAGATGGTGTCTGGTTGGTGGAGTTCGCTAAGCTGAGAGACCCTGAGTTAGTCCCTCAACATGCAGCGGCGGTGCTCGGGGTGAGCGCTCAGGAGGCCGTTGAAGGTCGAGACGTGGGAGACGTTCTGACGAGCTACCTGCGGGGAAAGAAGCTCCTGATGCTTCTTAACAATTGTGAACACCTCATCGAGGCGTGCGCTGGACTTGCTAATACCCTACTTAGAGAGTGCCCGGAGGTCAAACTCTTCGCAACTAGCAGGGAAAATCTTGGAATCCCAGGCGAGACATCGTTCATCGTGCCCTCAATGAAAGTACCTCCTGAAGTGTCGCTCCCACAAGAGATTGAGACGTATGAAGCGACACGTTTCTTCATCGACCGGGCGGTGGCTGCGCTTCCCGTTTTCCAACCCACGAGTGACAACAGAGCGTCCATCGCAAACATCTGTCGCCGCCTTGACGGGGTTCCTCTGGCCATCGAACTTGCTGCGGTCAGGGTGAAAATCCTCGCACCCGAGCAGATCGAAGATCTCCTGCAAGATCGGTTCCGGCTTCTAACAGGGGGTCCTCGGACGGCACTTGAAAGGCACCAAACCCTTCGGGCAACGATGGATTGGTCATTCGGCCTCCTGACGGAGCCCGAGCAATTCCTGTTAACACGACTTTCGGTGTTCGCCGGGGGTTGGACCCTTGAAGATGTCGAAGGATTGATACAGGACGATTTGGGGGCGAGAACCGATGTGCTCGATCTTCTATCCTACCTTGTCGACAAGTCGTTGGTCATCGTGGATCACAAACATGGGCTTGCTCGGTACGGAATGCTTGAAACGGTACGTCAATTTTCCGCCGAATTGCTCACCGCTTCAGGAGATGCAGATGAGTTCCGCCGACGCCACGCCAATCTCTTCATCAAGCTGGCCGAAGAAACTGATCCAAAAATACGCGGCGTCGACCAGTTAAAGTGGTTGGAGATCCTCGAAGACGAGCATGAGAATCTTCGTGCTGCGCTGGCATGGTCGATCGCTTCCGATCGGGCAAACGATGCGGCCCGACTTGTGGGCGCCTTAGGATGGTTCTGGTTCATCCGTGGCTATTGGGAGGAAGCATGGAGATGGCTGACCATGTCGCTCGACATGGCTACAGACCCTGAGCCTCACCTGCGCGCAAAAGCCCTTTATCGAGCTGGAGGGTTAGAAATCATTCGGGGAAACCTGGCAGGTCCACTTGAACTCGTAAAGGAAGCTCTTGATATATGCATGGACATCGGTGATGAAGAGGGTATGGCCTGGTGTTTGAATCTTCTGGGGCAAGCAACAACCTTTATCAAGCTGGATCTGGATGAGGGAACGGCTAACCTAAAGAAGAGCATAGAGCTCTTCCAATCGCTGGATGATGAATGGGGTGTGGCGTGGTCCACCCGGTACCTCGGTCAAATTGCAGAAATTGAAGAAGACATCGATCGATCCGTAGCGCTTCAGAAAGAGGCGCTGCAGCGATTCGAGGATCTAGGGGATGTTTGGAATGTCGCGCATTCGCTTTTCTCGCTTGGCGGTACACTTCGCGATCACGGCGATTACCATGAAGCGAAAAAGGTCTATCTGGAAAGCCTTTCAAAGTGCGAATTGGTCGAGGACAAGGTCATGGCAGCCCATGCTTTGCAAGGCCTGGGTATGGTTGCCTTAGAGATGGAACATTATCGAGAGGCGGACGAATATTTACGAGATGGACTGGAAATCTTGCAGCGGATTGGCGATGAAACCTGTGCCTCGCGATCATTGGGACGCTTGGCTCGAGTCGCCCAACACGATGGCGACTTCGACCAGGCCGCGGAATTCCTCCGTGGAAGCCTGCTGGGTTTTGCGAAGCTAGACCGCAAGGATGAAATAGCCAGATGTCTTGCACGGTTTGCCGTGCTGGCAGAGATTGCGGGGCACAACAAGCGGGCAGCACGTCTACTGGGGGCTGCTTTAAGGACTGGTTCTCAGACTTGGATACCGCCCCTTATCCGTGGCGAACTTGAAGACCAGGTGGCTGCATTACGAGAAATCATGGGCAATGAAGATTTCGAGGGGGTGTATGCAGAGGGCGCGGCCATGAGCTTTGATGAGGCGATAGCCTACGCGCTGGGAGAAGTCGGAGAACCTTGAGTTTGCTCCAAAACGATGGGCAAGGTCATCTTCTTTGACCCGTTGCATCGGCGCCAGCGGCTCGAGATGAGCATCAAGGGATAAGCCACCTCAAAAAGCCAGCACTTCCTGCGACAGTTCCTTCACCTGTAAAAAACACATTCAATGAAACTCACGGATCTCTACTCTTTTCAACGAAGTAGCCTTGAGATCAACTATCTGGCCATTTAACTCAATCATCAACTCTTGTTCCGATTATCCTTAACAAAGTGCTTTGATTATTTAAGGTAAAAATAACTGTATTCCGTCAGACAAGTTCCACCTTGATGATCTGCAGTACATAAGGTGATGATCCCCACCGCTGAGATTCCTGATTTCCCGGGTGATATCGGCACATGGATGTAGCGCGTCTCACCCGGCCATAGCTCATTCCCGTGACCGGGTGGGCAAGCCGGCTCAACGCTATCCGCGAAAGGATGCCGTTCCCGGGCTTTATACAAAGTACCACCAGTCCCAAGGTCCTGCACCTCGACATAGCCAGACCAGATCCGCTCGCTGCCCGCGTTCTTCACGCCGAAGACGACATTCTTTGCGTATCCGCAATCTACGAAGCTCTTTACGTAAACAATGAAACCAACCTGAGGCGTCGGGCTGGGCGCCGGTGTGTACACCGGTAACACTTCGGTATCCCCCTCCACCTGACCAAACTCACCCCACAGCCAGCAGCCGTCTTCTGGGAGTTGTGCGTTTGTCACATACCAATAATCCGGCACAGTGCTTCTCCCGATCACATCGGCTACTTCCCCAACGCGAAGCACTCCTTTATTGGGATAGTCAACTCCTGGACCCGAGCGGCAATTCGTGTTTTCATCGACGCTGATCTGCGGTACTTGCGTGGAGGTTGAAGTCGGTTCTACTGTAGCCGATGGTGTTAGCGTCTCAATATTCGTCGGCGTGGGTGGTATGGGCGTATCCGTCATCGGAGCTAGCATTGGCTCAGGCTCAGCCGTATCCGTAGACGATAAGCCCTGACCCACTTGGCTGCAGGCGCTCAACAAAATGCCAAGCGCTGTGATGAGTATGAAAACTCGTTTGTTCGACTTTTCCAAAGCTATCGACCTCCAGGCGATATTCAAAAAGATCGCCCATCTTATCCTGCATCGCCGCGCGTCCTACACAACCTACTTTAAGTTATGGTTCACAGTCGACCCGGAAGATGTGGATTCCAGTCGACCAGGCACTTAGAGGCGTTTTAATATAAGGCTGGGCATCCATGCCGAGAGTTTGTGATGTGTCATTCTTCACGGGTGTTAAAGTCTTTGAGCCTCACTCGCCCAGGACCTGCTCGAGTCGCGCCACGTCAAAATCGACGACAATCGTTCCGTCGATGTTGAAGGTGGGCGTGACCAAGCGATTGCCGGCCCATTCCCGTGCCTGCTTCAAGGCCCCTGGCACATCGTAAACGTCCACTTCGGTGTAATCCAAATTGCGTTCTTTGAGCCACGCGCGCGCCTGAATACAATCCGTACACCATTTGGTACAGTACATAACGATCCCGCCGTAGGGCAGCG